>DATFWZ010000617.1:0-6536 GCA_035258765.1 Gemmataceae bacterium
GGTCCCCCGCCATGCCGAACCTGAGCGGCATGTCGGTGAACACGTCGTACCCGCCGACGCCGTCGTGCAGGCCCCAGGTCTTGTCCTGGTCCCACGCGTACATCGTCCACTTGCCGGTCCCGCCGACGTCGTGGTAGACGAAGTAGTTGTTGAAGAACCCGTCCCAGTCGGACACCAGCACGTGCACGGCGTAGAAGTTGATCATCTGCTCGACGTCGAATTCCTTCTTGATCACCGCCCACTGCTCATCGCCCCTGGACTTGTTGAGCCGGTCGATCACCTGCACCACGTCGTCGTGCCCGGTGTTCGTGTTGGTCTTCTTCTCGTGCCGCTCGACGACGGACCGGCCCATCCAGTTGGCCTTGTACATGTTGCCGTCGGCCTTGAGCCCCGCGTGCCGGAGGAACGCCTTGTTCGGCTGCTCGATGAGGAGCTGGAACCCGATCGGCCGGCCGTCGATCCAGGTGCGGACGAAGTCGGTCCGCGGGGCGACGTTGCCGGCCTTGCGGTACACCTCGTAGGAGAGCGGCTCGGCCAGGACCATCCGGTCGATCGGTTCGTAAATGAGATTGATCGTCGTCATGTCGCCGAGCGGGTGGTCTTTGTGAAACCGGACCTTCCACCCAGAGGTGCGGAGCGGGGCGGAGATGAAGTCGGAGAGGTCCGGCTTACCGGATTTCGGATCGACGTAGACGAACGCCGACCGCCCGCGGGCGGGCGGGTTCGGCATGATCTGGCCGCCGCCGAACCGGAACCCGCCGCCGCGCTGGGCGGCTCGGAACTCCGCGGTGCCGACGTCGATGAGAAACCCGAGCGGCACTTTCGCCGTCGGGAACTGGTCATGAACGTAGACGGATAGCGCCGGTCGCAGCTCGTTGGGGCTCGGAAAGAACCGCTCGGTGCCCTTCGCGTCGGCCGCCCGGACGCGGAATCGGATGATCCGACCCGCTTTCTGGCCTGGGATGGTCGCCGCGTATTTTCCCGCGGACCCTTTCGTCATCCCGACCGTTGTTTCGGCCGATTCGGTTCCCGGGCCGGCGACGCGGTAGCGCAGCTCGACCGCGCTGAGTTCCTCGCCCGAGCGGACCGCGGCCTCGACCTTGATCTCCTCGTCCGGGGCGGCGTGCGACGGCGCGAAGGTGACGTTCGAGACGACGGGCGGCAGCCGCGAAACGTAAACCGAATTCTTCTTGCCCGGCGTGCCGGCGGCTCGCGGTGTACCCTCGGGCAAGGGTGATGGGGCCCAGTTCTCGACACTCGCCGGCGCCGTCGGGCAGATGCGCTCCAGCGACGATCCGGACCCGTCCGCGGCGACCGGCCACGGGGCCCGCGTCCGGTACTTGACCACATCGACTGTCTTGCCGGCCGCGTCGATCAGCTCAACTGCTCCCGCGCTATGGCCGAGCGTTCCTTCGAACTCGCCGATCGCGTCGAACCCGTAGTGCGGCTTGAACGCCTTCGCGTCCTTGCACACGACCAGGTAGCCGTTGGCCGCGATCGATGAACCCGCGGGGAACTGGTACCTGGCTCCCTTCAGCCGCCAGCCGGCCAGATCGACGGGTGCGTCCCCGGTGTTGTGAAGCTCGACGAACTGGAGGTCGTCGCGGTCGTCCGGCGGGTGGTACATGATCTCGTTGACGACCACCGCGGCCGGGGCGGGTGCGGCCGCCGCAAAGGTGAGGAGCAGGACCGCCAGGGTGATCCTCATGGTTGCCACTCGAGTGGGTAATTGCCGCGGAATTGCGCCGCTCGACCAAGTAGGACTACGCCGAAGACCCTTAACCTTAGCGAATTGGTCCCCTCTCCCCCGGCTTTGCGGAGGAGAGGGGCAGGGGTGAGGGGGTCAGGGCTCGCTGAGGCAAGAGACTGCCTTCCGAGTCGTCCAGCCTTTGCCCCCTCACCCCGACCCTCTCCCCCGCAAAGCCGGAAGAGGGGGAGTCAGACAATGGCACCGTTCCGTCCGTGCGCTTAGGTCATCGGGCCTACGTCTGCCGCAACTCGACCCCCTGCACGCCTTCGATCTTGTTCAGCTCGGCGACCAGCGCGAAGACCCCCGCGGCCGCCTTGAGTCGCACCTCATACGTCAGCTCCAGCGCTGCCCCCTGCCGCGCCGTGGCCGTGCCGACGAGTTGCATCGCGTCCAGGTGCTTCTCCAGAGTCTTGCCGAGGAGGACGTCCGGGTCGTGCCCGAGCCCGATGCGGACGGTGAGCATGGCGAGGACTGGAAGGGCGGGCGCCTCGCTGCGTGCCTCCCGCATGATGACCGCGGCTAGCAGCACGACCGGGATGCCGACGGCCGCCAGGATCGCGTACCCGGCGCCGATCGCCATGCCCACGACCACCGCGAAGATGACGAATGCGGTGTCCCGGGTGTCCTCGACCACCGTCCGAAACCGGACGATCGACAGGGCGCCGACCAGCCCGAACGCCCGGGCCAGGTTACTCCCAATCACCATCGTGACCAGGGCGATGATCACGGTCAGGAGGACCAGCGTGGTGGGCAGGGTGGTGTCGTCCCGCTTGCGGCCCATGCCGATCAGGTAGACCCCGGCGACGACGAACCCCGCCATGAACCCCAGCCCGATTCGGGCGCAGGCCAGCTCGAAGGAGGGGATGTCCCCGTTCCCGATCGCCTCGCGCAGCCAGTCAGGCATTCGCACCCTCCGGCACCAGCCCGGCCGCCTCGACGCACCGGCGGTACTTGGACACCGGCCGAGGGTTGAGCCGGAGCCTTTCGACCACGCACTTGAACACGGACGGCATTGCCCCGAGGAACTTGAACTCCGCGACCACCTCGTCGTGCAAGAGGGGCGGCCCGTCGGCCACCGGCTCCGGGTCGAGCCCGCGAGCGCCCAGCCCCCGGGCCGCCCGGTCGAAGGTCACGCGGATCGGCCCCTCCGGGCAACTCCCGACCAGGGCGACGCGGGAGTAACTTATCCGGCAGACCGGTCGGAGCCCGCGGTCTCGCAACTGCTTGACGAACCACGCGCCCGACCATTCATCCGGTGCCGCGCCGTCGAGCCCTCCGAGCTCGGCCAGAGGGATCGCGGTCCGCCGCTTCTCCACCTCCTGGTCGGACTTGGATTTCCGTTCCAGGAATGCGATCGGTGACGTGCCGTATCGCCGCACCCGGTACTTCCGGCGGCGGTAATTCTCCGACCGGCGGTAGACATCGAATGCGGCCGTGTCGAAGTAGACACTGGTGACGCGATAGGCACCGCCGAGGGTCGGGTCGGCGTGTGGGTCCGCGGCCAGGCTCGGGCGCAAAAGCCGCTCCGCTTCCGCGGCCTGCGCCTCGGTCAGGACGAATTTGACCTCGAACGCGGGCGTGTCCGCGTCGCCGCGATAGAGTGACGGGGACTCGAACACGGCCGGCAGGTGCCGCAGCACGTCACCATTCGGAATCACACTCAAAGGCGATCCCCTTCGGAGGCTCTTTGCCGGGAAGGCCGAGGGCCGGCCTCGCGCAGGCGCGTGAGCTGGGCGCGCTGCTCGTCAGTCAGGGGCTGGTCCACCTTTCGTCCACCTCCTTCTGGATCGTCGCGAGCCGCTACTTCTGCTCGTCCGTGAGCCGGTCCTTGAGCAGCTATTGGTATTTGTCGCTCACGTCCGCGATGGCGAGCAGCCGGTCTAACAGCTTGTTCTCGCCCGGGTAGGGGTGGGTGAGGCCCAACTCGGCCTGCTGGTCGGGTGACCCGAACGGGAAGTAACCTCCGAATGACAGGTCCAGGTCCGAGGGGATGAAGACGAACCGGTCAATTCCCGGGTTCAAGTAGATGTAAACGTTATGACCGCTGGCGAAGAAACTGTCCAGATTGACTCGCCAGGCTGTTACGGCCGGTCGTGGTTTCATGGCGATGCTCATCAGAACAACGTTAGCACGGGGGGCAGCCAATGCTGTTCCCGTGCTGACGGATCGCAGCAATTGCACCGTTAGCCGCGACGCGGAGGCTTTGCGGAGCGGAGCGCGTCACGTCGCTTGCCCGGGGCGCTCAAGGGCGGCCCCCGACACGTCCAGGTGACGCGCTCCGCTCCGCAAAGCCTCCGCGTCGCGGCTAACGAGCCAGCCCCGCCTGCTCCTTGTAGTCGAGCAAATACTTCCGCCGCTGGTCCGCGAACGCCCGCAGGGGCATCTCGCGGCCGCGGGCGGGGCTGGCCGGGGCCTCGTCTGCAGTCAGCCGCTGGAACGCCTCGTACGGGTCAAGCTTGCGGGTGTCCGCCTCCACCTCCTTGTCGATCAGCTTCCGGTACTGGGCGACGACCGGGCCGAGGACCTTCCAATCTAGCGATTTCTCGGCAATCGCGCGGATGTGCTCGAGGTACTTCGCCCGCAGGGCCGGGACCGCGAGCAGCTTGCTCCGCAGCGGTTTCCGCGTGTCGGTGAGGCCGATCAGCGGGTCCAGGTTGACGCCACTGCCACCGCCAGGGCCGCCAGGAGGACCAAAGCCGCCGGGACCGCCCGGCGGACCAATGCCGCCCGGACCACCGGGCGGGCCGAAGCCGCCCGGACCGCCCGGTGGTCCACCCGGGAATCCACCGGGGGGACCGCCCGGGAATCCGCCGGGTGGGCCGCCCGGGAACCCGCCGATGGTGATCGGTCCGCGGTCGCGCATCTCCTTGAGCTGCTTGTTCTGATCGTCCGTCAGGATCTTGCCGAGCTTCTGGTCCGCTTCCTTCTGGAGTGCTTCGAGCTTCTTCTTCTGTTCGGCGCTCAACCCCAGGGCGTCCTGCAGCGGTGCCGGCAACAACTCGCCGAGCGGGCCGCCGCGCAGCACGATCCCACCGGGCCCGCCCGCGGGCCGGAAGCACTCGTTCATGTCGCTCGGGATGACGTGGAACTTCCCCTTCGGGTCGAGGTACAGGCTGTAGTCGCTCGACCGGATCCAGTACCCGTCGCCGTTGATCAGCGCGATGTCCAGGGCCAGGAACCAGAGCACGCCGTCGATGTCGAGGATCGGCTTCAGGGCTTCTTCCAGCTTGTCGGCCGGCGTTTCTTTGAGCACCTTGCACAGGTTGATCAGGGCCTTCCACGAGTTCTCGTCGTCGGCGGATTTGATCTCGAAGATGCGCTTGTAGTCCTCGGCGCGGTCGCCGAAGTACTCGAGCCCGCCGCGGGCCCCGGGGTTGCCGCGCACCTTCCACCGCGCCCCCTTCTCGGTCTTGTAGTTCTCCTTGACGAAGTCCTTGTTGAACTGCTCGGCGTTCACGTACACTCCCCAGCTCTCACCGTTGATAACCACCTTGACTGTGTTGGCCTTCGGGCACGGGATGTACTGGCGGGCGATATGCGAGTAGAGGACGGTGCTCAAGAACGACGCGTCCTCGTGCGAGTTGAGCAGGTTGAGCGTCTTGTGCCCGTAGAGGCGCTGCTTCGGGTCGGCGAAGTCCATCGACAGGTTGAGCGAGCGCTTGTACCCGGCCGGTACGCCCATGTACGACGACATGCCGCGGAAGTGGACGCCGACATTCGGGTACCTCTTCCCGTCCACGCTCAGGGTCGCGGGAACCAAAACGTCGGTCCCGTGGAAGTCCTGCAGCTCGGCCTCCCAGTCGTTGTTCTCGAAATCGAGGAATAGCGTCCGCAGGGCCGTCGGCTCGTAGAGGTCCACGGTCGCGGGGTACGTCTTGACGTCGGCCGGATCGACCTTCGGCCCGGGCCTGGGCGGCTCCTGCTTTCCGCGCATGCCCGGCGGGCCGAACCCGCCCTTGGGGAAGCCGCCCGGGCCGCCGCGCCGGGCCATGAATTCGCGGGCTGCCTTGCGCTCCTCGGCGTTGAGCCGGCCGTCGCCGTCCTTGTCGAAGTCCTTGAGGATCTTCCGCGTTTGGCCGAACGGCCCGCTGAACCCGACCTTGCCGAACGGGCCCCCCTTTTCGAACTCCTTCTTTCCGGGCCCCGGCTGGCCGGCCCCGTTTTGGGGGGCGGCCAGGACGAGGATGCCGAGCAGCGTCGCGGACAGGGCCGCCCAGATTCGAGTGGTCATCGGTGCGCCTGTTGGGACGGGAGGAGCGGGATGCGACGACCAGCCGATCGTCTATCGCTTGTACTGCCCCGCTCAAGCCCCCGTGGACTTGATTTCTTCAAGACCTGTACATCCAACCTTCAGCTTGTTCGATGGTGGAAACGACCGGGCCGGAAGGTAAGTCCCTTCCGGCCCGCGAGTCGTGGACGCAGAGGTGGTTTCCCGCTTTGCGTCCCCGGATGACGGCTCGACCGTTTCGATTACGGGATGCCGGTCTCGATTTCGTTGTTCTCGGAGCCGGTGTCGGTGCCCGGGCCGCCGTACGCGGTGTCCGTCCCGGACCCGCCGTCCAACGTGTCGTTTCCGTAGTTGCCGAACAAGGTGTCGTCCCCGTCGTCGCCGAGCAGGGAGTCGTAACCGTATCCGCCGTCCAGGGTGTCGTTGTCGGCGCCGCCGGAGAGGGTGTCGTGCCCGTTGTCGCCGAACAGGCGGTCGAACCCGGCCTGGCCGGAGAGGATGTCGTTCCCGTTTCCGCCGCGGAGGACGTCGTTGCCGGCCCCACCGTCGAGGGTGTCA
>DATFWZ010000618.1:0-2825 GCA_035258765.1 Gemmataceae bacterium
CTTCGCCGAACGAATCCTCACCGTCGCGACGACCCTGCGCCTGCAGCAACGAAACGTCGTCAACTTCCTGAGCGAATCCATTGCTGCCTACCGCATAGGACGACCAACACCCACGCTGCTTTCCATTGGCTGAACGGTTACACAAATCCATCCCAGAGCAATAAAGCCTCGTCATCTCAATGGTGTTCGAGCGAGAATGACTTTGCCTTGGGTTGTTTCGTCCGGTCTAATATCTCTCCTGGTTTGCTCGCTCCGGCCGCTCGCGCCGCCCAGGCTTTCCATAAATTGGGCGGATGTGCTGACAGTTTTGTTGAACTGCCTTTGATCTTGGCTTGGTCGGGCTGACTCGCGCAACGCCGCAGAGGGCGCGGTGGGACTAGTCCCGCGCGGGAATGGGGATAGTGTGGGGGTACTCGCAAACTGGCAAATGCAAAAGACTCAGCCATGATTCGCTTCAAGTGCCCTTACTGCGGCAAATCACTGTAATCGAACGATGACTTCGTAGGTAAGAAAGTTCGCTGTGCGGCCTGTACTCTGTCGATGACTGTGCCACCTAAGACACCTCAGGAGCAGATTCGCCCGCTTCCTAAAGGGCGCGGCGAGAATGACTTGCTCCCTCGGATAGACAATTCGATTGAGGAGGACGAGCCCAAGCGTGGTCTCCAATTAGCTACTGCCGGCCGCCGCCGTGGGCGGTTAACTCCTTTGTGGATCGGCATCGGGATCTTGTCCGCGGGCCTCTTTCTAACCGTCGGCGTAATCGCGGTCGTGCTCATCGTGAGTCGCCACCCCCGAGCCGGTGGTACCCAAGAGTACGATGCCGCGAGAGTCGTCACGGGTTACAAGGATGCAGCCGGCGCCTACGGTGAGCGCAGAGGTGAAAGTCAGGGTGACGAAACATTCCGAAACTCACGGGTCACGGCAGAAGGAACCATCGACCGGATTTATTCTGTTTATGTGATCCGCAACCCCGACGTGGGATCCGAACGAATTAAGGTGACCGACTTCGGTGAGCAGATTCCGGATGCTCGGGCTGTCGTCAAAGGATACACAATCGTTCTGGCCGACGTCACCGGGTGCGGGACTAGCGATGAAGTATCTGGCGATTTTGCTGTTGCGCAAGAAGCGACGGTGGCCGTCATGAAAAAAGGAGACCGTGTGCGGGTTGCGGGGCGGCTGCACAGCGGCATGACGCATTTCAACTGATTCAAGAGAGAAGGATTCGACCGTGAATATCAAGTTAGGCTGAACCTTGAGAACTGCGAGATTCAAGTGCTAAAGGCTGCCAAGCCATAACCGACGAAGAGTTGCGGCGTGCTCATCCGACAACCTTGTCGATCACAGCTTGGCCCCTTTTTTGCGGCATCGGCGAAGTCGTGGCATCCCTCGCAGAGAGGCGGGCAATCCGTCAATTCCTCCCCACCGGGTGGGCTCGTATGCTCACGGACCGTCCGCGAGAACATGGACCACCGCGGAAAGTTGGCAGGCGGGGCGTTGGTCGCGGCACTAGGATCGTCTAACTCGGGGAGGCCGACATGCCGCGTCAAGCCGTGCGACTGGCCAGTGTCCTCCGAATCGCCGCCGGGCCGTCGGCCGACGTCGATCTGGTCGGGCGATACCTGCAAGGGGACCCGTCCGCCCTCGAAGTCATGGTCCGGCGGCACGGGCCGGCGGTGCTCGGCGTCTGCCGGCGAATGCTCGGCCCGGGGGCCGACGCGGACGACGCTTTTCAGGCGACCTTTCTCACCCTCACCCTCAGGGCGCGATCGATCCGGAAGCCGGCGGCCCTCGGGGCCTGGCTGCACGGGGTTGCGGTGCGCTGTTGCCGGAAGGCGCTGGGCCGGCGGGCGCGGCCGCCCGCGGGCGACGTGGCCGGGCGGTCCGACCCGTTCGCCGAGGTCGCGTGGCGGGAACTCCGCGGGCTGCTTGACGAGGAGCTGAACCGGCTGCCGGCCACGCTGCGCGCCCCGCTCATCCTCTGCCTGGTCGAAAGCCGTGCCCGCGACGAGGCCGCCCGGTCGCTCGGGTGGTCGCTTAGGACGTTTGACCGCCGGCTGGCCCGCGGCCGGGCCGCCCTCAAGGCCCGGCTGGTCCGCCGCGGCGTCGGAACACTCGGACTCGGGCTGGGCGTGCTGAACGCGGAGGGGCTGACGGCCGGCGTGCCGGAGCGGCTGGTCGGGGCGGTCTGTGGGGACCAATCCGTCGTTCCACCGGCCGTTCGGGCGCTCGTGGCCCCCGCGGCGACAGGGTTCCGGTTCAAGCTGGCGCTCGGAGTGGTATTGGGCCTCGCCAGCCTCGCGGCGGTGCCCGGGTTCGGCGGCGCCCCCCCGGCCGAGAAGCCCCCCGACCGCCCGGCGCCGAAGGTCGAGCCCGCCGAGGACCTCGAAGACCCAATGCCGGTCGGGGCGCTGCGCCGGTTCGGCTCGACGCGATTCCGCTACCCCTCCAGTTTCACACAGGCGGCCCTGTCGCCCGACGGCAAGCGGGTGGTGATCGGCGCCTTCGTCTACGACACCGAGACGGGGAAGCGCGTCCGTGTCCTGGACAACTTCTCGCTGACGGAGGGCACCGGCCGGCATCCCGTGATGGCGTTCTCGCCGGATGGGAAGCTCCTGGCCCACCTCTCTCGCTACGGCGAAGCCACCGCCCGCGTATGCGACGTGGAGACCGGGAAGGAAGTCGCCGCCGTGAAGGGCTTGCGCCCGGACTTCAAGTATCTCACGTACACCGGCTACACCATCCCGCGCCCGGACGAAGGGGCGGACGGAAATTTCGCCGGCCTGTACTTCGCGGACGGCGGCCGCCGGATCGTCCTCGTCGGGGAG
>DATFWZ010000619.1:0-15609 GCA_035258765.1 Gemmataceae bacterium
CCCGCCATGACTGACCCAAACAATACGTTCGAGTTGCCGGACCGCGACAAGCTGATCACGCGCCCGGATGAAGGAGGCCTGCCGACGGCGCAAGACCTGAAAAGCCCCCTGAAGCACCCGACGGACCCGAAGCCGGTCCCCGCCGGGGGCCAGGGGACTGACCCCGAGGCGGGCGAGCTCGGGCATTCGGCTTAACGAGGAGCCTGAGAATCACCCTCCCTCAAAGAAGAACGACGCGCTGGGCGGGTACGCGGTGTCGCGGGGAGTGGGGGTCTCGTCGCGAGACGGTTCGGCGTAGTCCGCTGACTCGTCTGCCCCCGGCGGATCGGAGAGCAGTCGGGCGCCGCCCCCGAATAAGATTGCCGCGATCACGAGAGGGAGGGCCGTCAGGAGTGTGACTACGAACCCGCCCATTTCTGCCCACGGCCCTCCCTTCGGCAATGGCGGCTGGTCGATCATGTCCGTCCAGAACCAGAGCGCGAAAAACCCGGCCGCGATGTGCGGCATCAGCAGGAACTGGCACAGTGCGACCCGCCTGCCGCCCCGGATGAGGACCGAGCCGAGCCGCCCGCCCTGGACGCAAAACGCCAACCCGGCCACCCAGCAGACGAGAATGGCGCACGCCATCCCGGTCGCCCCCCCGCTCGACGTGGCCTGCAGCCCGAGAAAGAGGGGGACCACTAAATTGGCCGCGAACACACCGGACCAGATGAGGCTGGTCCGCCGGCGATCGGGCCCAGTGGACTTCGACACGGAGCTCTCCCCACCGCCGATCGACATGTGACAAGCCTTTCACCCGGGAGGGGCCGCGACGAATAGGTCCGTACCAAGCCCGCCGAGTCGTCAATGAAACAGTCAGGTCAACATGTCCATCTTCAAATTGACTCTCGGCGTCCTCGTCAACGTGGCCATCTTCGGCGTCTGCTTGTTCCTGCCGGCGGGCACGCTGGACTGGTGGCGCGCCTGGGTGTTTCTCGGGGTGGTTTTCGTTGGCGCGGTGGCGTCCACAGTGACCCTCTACCGCGTCAACCCGGGCCTGCTCGAAGAGCGCTTCAAGCCGCCTGTGCAGAAGGGTCAGCCGCTCGCGGACAAGATCGTCGTCGTCATTTTGCTCGCCGCGTTCGTCGGCTTGATCGTCTTCATTCCCCTGGATGTGTTCCGATTCCATTTGCTGTCCGAGCCCCCGGCACTCGTTTCGTCCTTGGGGCTCGTCCTTTTTGCCGCGGGCTGGACGATAATGACCCTGGCACTGCGGGAGAATGCCTTCGCGGCGCCGGTGGTGAAGCATCAGGAGGAAAGGCAGCAGGCGGTGATCGACCGCGGGGTCTACAGCGTGGTGCGACACCCGATGTACGCGGGCGCTATCCCCCTGCTGGTGGGCATGCCGCTGTGGCTGGAATCGTATGCGAGTGCGCTGTTGGCGATCGTTCCCATCGGGATCCTCGCGGTGCGGATCCTGATCGAGGAACAGTTCCTGCGACGGGAGCTGAAGGGCTACGACGCTTATATGCAGAGAGTCCGGTACCGGCTGATCCCGTTGATCTGGTGACCGCGGCGTCTCACGGCGACCCGATCGCCATTGGAGTGATCGGACCGCGAACTATCTCGGTGCGCGTCGCCGCCTTTTCCCGACCCGGAAGGCGACCGGCCCGGCCTCGTGCTCCCGGCCGCCCGCGAGCACCTGGAAGTCCACCTGGTACTCGCCCGCGGGCAGCGCCTCCGCCGCGCACAACACGTCCGCCGACGCGGGCTCATCGGCGGGGTCGCCCGTCTCGGCGCGCACCACATCGACCTCGCGCATCGGCTTCCAGTCAGCCGGCGGACTGCCCACGGAGTAAGCGCGATACCGGATGGTGCCCGGGGCGGCGGGCTTCCAGTCATCCACCGGTCCGCTCGGACTGGTGCTGGCACAGAAGTAGACGTATTCCTCGATGCGATCGTGCCCGCTCACCCACGCCGACAACGAGTCGCCGGTGGGCAGCTCCCAGTTCCCCCTATCGCGGGCGACCCGGGGCCGGGCCGCGGACATTCCATGCTGTCGCAACAGCCCCTCGGCCTCGCGGCGGCGCTCGCCGGTGAAGACTTGTCGGACGTGATCCAGGGCGCTCGTGCCCGTTTCGTCGGTCACGTTGGGATCGGCCCCCGCCTCCAACAAGTCGCGAACGATCTCCAGGTCGCGCCGCCGCACCGCGGGGATCAGGGCGGGGGTGGGATCGACACCGGCGGTGATCAACTGGCGGGCGCGGTCGCGCCGGCCCTGCGACACGGCCACGAGTAGGTTGTACACGTCGCGCACGCTGCTGCGCTTCTTCCCGCGGGCGGGCTCACGAGCCGACGGAGGCTGCCCCGGAGATTTCTTCTTTGCCATCAGGCACCGTACATTCTTTGGGTGCGCCCAGGCTACGCGTTCACGCGGTGGATTGCCAACACGTCGTCGTCGTGGAGCCAGCCAAATAATCTACCTGGCCCTGGCCACCGATGGCGACGGGACGCTCACGGTCGGCGAGCGACTCGCGACGGCCACGCGGCGGGCGCTGGAGCGATTGCGCGATACCGGCCGCAAGCTGATCCTGGCCACCGGGGAGACCCCGCACCAGCTCGCCGGGTTCCCGCACGTGGACCTTTTCGACCGGGTCGTGGCTCGAAATAAGCGACTCTCAAGTCGTTGCAGAAGTAGAAGAATCACCCAGTGGCTGAATATGAATGATGGAATGAACTCGACGGGCTGTCTGGCCCAACATGGTCTTCTACACATCCCCCCGCCCCGTCCACTAGACTAGACCGCACCACCCCTCCAACGTCACCTCCGAGAGGGATTTCGCACATGCTTTTCCGCCTGGCCCTGGTCGCCGCCGTCGCCGTGCTCGTCGCCCGCCCGGCGGCGGCCGACGAGCCGAAGGACAAGTTGCTCCAGACCGCCCAGTCGCTCTACGACGGGGTCCGCGAGGAGACCCTGCCCAACGGCTTGCGGGTGTTCCTCAAGCCGGTTCCCGGGTCGCCGGTCGTTACCACCATGGTCGCCTACAAGGTCGGGTCGGCCGACGAGGAGCTCGACCAGACCGGCCTGTCCCACTACCTCGAGCACCTGATGTTCAAGGGCACCGAGAAACTCATGCCCGGGGATATCGACCGGCTCACCCAGCGCAACGGCGGGCGAAACAACGCCTACACGTCCGAGGACATGACCGTTTTCCACTTCGACTTCGCCAGCGACCGCTGGAAGCCCGCCCTCGAAATCGAGGCCGACCGGATGCGCAACCTGCGCATCGACGCCAAGCACGAGTTCGAGCAGGAGAAGGGGGCCGTCATCTCCGAGCTGGACATGAACGAGGACCAGCCGTGGGACCTGGAGATCAAGCAGCTCCTGCCGGTCCTGCACGGGGCCAAGTCGCCGTACGGGCACCCGGTGATCGGGGAGAAGCAGCACGTCCGGGCGGCCAAGGCCGAGGTCATCAAGAAGCACTACGACCGGTGGTACCACCCGAACAACGCGGTGCTGGTCATCGCCGGTGGATTCGACGAGAAGGACGCGCTCGAGACTGTCAAGAAACTCTTCGGGCCGATCCCCAAGGCCGACTTGCCGGACCGCAAGACGAGCCCGGACCCGAAGCCGCGGACCGAGGTCGCCCGGAAGAAGTTCGACTCCAAATTCCCCACCCCGCGCCTGCTCTTCGGCTTCAATTCGGTCATCGAGACGGACGCGGACGCCATCCCGCTCGACGTTGTGTCGGCTATCCTGACCACGGGCAAGACCAGCCGGCTGCACAAGCGGCTGATCGAGGACGACGGGACGGCAGTCCAGATCGAGTCCGCCCACCAGCCCGGGCGATACCCCGGCTGGTTCTCGGTCCAGGCCGAGTTGTTCAAGGTGGAAGAGCTGAAGAAGGTGGAGGACGCGATCAACGAGGAGGTCCAGACGCTGGCCAAGGAGGGGCCGACGGAGGCCGAGCTCAAACGGGTGCGGCGAGCGATGATAGCGGCCCACGTGTTCGCCCACGAGAGCGTGCACGAGCTGGCCGACACGATCGCCCGCGGGGTGGTTGGCCATGACATGGACTTCGTCCGCCGCTACCTGCCAGGCCTGATGAAGGTGACGGCTGCGGACGTGCAGCGCGTGGCCCGGAAGTACCTGGTCGATCAGAAGCCAGTGGTCATCGAGTCGGTGCCTTCGGACAAGGCCGGCGGCTTGGCTACGGACGCGAAACGGCAAGTCGCCCGTCACCGCGACGCCCCGGCCAAGACCGGGGCCAACTTCGACCTCAAGGCGGCCAAGACCGTCGTCCTCGACAACGGGCTCAAGCTCATCCTCCTTGAGAACCACCGGTTGCCGATTGTCGCCGCCGAGGCTCATGTCGCTCGTGCCAAACTCTACGAGCCGGAGGACCGCGTCGGGGTCGCCGCCCTCATGGGAAAGCTCCTCGACGAGGGGACGGAGTCGCGGACCGGGCCAGAGATCGCGACATTGATCGAGGATGCCGGCGGGCACCTCGACATGAACTCGTCCGGCGGCAGCGCCCGCGTCCTGGCCGACGACACCGACCTCGGCCTCGACCTGCTGTTCGACTGCCTGATGAACCCGGCCTTCCGCGCGGACGACGTGCAGTCCAAGCGCGACCAGCTCCTGTCGCAGCTCGCCGAGGACGAGAAAAAGCCGGATGAGCGGGCCAACCGGGCGTTCAAGGCGGCGGTGTACGGCAAGCACCCCTTCGGCCGGCCGCCGGCGGTTTCGGAAGTGGTCAAGAAGCTCACGCCGAAGGACCTGAAGGCGTTCCACCAGACGGTGTTCCGGCCGAACAACACCGTGGTCGCGATCGTCGGCGACATCGATACCGACAAGGTGATTGCCCTGGTGAAGAAGAAGACGGCCGATTGGAAGCCGGTGGATCTGCCGCAGCTTGCCCCCCAGGCCCCGCCGACGCCGGAGAAGTTCTCGCAGTCGATCATCACCGACCCGAACGCGGCGCAACTCACCGTCTACCTCGGGCACCTGGGGATCAAGCGGAACAACCCGGACTACTACAAGCTGCTCGTCATGGACCACGTCCTCGGAACCGGGCCGGGGTTCACCGACCGGCTGTCGGCCAACCTGCGCGACCGCCAGGGGCTGGCGTACTCGGTGTCGGCCCGCATCACCGGCAACGCGGGCGAGGAGCCGGGCACGTTCACCGGCTACGTCGGCACGTTCCCGGACAAGTTCGCCGAGGTCAAGGACGGGTTTCTCAAGGAGATCAAGAAGATCCGCGACGAAGTGCCGGCCAAGGGCGAGGTGGAGGACGCCAAGCAGTACCTGATCGGCAGCCTCGCGTTCAGCCTGACCACCTGCGAGCAGGCAGCCGACTTATTGATCGCCATCGACCGGTTCAAGCTCGGGGCCGACTACCTGAACGATTACCGGAAGGCGGTCGAGACGGTCGCCCCGGAGGACGTCCTCGCCGTGGCGACGAAGTACTTGCACCCGGACCAGCTGGTGCTGGTGGCGGCCGGGGCGGTGGATGGCACGGGCAAGCCGTTGGCCGACAAGAAGAAGGACTGAACCGCGTTATACCGCGAGTCGTACTATTGTGGGAGGTGTGGCGGTCACCGGAGAGGACTGCACCACCCCCCAACCCTCACAGACCGAGCCATGAAGTCGTTCACCCGCGTCGGGCTCCCGATCCTCCTGGTCATCGGACTGGTGTTCGGGATCACGTTTATCCAGCAATACAGCACCGATTCGCAGCAGTCGACCGATCCGACGCGGAACCCGAAGGGGAAGTCGGGAGCGGGCCGGACGGAACCCCTAAAGTTCCGGACGAGCCTGGCGGCCGTGCCGAAGGAGGAGCTCGGCCGGGACGGCAAGTATGGGATTCCACCGCACCTGTTACACCTGAAGTACTGGGACGGCACGGCCGAGGTCGGGGCCGACGGGCGTTACGCATTCTGGTGCGAGAACCCGCACGAGCAGCCGGTGAACGTCCGGATCACGGACACCAACTGCCAGTGCGCCGGGGCGGACATGGCCGTGATTCCGCCGGGCGCGTATCGGGAATACCTGGCGTCCTCGGCGCTGAACGGGGGCCCGCTCTGCCCGGCCCCGGGCCCGGCCGCCGCCCTGGCCCTCGCCGGACTCGCCCGGCGACTCACCTGGCACGAACTGAACATCATGGGCCAGCACCATGCGGACCAGACGATCCCGGCGGCAACCCCGGGGAGCTCCCAGTGGGCCCTGGTGCGCCTCAAGTGGAACGGGAAGGATGCGCCCGGCCCGCGCGAAGTCTACGCCAACCTGTATGCCAATTTGCCCGAGGCCACCGTCCCCTCCCACTACCTCTTGCGCGCCAACCTGACCGTCGTCCCGGCGTTCCAGCTGTTCCGCCGCGCCGGGCCGAACCAATGGGAGCCCTCCCGGGCCGCGGATTTCGGGGACCTGAACGAGAACGCCGTGGTCAAGCAGACAGTCTACATCGGCAGCCCGACTCGCCGATTTATGGACCTGCGGGCGGACGCGGACACGACCGACCCGTGCGTCACGTGGACCGACCCGGTCCCGGCCAGCGCGGAGGAAATCAGTTCCTTCGCCGCGTTCACGCGCGAGCAGGTCCTCCGCAAGGGGGAGGGCTCGCCCGTCGAGATGCGGAGCATGTACAAGATCGAGGTCACGGTCCGGGAGCGGGTCGAGGCCGGCACGGGCGGGGTGCCGGAGGCCCGGCAGCTCGACCTGGGCCTGCTGGAGCGAAACCTGACGATCAAGGCCGTCAACGGCGGGACCCTCCCGCTCCAGCTCCGGGGCCGCGTGCTCGGGGAGGTGAGTATCCTGGACGGAGCGTCGGACGGACGGATCGACCTGGGGAACGGGTTGCCGGCCGACCAGGACCATTCCAAGAACGTGATCCTCGTGGCCGACCGGGCCGGGTTGGACCTGTCCCTCGTCGCGGCCGAGACCACCCCCAACTACCTGAAGGTGACACTGGAGCCGCGGCCGCCGATCGACGGCCGCAAGAATTGGCGGCTGCGGGTGACCGTCCCGAAGGGGAACCTGTTCGGGTCCCTGCCGCCGGGGAGTGGCGTGGTTCTGAAGACGTCCGGCCCGAACCCCCGCCGGTTCCGCATCCCGGTCCGCGGAATGACCTATGATTCGGGTGGGCCCCGACTTTAGGAGTCAGGGGTCAGGGGCCCAGGGGCCAGGGAGGGCCGTTCGCCAGCACCTCCCGAACTTTCCCTGACTCGCCACCCTGATTCCCGACGCCTGCGAATGGCACATTTCTTCCTCGGCAAGTACGAGACACTCGGAGTACTGGGGCACGGCAGCATGGGCCAGGTGCACGCGGCCCGCCCGGCCGACGACCCCGCCAGCACCGTGGTCGTCAAGGTCATGCGCCCGGACATGGCCGACACCCCGCGGGCCCGGCAGTTCTTCGACCGCGAGGTCCGTTACACTGCCCGGCTCCGGCACCCGTACATCGTCCGCGTCCTCGACGCCGGCGTGGACGAAACTGCCGGCCCGTGCATCGTCATGGAGTTCGTCCCCGGCACCACGTTGGAGCAGCTGCTCCAGAAGGAGCGGAAGGTGGCGCTGAGCCGGGCCGGGTGGCTGGCCGGGTGCCTGTGCCACGCCCTCGAGGCGGCGCACACGGCCGCGGTCATCCACCGCGACCTGAAGCCGGCCAACCTCATGGTGGTGAACGCGGGCACGCCGAAGGAGTTTGTCAAGGTCATGGACTTCGGGCTGGCGTACCTGGCCAGCAAGCCTTACCTGACCAAAGAGCAACTGGACGGGGAGCAGGGGGTGGTCCGCACACAAGGCACACCGGCGTACATTTCGCCGGAGCAACTCCGCGGCGACGAGGTGGACGGTCGGGCCGACCTGTACTCGGCCGGAGTGGTCCTGTTCGAGGCCCTGACCGGCAAGCACCCGTTCCCGTACGCGGACGTGGACCGCGTCATCACGGCCCACCTGCACCAGCTCCCCCCGCGCTTCTCGGAAGTCGGGGTGAAGGATCTGCCGGGGGCGGTCGAGGCGGTCGTCCAGCGGTGCCTGTGCAAGCACGTCCCGGACCGGCCGAGCTGCGCCCGGGAGCTGGCCGTCGAGCTCGGCCGGGCCCTGGGCGGGGACCTGTGGAAGGCCACCACGCCGAGCGGGCCGGTCGAGGGGCAGGCCGATATCCCGGTGGCCGAGGAAATCGCGCCGGAGATTTCGAATGACCCCAACGCTCTTGTCCGGCAGACGGAGGCCTGGATGCCCGACCGGATCGCGGTCATCAAGGTCGGCGGATTCCTGACCGATGCCGGCGGGGAAGTGATCAACACCCAGCCGGGCCTGCTCCAGGCCCGATTCGGCCCGCCGCGGCAGGCGGCCCAGGCCGGGCTGCTCGGCCGGCTCTTCGGGGCACCCAAGTCGGCAGGAGACGGGATCGCCCTGGACTTGAACCTGGAGAAGCCGAACCCGGCCGAGAGCCGGTTGGTGGTAACGGCGGTGTTCCGCGTGCCCGGCGGCGGCCCGCCGCGAGATCGCGGCGGTTGGACCGCCCGGTGCGAGGGCATCTTCCTGGAGATGAAGAAGTACCTGATGGCCGGGGGGTGACGCCCGTGGCAGCGAACCCGCCCCGCCCCTCCGCGGTCCCTGACGGGTGAAGGTCCCTCTGTCCCGTCGGAGGCCGCGCCATCACCACTCCCACCACCCCCGCGATGTCCGAGTGGGAGGTACCTCACCCGGTCCTCCTCAACGTTCACAAGCACCACGCCGAGTTCCTCCGCGAGCGCATCACCCGCGCCGGGAGCGCCGGCCCGGGCGGCCTGCAACCGCTCGCCGGCGAGCTGGTGGTCGTCGGGACCAAACTGATGGACCTGTACCACGGCCCGTTCTCCCCGCGCGAGATTGGCGAGAAAGTCCTGGCCGTGCTGGCCAAGGCCGGTCGCGACACGCCCGACGTGTTCCGGGCGTGGGTCGAGGCGGAGGGCGGGTACCGGGTGACCGAGTTCCCGGAGGACACGTCGCGGTGGGTGTTGCGGATGGGGGACGAGGGCGGCCGGTTCATCCACGTGCACCCGGCCCGATGGTCGCCGTTCACGGTCCGCGTGCGGGCAAACGTGCTGACGACGGCGGTGCTGGCCCTGGCTTACACGCGGGTCCACGGCGGTGACCCGCACGACCGGAAGGTAGTCAACGCAGTCCGCCGCGACAACCTGGGGCTGGCCCCGATCGGAAAGTCGCCCCCCGCGGACGCGGGGATCGGGTCGGTGATCGAGCTGTTGCGGTAGGCCGGGCGCGTGTCACGGGTACCAGTCCGCCCGGGTCAGCGGCAGCCCGGCAGTCCCATCCGGGTGCGGGCGCACCAGCAAACACTGGTCGAGGTGGTACACCCCGCTCCGAAACCCCATCGTCGCCCCGGCCATGTAAATGCGAAAGATCCGGTAGTTCACCTCGTCCGTCAGCTCCAGGGCCCGCGCCCGGTTCGCCTCCAGTCGTCTCACCCAGTTCTCCAGAGTGAGGACGTAATGCTCACGCAAGTTCTCGACGTCGCGGACTTCGAAGCCGACGCGGGCCGCGCTGGCGAGCGTGTGTAGGAGCGTCTGCAGCTCCCCGTTCGGAAACACGTACTTGCGGGCGAACGGCGTCCACCGCGGGTACGGCGTGTTCGGCCGCAGCGTGATGACGTGGTGCAGGTAGGCCCCGCCCTGCCGCAGACAACTAAGCACCTTGCCGAGATAGACGGGCAGGTTCTTGTTGCCGATGTGTTCGGCCATGCCGATGCTGGCCGACTTGTCGAACGGGGTCGGGTCGGTGAACTCCCGGTAGTCGCACAGGACGACGCGGGCCCGCCCCTCCAGCCCGTTATCGGCGATGCGCCGCTCGGCGACCTTCGCCTGTTCGCCGGAGAGCGTTACACCGACGGCCTCGACCCCGTACTTCTTCGCGGCGTGGACGATCAGCCCGCCCCATCCGCAGCCGAAGTCCACGAACCGTTCGCCGGGTTGGAGGCGCAGCTTCCGGCAGATGTAGTCGAGCTTCCGCTCCTGGGCGGCGTCCAGGTCCTCGTCCGGAGATGCGAAGTATCCGCACGAGTACTGCATGTTCCGGTCGAGGAACAGGCGGAAGAAGTCGGCGGGCAGGTCGTACGCGTACGCGATCGCCTCGCGCTCCTTGGCGATGCGATGGTCCCCCGCCGTCGGCCGCCCGGCCTTCGACCGGTCCCGCGAGTTCTTCTGGTTGGGTAACCGCAAGAGCCCGCGGAGCAGCCGGAGACTGTCCCAAAGCCCGGTGGTGTCCTGGCGGGAGACGAGGTGCCGCAGCCAGCCGGTGAAGGCGAAGATGTCGCCCTCGACGTCGAAGTCATCGAAGATATACGACTCCCCGAGCCCGACCTTGTTGAACGGCCAGAACATGGCCCGGAGTGCCGCCGGGTGCTTGAGCACGAGAGTGAATGGCGTCGGACCTGAAGTCGGGTGCCACAAGGTTCCGTCCCAAAGGCGGACGGCAAAGTTGCCGGCGTAGCCGGCGGTCACGGCGGCGAGGATCTGGCGAGTCTGATCGGCGGAGTCGGTGGCCATGACCGGTTCCCCTGGTAAATGGGCACGGGTTTCTCCACGGTCAGCACTTCTTCAGTTGCAGTTTTGGCGTCGAGCCGTCCATCTCTGGTGTACGGACCGAATTGGGATCTTGCCCATTCTGGTCGAGAGCAAGAAATGACCGGCGCGCCGGCCCGCCGGCGGCCAATACCGAGTGAACCCCGGCCCAGCCGGGGCGGAGTCAGCCGAATGAACGTCCGCGTCACCCAGGCGATTCGGCACCTGCAGGCGGCGGGCCCGGACGACGACCGCGGCCGCGACGCCGAGCTGCTCGGGGCCTACGTCGCCCGCCGCGACCCGGCGGCGTTCGAAACCTTGGTCCGCCGGCACGGGCCGATGGTCATGGGCGTCTGCCGTCGGGTGCTCGGCCACGCCCAGGACGCCGAGGACGCTTTCCAGGCCGCGTTTCTCGTCCTGGCGCGGCGGGCGGCGGCAATCGTCCCGCGAGACATGGTCGGGAGCTGGCTGTACGGGGTCGCCTACCGAACCGCCCTGGAGGCGCGACGCATGATTGCCCGCCGGCGGGCCCGGGAAACCCGCGTCAAGGATCTCACACAGCCCGCGACCGAGCCCGATCCGCCCGCGTCGGACCTGTCGGCCGTCCTCGACGAGGAACTGAGCCGGCTGACCGATCGGCTCCGGCTGCCGATCGTGTTGTGCGACCTCGAAGGGCGGACGCGGCGCCAGGCGGCCCGCCAGCTCGGCCTCCCGGACGGGACGTTCTCGAATCGCCTCGCGGCCGCCCGGCGCACGCTCGCCCGGCGACTGTCGGCTCGCGGGGTTACTCTGACGTCCGCCGGGCTGGCCGTAGTCCTGGCGCAAACCGGAAGGTCAGCCGTGCGCCCGGCCCTGATCGAAGCAACACTCCGGGCGGCTATCGGCCCGGCGGCCGAGTTGGCGTCAGCCGTTGTGAACACGCTCTCCAATGAGGTGGTGAAGGCCATGTACCTGACCAAGCTGAAAGTTCTGGCGGCCGTTGTCCTCGTCTTCGGCGCGGCGGCCGGGACGGGAATCTGGGGCGGCCGGGCACTGACCGCCGAGCCTGCCCAGGTGCCCAATAACCCGACGCCGGTTCCGCCCAAGGCCCCGGCCGGCCGGGCAGTGGACCTCAAGGGAGTCTTGGTAAAGTCGGCCGAGGAAATGAAGTCTGTGAAGGCGACCGGAGACGAGGCGCTGAGCCGCAAGGCGGACCGGCTGGTGCGCATCGCCCACTCGCAGGCCCGGTACGGAGACAAGGCCGGGGCCGCGGCCACTTTCCAGGACGCGCTGGCCGTGGCCGGCGAGATCACGGCCGAGGACAAGCGGGCCGAGGCGATGGTCAACGTTGGCTTCTACCAGGCGAACGCCGGGCTGACAGACGACGCTCGCAAGACCGTGGAGAAGATTGCGGTCAAGTCCGAGGCTCAGACGCAGGACTACCGCGGCCAGGTGCAGGGGGAGATCGCCAGCGCCCTGGCCAAGGCCGGGGAGGCGACCGAGGCCGTCAAGGAGGCCGAAGCCATCCCGGACCGCGTGATCAAGTACAAGGACAAGGACGGCAAGGCGGTCGAGCGGCGGGACACGATGCGGCGGGACTGGGCCCTGCAACACATCATCGAGGCCCAGTTGAAGGCCGGGGACGCGGCCGGGGCGGCGAAGACGGTCGCTCGGGTGAAGGGCGAGGCGAGTCGGGTCTCCCTGGTCCAGGAGGTGATCAAGGGCCTGGCGAAGGCGGGTGACACGGCCGCGGCTGGCAAGCTCCTCGACGAGCTGAAGGCCGAAATGGAGAAGTCGGAGATGTACAAGGTGCCGGCCCGCCGGAGCTACACCGTGGCGATGATGCAGGCGGCCATCGGCGACGCGGCCGGGGCGCTGGCCTGGATCGAAAAGATCGAGTCCGCCGAAGAGCGGTCGGACGCCTTGGGGGCTGTCTCAATCGGGCTGGCCTACCGGGAGCAGTGGAAGAAGAAGTAGAGGCCGTGGCCGATCCGCGCCATTCACGCCACGCGAGGCCCGGCCGCCAGCCGGGCCATGAGCCGTTCCTTCGCGGCCGGCCACTCCGCCGCGACGATGCTGAACACGACGCTATCGCGGACGCGGCCGCCTTGGCTGATCATGTGTGCCCGTAGGACGCCCTCGCGGACCGCTCCCAGCTTGGCGATCGCCGCCTGCGACCGCGTGTTGCAGACGTCGGTCAATAGGGCGACCCGGTTCACGGCGAGCACTTCGAACGCGTGTGTCAGCAAGAGCAGTTTGCACTCCGCGTTGACCCGCGTCTGCCAGACGTCCGGCCGATACCACGTTGAGCCGATCTCGATCCGTTTATTTCGGACCTGGATGTCGAGGTAACTGGTGCTCCCGATCAGCTCGCCGTCCGCCAGTCGCCGGACGGCGAACGGGATTTGCGTCCCGGCGTCGCGGCCGGCGAGGACGTAGTCGAACCAGGGGTCGAAACCATCCCCGGAGGCGCGCACGAGGGTGTGTTCCCAGATACGTTCGTCATTGGCGGCCACGCGGAGGCCGTCGCGGTGGGCAGGTGCGAGCGGCTCGAGTGCGACCCACTGGCCAGTCAGGGTGGGGATGGTGACGGGCATGAGTCCTTCCCGGAGGACGGCGCGATCAGGCGATACCCCGCCCCTTCTCCCGGTCGGTCCGCGGCCGCCGCTGGTCGAGTAGGGGTCGCAGACTCTCCGGGATCGGTCGGCAGCCGCACGCTTTCTGGTGCTCGAGATGCCAGGCCAGGCGCTCGGCCTGGCTTGCTTTTTTGGGCATCTTGTTCTTGGCGTGCCAGTCTTTGTTCATCCGACCAGCCTCCCCGGCGAGGGCGCGCGGCGAGGATTACCTTACCGCCTCTCCGGGCGCGTGCCCATGCTCCGGCGTGACGACGCACGCGCCGGAGTCATTCTCGGCGGCCGCCGGCGACTCGCGTCTTCGCCCGCAGCTCTTCCGGAGCCTCGTACACGTCTGCCTTCCACCACTCCAGCAGCGCCGTGATCTTCGAGTGCAGCTTCGCGGCGCCCGGATCGGCGTCCGGGTCCGCGAACGCCTCGCGAATCTGCGCCTTCTCCCCCTTTGACAAATGCCACGACAGCGCCACGTGCCCGGGGAACTCGAAGTTCACCACCGTGAAGAACCGGTTCGCGTGCGGCACCGCGCCCGATCCCGGCTCGTCCCGCACCTGCTCGAAGTACGTGCTCAACAGCTCCAGCAGGCCGTCGTTGCGGAACGAGCAGGTGCCGACGCGGCCGTTGGTCAGCCCCTCGACGGGCGACGTGATCTCCTCCAGCGCCCGCGACAGCACCGACCCGATCCCCTTTTGTCGCTTCGCCGTGTCCGGGATCACCTTCAACTGTCGCTC
The DNA here is from genome assembly GCA_035258765.1 of Gemmataceae bacterium. Lineage (GTDB taxonomy): Bacteria > Planctomycetota > Planctomycetia > Gemmatales > Gemmataceae > SIAJ01. Next base: position 13,883 of record DATFWZ010000619.1, read on the forward strand.
ATCGTCGCTCTGGCCGTCGCGGATCTGGATGAGCACGATCTTCGACACGTTGTCCCGGAACCAGTCCGCGTTCTTCTTGCTGAAGAGGAACTGGGCCGCGAGGCTCACGCCGTAGTTGTCGAAATAGCCGGCATCGACGACGCGACGCCGCGGACGCGTCGGCAGCGCGACGGCGGGGCTGAAGTACGGGAAGCTGGCGCTCATGCGCACCGCCGTGGACAGGGCGAACCGGTTCCGCGCCGGCGGGAACAGCCGGAACAGCTCGAGCGCCTCGTGCGAGTAGTTCCGCGTCTGGTCGGCGAGGGCGGGCGGGGAGTCGTCCTCGTAACCCAGCAGGTGTCCGTCGTTGCTCGCCGGGTAGCGCAGGTCGAGGTTGCTGATGAGCAGCCGCCGGCCGTCCTCGATCAGCATGGGCGAGAACGCCAGCGACGGGCACCAGCCCTCGCGCTCCCTCTGCGCCAGCTCCTCGAACGTCATGTCCAATTCGCCGTCGAGCCCTTTCGACCACGCCTGCTCCAGGGCGACCCCGCGATCCGTCGGCGACGGGAACGGCGAGAAGAACCCGGGCACGTCGCTCGTCACCATCCGCTCGACGATCGGGGTCAGCCAGTCCTGGGTCAACTTGTCGAACCGCCCACCGGGGGCGATCAGTTCGCGTCGCCGGTCGTCGCCCCAGTTCATCTCTCCCGGCGGGCGCAGGCTGCGGACGTAGTACGACGCCCCGAACATGCCCCCGGACGCCCCGGTGATGAGGCGCACGTGGTAGGGGAACGGGATCCCCTCCTCCGCGAACCGGGCCTCCAGCTCGGCGAGTACCAGGAACGTCCACGCGGCCGCCCGGATGCCGCCGCCCGAGGCGACCACGATCGCCATCGGCTTCTTGCCGACTTGGCTGCGCTGCTCCCGCGGTTGCAACGGCGCACACACCTCACACGTCGTTGCCGGGACCGACTCGAATGCGATGTCTGAAAGCGTCAGCAATCGCCCCGGGGCCGGTTTCCCCTCACCGGGTCGCGGGTCCTTCCCGGGCAGGACACGATTCTCGTCCTCGAGGCGCTGCCACAGCCGATCGACTTCGTGGCCGGCGCGCACCGCCGTCCCGCCGGCGACGAGCGCGAACGGCGGAGCCGCGGCTTCGCGGACCAGCGCCGCGTCGAACTCTTTCTGCCGTTCGGCGTCCGCGTCCGCCGCTGCTTCGAGGTCGAGCAGGGCGACCGGCACGCCGTCCGCCGTCCGCGCCGCGTAGTCCAGCCCGGGGAACTGCATCTTGTACTGCGGCACCCCGCTCAGGACGACCATCACCAACAGCGCGGGCACCAGGTACGGCAGCGCGTCGTCGATCACGTAGGCGACGAACCCGTACAGGGCCAGGAACATGAACGCCAGAAAGCACCCGAGCACCAGCGGAGACCGAAGCGGATCGAATGCCATCGGCACGACAAAGAGCGTTACGATCCCGAACAGGAAGAACGTGACCGCGACGCCGTGGAACGGGTACTTGCGGCACAAGACCGGGTCGATGATCCGTTCGTTGGTCGAGCGCAGCAGGCGCGCCGTCGGCCCCGGAAACGCGTACCGCACCCCGACCGGGAACACCGTCCCCAGGAAGACGGTGACGAAGAACCCGCCCTCCCACCCGCACCACGGCCGCGACCCGAGCCATGTAACGACGAAGTACGCCAGGCACCCGAGGACGAACAGGAACGCCCGGAACACCCGCCCGTCGT
>DATFWZ010000620.1:0-8493 GCA_035258765.1 Gemmataceae bacterium
GACGCCCGCCCAGATAGCCGTGGTGAAGGTCGATCCCGCCGGTCAGACCACCGGCACGACGACCACGACGACGACTCCGACCACGACGACGACCCCGACGACGATTTCGACAACAGCTCCGACCACGACGACGATCCCGACGACGACGACTTCCACCACGACAACAACCCCGACCTCGACGACCACGCCAACCGAGACGAAGCCGCCCGACCCGGCAACGGTGGGCACTGTCCCGAGCGACACCACCACCGGGACCGGCGACGGGACGGTGACGACCACGTCCACTGGCACCGGCGACACCCCGCCGCTCGACCCCAAGTCCCCGCCGGTTGACGGGACCACGGCAAACCCCATCCTCATGATGGCCGGGACCCCGCAGCCGCTGACCATCGGCGACCGGGTATGGCGGGACCTGAACGCCAACGGTAAGCAGGATCCCGGCGAGCCGGGCATCGCCAACGTCACCCTCCAGCTCTACCACGGCGTCACCCTCGTCGGCACCGCGATCACCGACCCGACCGGGAAGTACACGTTTGACAAGCTGAACGTGTTCAACGGCACGGTCAACGACCCGTCGGACGACGGCCTGCTCCCGAACACCCAGTACAAGATCACGATCCGTGGGGACGAGACGGCCCTGGCCGGGCTCCGGCTCACGCCGCCCGACGCGGCCGGCGACGACACCCTCGACTCGGACGGCACCGCGAACGGGACCGGGGCCGCCGTGGACGTCACGACCGGGGAGAACGGGGGCAACAATACCGTCGATTTCGGGTACGCAACGGCGGGGTCCATCGGCAACATGGTCTGGAACGACGCCAACAACAACGGCATCCGCGACGTCGGCGAGAACGGGCTCGGCGGTGTGAAGGTGCGGCTGCTCGACGAAACCGGGACCACCGAGCTGGCCACCACCATGACCGCCGACGACGGGACGTACCTGTTCAGCAACCTGCTGCCCGGGACCTACCTCGTCGAGGTGATGGCGTCGAACTTTGCGTCCGGCGGGGCCCTGGTCGGGTATAGCAGCTCGACCGGCAAGCCCGGGCAACCGGGCCCGAGCCCCTACGAGGGGAGCGGGGTGGCCGGCCCGAACTCCAACAAGACCGACTCCGACGACAACGGCACCACCGCGAACGGCGTGGTCCGGGCCCTGCCGGTCACGGTCGGGACGCTCGCCGCAGGGCCGGACAACCGGACGGTGGACTTCGGCTTCTACAAGGGCGGCGCCCTCACCGGCCGGGTCTACCTGGATGCCAACGCCGACGGCAAGCCGGACGAGACCGAGACGACCGGCATCGCCAACGTCCGGATCCGGGCGGTCGGGCCGACCGGGGCGTTCATGGCGAAGACTGATGCCGACGGCAACTTCTCGCTCCCGAACCTGCCGGCCGGCGACTACACGGTGAGCGAAGTGAACCAGCCAGTCGGGTACCACAACAGTTCGCCGAGCGTGGCCAAGATCACCTTCGCCCCCGGGGAGACCGGGGCCGCGTACTTTGGGGAAACCCCCGCGGTCGACCTGAAACTGACCCAGTCGGTGAGCAAATCGGTGGCCAAGCTCGGCGAGGTGGTGACGATCACCTACAAGGTGCAGAACATCGGCACGCTGGCCGCGACCAACGTGCAGGTGAAGGCCCCGATCGGCAACGGGCTGAAGTATGTCTCGTCGGACGTCGGCACGACGACCGCGACCTATGACCCGGCGGCGTCCACGTTCGCCCTGGCCGACCTGGCCCCGGGTGCGGAGGCGGTCTTCCGCGTGCAGGTTCGGATCACCCGCGTGGGAGTGATCACCCACCGGGCAGCTGTGACGGCGCACGAGGCGGAGGACGTGGTGACCAACAACGTCGCGACCACGAACCTGTTGTCGCCGACCACGCCGGCCCCGGTCCAGCAGGGGGGTTTGACTCCGCTGCAGCTCTGGTGGCTGGCGGCGTACTGGTTCAGGCGGTAAACGTCGAACTTGACCGATGATGAATGGCCAACGACTCGCCGGAGTCGTTGGCCATTTTTATTTCTGATGAATATTTGATCGTCCCATTGCGTCCTTCAAAGTAACGCTTTAGAATCCTTTCCGGCTTGAATCCGTTCCCGTCCCCACCCGGGTTCTGCCGTGTCTGTTGACGTGCCCACCTGTCCGAAGCTGGACGAACTGTTCCAGAAATGGAAGCAGTTCCTGGCCGGCGGCCAATTCACCACCGCGACCTTCGTCGCGGCCGACCACCCCGACCTGATCGACCCGCTCCAGCGACTCATCAATGAGCACGTGTCCGTTTGCGCGGCCGACCTGGACTCGACGCTGACCGCCGACCCGGTGACGAACCGCCCCCCGGAACCGCCGGGCATCCCCGGTTACACGATGGGCCGGCACCTGGGCCGCGGCGGGATGAGCGACGTCTGGGAGGTACGCGACGAGCTCGACCGCCCTTTCGCCTTGAAACTGGCCCACGCGGATCGGCTCTCCGAGGCCGGGCGGGCCCGGTTTCTCGACGAAGCCCGGGCGATGGCCAGGCTCAACCATCCGCACGTCGCCCCGATCCACCTTTACAACCTGCACGGCAACGTCCCCTACCTAGTCATGCCGATCTACCCGGCGAGCCTGAAGGACAAGCTGGAGGATTACCAGGCCCACCCGCGGAAGGCGGTCCGGTTGATGGCGGCCGTGGCCGACGGGGTCGGGCACCTACACGGTAATGGCCTGGTGCACCGGGACCTGAAGCCGGGCAATGTTCTCCTGGACGCGTTCGGCAGCCCGGCCGTGAGCGACCTCGGCCTGGTCAAAACGATCGGCGACGACCCCTCGTCATTGGGTGGCTCCGGAAGCGGCTCAGCCGAGACGCGACCGAGCGGCGCCCGGGGGTCGCGGACGCGGGCCGGCGCGGTCCTGGGCACGCGCGCCTACATGAGTCCCCAGCAGGCCGCCGGGCTGAGCAACCTGGCCAACCCGAAGTGGGACGTCTGGGCCCTCGGCATCATGCTCCACGAGCTGCTGGCCGGGCAGCAGCCCCGGTCGTCGTCGGCCCCGGAACGACTCCTCGACCCGAACGAGCCGGACAACCCGCCGCCGTCGAGTCTGAAGCCGGGGCTGGACCGGGGGCTCGAGCGGATCGTTCAACGATGCCTGGCGCGAAATGAAGGGGACCGGTTCAAGGACGGTGCGGAAGTCGCGGCCGGACTGCGCGGTTGGCTGGCCCCGCCGCGGCGACTGAGCCGAATCCCTGTGGTCGTCGCGCTGGTCCTGGCAATCGGCGGCGCGGTCGCGGCCGTCGCGATCTCCGGCTTCCCGGGCAGGAAGGATGCGATGGACCCCCGGGGACAAGTTCCGAACTCCCGGGAGCAAGTCCCGAACCCCCAGGAGCAAATTCTTGACGACGATGCCAACGGCCGGACGGTCACGCTGATTGCCGACGGACAGCCCCGCTTCTTCGGGTGGAGACTCGGGGAGCTTGTCACCAATACACGGCAGTGGCACTCGGACGCGGCGTTCAGCCTGGACACCCAGCGGAAGGCGCTGGTGGAACTGGTCCCCCCGGGGGGGCGGCCGGAGCGCTTTCGCGTCCGCGGCAAAGTCCGCATGAATGACGACATCGTCCCGAAGTTCTCCCACGGCGGAATCTACATCGCTGCCGGTCCCATCGAGACCCCCCGAGGGATATTCCAGGCGGTGATCGAGCTGGGCTTCTGCGACTGGTTCAGTCGCCGGCCGGCCGGCGCGCCGCAGGCCGAATGGTTCGGCGAGGCGTCGGTGCAATGTCGACTGCTGGGCACTACCCCTGACCAGCCCGTCGCGATGGACCGCGACCACAAGCCCAGGTATCGCGCCTTCCCTACCCCCCAGACTGCTCCCGGGCAGGATAGGAAGTATCACGATCTGGCCCTCGATGTCGGCCCGACCGAGGTGATTGCCTCGTTCGACGGCAAGCCATTCCCGCCACTGAACTACCGGGAAGGAGCAGAGTTGCTGGCGCTCTCACTCAGCGAGGCGAAGATGCCACTCGTCGCGCCGCCGGACTTCCGGCCGACCGGTGGCATCGGGCTGATCGTCCTTCGAGGAAGCTGTTCATTCCGCGATGTCGTAGTTGAACGAGCCCCCTGAGCAGGGACGCGTGTGCGCCCTGTCCGGCTCGCGGTTTTCTTTCACAAGAGGAGTGCACCGTGGCGCCCCAGAAGCAATCAGTCAATAAGTCGGCCGCGCAGAAGAGCGGCGCGAACGGGATGTCGAAACAGTCGAGCAAGCCCGCCGCGAACGGGGTCGCGAAGAAGGCGGGCAAGTCCGACAGCAACGGGATTTCGACGAATGGGATCAAGCTGGACCCAATCAGGAACCTGAAGTCGAAGATCAGGCTCGCCTCGAATGAGTTCATGAACGCCGTGAGCAACCTCGTCCTCGAACAGCCGATGTACGTCATGAGCGGTAGTGCCGAGTGTTTGACGCTATGCGGTCCCGATCCGAACCCCGACGTCGATCACACCCAGCCTGTCAAGATTGATATCGCGAGTTGCGGGACGGATTGCTACGGCCTGAAATACACCCTGGTCGACGTCACTCCCGGCGATCAATACGGCCTGGTCACGCTCGCCGGGACCGACCTTCATGTGGACGAGCTCAATCCGACCTGTGCAACCCTGACGATCATTTATGGTCTGTCCAACGCCCGGCTCTACCTGCTCACGGTTTTCAAAGAAGGGAGTGAGGCGAGCGCCGCATTGACCCTCGACACGCGCCCGTGACGCCAGACTCGCGGGGCGGGCCTTAGAATGTCTCCATGCCGACCGGGTCCGCCCCCGCCCCCGAACTCCTCGCCCCCGCGGGCGACTGGGAATCCCTTCGCGCCGCCTGCGCCAACGGGGCCGACGCCGTCTACTTCGGCCTGTCCGCGTTCAACGCCCGCCACCGGGCCGCCAACTTCACCCCCGGCGAATTGCCGGGGGTCGTCGCCTTCCTGCACGCCCGCAATGTCCGCGGGTTCGTCACCCTCAACACGCTCATCTTCAGCGACGAGCTCGCGGAGGTGTCCCGGTACGTCCAACTCATCGCCGCCGCCGGGGCCGATGCGGTCATCGTCCAGGACATGGGCCTCGCCCGGCTGATCGCCCGCATGGCCCCCGGCCTCCACGTCCACGCGTCCACGCAAATGACCCTCACGGAGCCGCGTGGGGTCGAGTGGGCCCGCGAGCACCTCGGCATCCGCCGGGCGATCCTGGCCCGCGAGCTGTCGGTCGCGGACGTGCGCCGGGTCGCCGAGGAAACAGCCGTCCCGGTCGAGGTGTTCGTCCATGGGGCGTTGTGTGTCGCCTACTCCGGCCAGTGCTTGACGAGCGAGGCCCTCGGCGGCCGCAGCGCGAATCGCGGGCAGTGCGCCCAGGCCTGCCGGCTCCCGTACGAGATGGTTGTTGACGGCCAGGTCCGCGACCTCGGCGACCGGGCGTACCTGCTCAGCCCGCAGGACCTGGCCGGGCACGAGTTCGTCGGCGACCTGATCGACGCCGGGGTCATCAGCTTCAAGATCGAGGGCCGGCTGAAGGGCCCGCACTACGTCGCCGCGGCCACGCGCGCCTACCGCGACGCGATCGACGCCGCGACCGCCCGCCGGCCGTTCGTCATCGGCGCGGAACAGCAGCGCGACCTGCAGCAGACGTTCTCCCGCGGATTCACACCCGGGTTCCTCGAGGGGCCGAACCACCAGCGGTTCGTCCGCGGGCGTTTCCCGAAAAGCCGCGGGCTGTGTGTCGGGACGGTGGTCGGCGTGTCTCGTAAAGCGGTCCGCGTCGAATTGACAGATGGCGACACGTCCATCCTGGCGCCCGGGGACGGGTTGGTGTTCGACCTGGGCCGGCCGGAGGAGAAGGAGCCGGGCGGGCGCATCTGGCAGACGCGAGAGTTTCAAGTTTCAGGTTCCAAGTTTCAAGTTGAATTGGAGTTCGAGGCCGGGGCATTGGACTTGCGCGCCATTCCCATTGGAGTGACTGTCTGGAAGACCGACGACCCGGCGATGAAGCGCCGGCTGGAACGGACCTACGCGAACGACCCGATCGTCCGCCGGGCACCTGTCTGGATGACGGCCGCGGGCGAGGTCGGTGGACCGCTCCGTCTGGCGGTGCGCGATGCCGACGGTCACGAGGCGACGGCCGATTGGCCCGGGCCGATCGAGGTGGCGAAAAAGCACCCGTTGACCGCGGAGGCGCTGCGGGACCAGCTCGGCCGCCTCGGCGACACGCCGTTCGAGCTGGCGGACGTCGAAGTTCGACTGCCCGCGAACGCGATGCTTCCGCGGAGCATCTTGAACGACCTGCGCCGCCGGGCGGTGACCGGACTCCTCGCCCGCCGCACCGCGGCGATCCGCGTGGAGGTCATCGAGCCCGATGCGCTCACTCGCCTGCGTGCCGACCTTCATCCTTCATCCTTCATCCTTCATCCTTCCCAACTGACCGTCCTCGTCCGAACCCTCGACCAGTTCGACGCCGTGCTCCCGCTCCGCCCGGCCATGGTCTACTGCGACTTCGAGGACGTCCGCCGGTACAAGGACGCGGTGCCGAAGGCGCGGGCCGCGGGTGTGCCGATCGGCCTCGCCACGCTGCGCATCCTGCGGCCGGGCGAAGAGGGGTTGCTCAAGCCGCTCGTTCAGGCCGACCCGGACGCGGTGCTCGTGCGAAACCTGGCCGGCATGCTCTACTTCCGCGAACGCGCCTCGCATCTCGAGCAGGTCGGCGACTTCTCCCTCAACGTCGCCAACGAGCTGACGGCCGACCTCTTCATGCGCGCGGGATTCGCCCGGCTGGTGCCCAGCTACGACCTGAGCTGGGAACAGTTCGCGGCCCTGGTCCGCCGGTCGCACGCGGACTGGTACGAGCCAGTGATCCATCAACACATGCCAATGTTTCACAATGAATTCTGTACCTTCGCTGCCTTCCTATCGAACGGCAAGGATTGGCGGGACTGCGGCCGGCCATGCGACCGCCACAGGGTAGACCTCCGCGACCGGACGGGGGCCCAGTTCCCGGTCGTGGCTGACGCGGGCTGTCGGAACACGGTCTTTAACGCTGTCCCCCAGAGCGCGGCCGAGTATGTCGGCCGGATGCGGGAATTGGGAATCCGCAGGTTCCGGATCGATCTCCTCACGGAGAGGCCGGAGCAAGTGACGCCGTTGCTCGAAACCTACCAGCGAGTCATCTCTGGGACCGACGACGGCCGGGACACCTGGCGAAAGGTCCGGGCAATGAACCAATTGGGTGTGACCCGCGGGACCCTCCAGCTGATCTAAGCCGAGCGTGCGTGGACGTATCCAATGGCCGGACCCAATCGGTGTCACGTTTGGCCGACCGATGCGAACACCCGTGCCAGCCAACCCGGTTCCTAGGAAGCAACCTGGAAGTCAGTCATGAGGAATTGGAGCTCGTCCATTTTCGTTCCTTGTCGTGGTCGAGCCAGGGGCACGTCGTTGTAGCGCGAGGCGTCAAACTCGGTGCCAATTATGAAGTGCCCGACGCAGTCGGGTCACCGCCCGACCGTGATCCGGAACCGGTGGGTCACGCTGCCCACCGCATCCGTGCCGACCTCCTTGACCAGTTCGTGGCCCCAGCTCAGCCGGCTGTCGTCCAGCTTGCGGACGGTCCGCTCCAGCGTGACCTTCACCATGACGTCCGCCGCGCCCTCGGCGTCCGGCGTGCCGGTGATCGCGCCGGTCTTCTCGTCCAGCCGGAGCCACGAGGGTCCTTGCACCAGCGCGAAGTGGGGCGTCTCGACCTCCCAGAAGCGCGACACGCTCTTCTGCCCCGACTGGTAGGTCCGCAGGTCGCCCAGAGAGCGGACGGTGGCGAGCGACCCTTTGTACGCCGCGCCGACCGTCGCGCGGTCCGGCGGCCGGGTGGTGACGAACGGCCGGGGCGCGGCGGCGTAGTCCGACGGGCCGCCCCGCTTCCCCGCGCCGCCCACGGCCACCACGCGGTAGAACGCCCTGTTGGCGTTCGGCACGTCCAGCCCGGGGCCGAGGACGACCAGCTCGGTGCCCGCCGTCTCGGCCGCGAAGTTGGCCGCGAACTTGCGGGGCAGGTCGGACGCGCCCACGTTCACCACGTACGCCTCGTCGCTGACGGTGAACCCCTTCTCGTCGCTGCCGTAGACGCGGTACTTGACCGGCTTCTCGCCGCCGGGGCCGGGCTTCCAGCGGAGGACGACGCGGGTGCTGTCGCCCGGGACCGGTTCGAGCCGCACGTCCGCCGGCGGGGCCGGGCCGCCCGCGGTGAAGCTCCACGTCGCGCCCCACGGGCCCCATACTCCCTGGGCGTCCTTCGCCCGCACCCGCCAGTAGTACGTCACACCTGGGGTCAGGAGGCCCGGGTACGGCAGCCGGTAGCGGGCCTTGCCACGATCGGCCGTGTTCGACACCAGCTTCTCGAAATTGGACGACAGGGGCCACGCCATGTCCGGCCGGTCGGCGAGCTGGAAGTGATAATCCGCGATCGCGTCCCCGTCCGGGTCCTCGGCCGGCC
>DATFWZ010000621.1:0-2936 GCA_035258765.1 Gemmataceae bacterium
GGACGAACTTGTACGGCTTCAGGACGGCCAGGTCGCCGAACGTCCGCACGTCGCGCCGCGCCATCGCCCGGCGGTAGACAGGCCACAACCCGGCCGCGGCGACGGCGTCCGGGGCCGCGGTGTGCACGAGCGTGTGCGCGATCCCGTGGGCCCGGCAAGCGGCGCTCAACCGGCAGCGGACGCCGATCCCGAGCATGGGCCGCAGGTACATCAGGCAGAGGTGCGGGAACTCGTAGCAGACTCCGGCCCGGCGCAGCTCGAAGTCGAGGAACGGGAGGTCGAAGTAGACGTTGTAGGCCGCGACGACGCTGCCCGCGAGCGCTTGCAGGAGCCGACCGGCGATCAGTTCGAATCGCGGGGCATCGATGACGTCGCGGTCGGTGATCCCGTGGACATGGGTCGCGGCCACGCGGCGGCCGGGGTTCACGAGGGTGTCGAAGACCAATTCGGCCAGCCCTCCCGGGTCGATGCGGACCACGGACACCTCGACGACGCGATCGTACCCCGGGCTCATGCCGGTGGTCTCGAAGTCGAGGACCGCGACGGGCGTGTCGTCGATGGCGCACCCGAGCAGTCCGCCGTCCGTGGGTGTCATGCCGGTCGCCTCGAGGAAGAGGGGATTACAGCAGGTGACGGGTCGGGGTTCAAGGAGAAAGGGCAAACCGGGGACACAGGCATCTCGCCAGTAATTATCCGCGTATCACGGCTCCACGAGGTGCTGGGAAAATTTGAAGACGCCCGGCCAAATCTCAGATGTCGGAACCCGACGCCAAGTCGAAATTCAGACTCACGGGCGCGCTACCGGTACGTTACGCTTAACAGAGGTACTTCGTCGGCATGAGTTGAACATTGAACAGACAACATCGGACCTCGGATTGCTCTCATGTCCCGCACCCATCTCCTCCCGCTTGTCGCCGTTGCCGCCCTGGCCGGCCCGGGCCTCGCGGCCGATGAACCGGTCACCGATTTCACTCTCAAGGACCTGTCCGGCAAGGAGTGGCCGCTGCGCGAGCAGAAGAACAAGGCGACTGTCCTCGTCTTCCTCTCGTGCGAGTGCCCGATGTCCAACGCCTATGTCAAGCCGCTCGGTGAGCTGGCGGCCAGGTACCGCGATCGCGGTGTCGCCATCATCGGCGTCAACGCGAACAAGGAGGAGTCGGTCAAACAGGTCGCGAGGCACGCGAAGGAGTTCGCGATCGGCTTCCCGATCCTGAAGGACGATGACCTGGTGGCCGCGAAGGCGCTCGGGGTCAAGGTGACCCCCGAGGTGGTCGTCCTCGACGAGAAGTTTGTCGTCCGCTACCGCGGGCGGATCGATGACGGGTACACGGAGCGCATGCGGCCGGCGCCCAAGACGACGCGGCTCGACCTCGTGACGGCCCTCGACGAATTGCTCGCCGGCAAGGTGATCCGTACGCCGCGCACGACCGCGATCGGGTGTCCGTTGGCCATCGAGACGAAACAGCCCGCGGGGTCGGCGGGCGTGACCTACTACCGCGACGTTCTCCCGATCCTGCAGAAGAACTGCCAGGGCTGTCATCGGCCGGGCGAGGTCGGGCCGTTCGCGCTGGAGACGTACAGCCAAGCGGTGAAGTGGGCGGATAGCATCGTGGCCGAGACGGAGTCCCGGCGGATGCCGCCGTGGAAGCCCGCTCCCGCCGACCACCTCGCGGGCCAGCGGTCGCTCGCGGAGACGGACCTGAAGACCCTGGCCGCCTGGCTGGAGGCCCAGACGCCCGAGGGGGACAAGGCCGACGCCCCGCGGCCGGCCAGGTTCCCGGAAGGCTGGCAGCTCGGCAAGCCGGACGTCGTCCTGGAAATGCCGTCCGAGGTCGTGGTCGCGGCCACCGGGCGCGACGTGTTCCATTGCGTCGCCTTTCCCACCAATCTTGACGAGGACAAGTATCTATCCGCGATCGAGGTACGGCCCGGCAACTCGCGGGTGGTCCACCACGCGGCCCTGTTTGTCGATACCTACGGCCGGGCGCGCAAGCTCCAGGCGGACGCGCAGGCCAGGCAGAAGCCGACCGACCCGGACCACGGACCCGGTTACTCGACCAATCGCGGGATGGGCTTCCTTCCGGACCCGGGGAACGGCCTGGGCGGGTGGGCCCCGGGCCTGGTCCCGCGACGGCTCCCGGAGGGGGTGGGGCAGAAGCTGACGAAGGGTGCGGACGTCGTCGTGCAGATCCACTACCACCGGACCGGCAAGGAGGAGCGCGACCGGACCAAGCTCGGGCTCTACTTTACGAAGGGGGAAGTCAAAGAGTATTTGCAGGCGATCCCGGTGACCGGGTTCTTCTTCCAGATCCCGCCCGGCGTGAAGGAGTTCAAGGTCGATTCGTCGCTGACGTTGACCGAGGACGTCAGGCTGCACTGGCTGTTCCCGCACATGCACCTGCTCGGGAAACAGATCGAGTTGTTCGCGACGCTGCCCGGGCAGAAGGAGAAGTCGCTCATCCGAATCCCAGAGTGGGATTACAACTGGCAGGAGATGTACCAGGTGAAGGAGCCGATGCCGTTGCCGAAGGGGACGGTGCTGCGGGTGAAGGGGACGTTCGACAACTCGGCCGAGAACCCGCGAAACCCGCACAGCCCGCCGAAGATGGTGCGGATCGGGGAGCAGACGACGAACGAGATGTGCTTCGTCTTCTGCGGGGTGTCGTCGGCGAACCCCGAGTATTGGAAGTTCCGGTTCAACCTGGGGCGGTAGGACTGAATCCGCGAGGGTTTTCTCCCCCCTCTCCGCTTCGGAGAGGGGGCCGGAGGGAGAGGTCAGCGGGCTCGCGGCGCCAGACCTCTCTCCCCTAACCCCCCTCTCCGAAGCGGACTGACTATTACCCACAAGTGAGTCGAGAGCGGGGCGCGGTCGGATTGTTGTAGCGGTGGGTTGTGGCCGAGCGATGCGGAGTGAAGAGGTCGGGCGATTGGGTGTT
>DATFWZ010000622.1:0-15831 GCA_035258765.1 Gemmataceae bacterium
CGGCCCGCCGGGCGACTGCTCTGGCCACAAGTGGAAGCCGGCGGTGCCCACCACCCACAGTCCGACACCGGCCCCGACGGCCCGGACAGTCGTTTGATCCCGCAGCAACCACAGCCACGCGGGCAGGAGGGCTAGCGCCAGGCTATAGAAGAGCAGAACCGAGTAGCCCCCGAACACCCACTCCCAAGGGTCCGTGACCCCGTGCGAACCCAGACGGACCCACTGGGGGAGCGCGACGACCGCGGCCGCGAACGTGACGACGGCGGCCCGCCAAAGGACCCAGCGCGTGGTTCCGCCAGGGGTCCGCCGGAAGCGGGGGAGGAAGACGAAACCGGTGGTCACCCCGAACACGGTCACGAACGCCGGCGTGGCCGTCCGGCCGAACCACAGGACCGGCGTCCGCACCGGGTCCAATTGCGGTAACTGGATGAACACCCCCGGGGCGAAGTGGGCCACGATCATGGCGATTATGGCCACGGCCCGGGCCTGGTCCAGCCCCATCAGCCGCCGGGTTGGGCGGGGCACGGCCGGGGCCGGCGTCTTCGCCCCTAATGCGGCGGGCAGAGTGAGTACGCTCAACGGTTACCCAGGCGGGCGAGGTGTTCGATTCCTTGAACGTGCGCCGGGGCGTGGGCGGGATAGTCGCGGAGGCGGACGACGGGCGCCGCCCGGTCGTCGGCCGTCATCCAAACGCGGGTGGATAGGCGTCGCGATGAATCTCCGCCCGCCAATGTAGGCCGCCAACGGCCCGGTGTCGAGGGCAGTGCCCGGCCAAAGTCGGCCGGGGCCCACTCCGGGTGACCGGCCCGCGGGTAACGGGCACGCCCGGGCCGGCCGCGACGCGACCGGAATTGAGCCGCCATGGGACTGTGGGACCTCCTCCCCGGATTCTGTCGCCGCCGGCGGATTGTGGACCGCGGTCGGCCCGTGACGGGCGGAATCGCGGCCCGCGGGCCGGATCGGTGAGAGTCGCGGTCAATACCGGGGTTAGAATGTCGGAGCGGACGACCCGCCAACGGGTTAGATGGAGGGGCGGATGAACGCGCCCGACCGGACGGACGAGCTGCTGGCCCGGCTGCGCGCGGGGGACGACCCGGCGGTCGGCGAGCTGTTCGGCCTATACCGCGACCGGCTGTGGCGGATGCTCTACGTCCGACTGGATCGCCGCATCGGCCGGCGCGTGTCGCCGGACGACGTGCTGCAGGAAGCGTTTTTGGACGTGGCCCGGCGAATCGGGGAATATCTGGCCGACCCGGCGGTCCCAGTCTACGTGTGGCTGCGGTTCCTGACCGTCCAACGGATGCAGATGCTGCAGCGGATGCACCTGGGCGCCGAAATGCGGGCGGCCGGGGCCGAGGTGTCGCTGCCGCAGAACGGGATGTCCTTCGCGTCGGCCGAGTCGATGGCCGGGCAGCTGGTCGGACACATGACGTCGCCCAGCCAGGCCGCGATCCGCCACGAGCTACAGGAACGGCTCCGGGCGGCCCTCGACGAGATGGAGCCGCTCGACCGTGAAGTGCTCGCGCTGCGCCACTTCGAAGAAATGGGAAACAACGAAGTAGCGCAGGTCCTCGGCATCTCCAAGGACGCGGCCAGCAAGCGGCATGTTCGGGCCCTCAAGCGCCTCAAAGAAATTCTGACCGCGGCCGACACACCCCCGGATTGAGAGACCGTCGATGCTTGACGCGACGTCGGACGACAGCACTCTCGATGAATTGACAGAGGAATTTGCCCGCCGTTGGCGCGCCGGCGAGCGGCCGTCAATCGAAGAATATGCGGACCGGTATCCACAATGGGCCGACGAGATTCGCGACGTCTTCCCGACCGTGCAGATGATGGAGGACCTCAAGCCACGCCCCGCGGACCCGACCGAGCCAAATCTGCCGACGAACAACGGCACCCCCGCCCCACAACGGCTCGGCGAGTTTCGCATCATCCAGGAGCTGGGTCGCGGCGGGATGGGTGTCGTCTACGAGGCGGTCCAGGAGTCCCTGGGCCGGCACGTCGCCCTCAAGGTGCTGCCGGCCCATCTGCTCGCGAACGAGAAGTTGCGGGCCCGCTTCCACCGCGAATCACACGCCGCGGCCAGACTGCACCACACCAACATCGTCCCGGTCTTCGGCGTCGGCGAGGATGCGGGACTGTGCTACTACGTAATGCAGCTCATCCCCGGTCGCGGGCTGGACGAGGTATTGAAGGATGAAGGCGGAAGGATGAAGGATGAAACCAATCACCCTTCATCCTTCATCCTTCACCCTTCCCAAGTCGCTCGCATCGGGGCGCAGGCGGCCGACGCCCTCGCCTACGCACACTCGCAAGGCGTGTTGCACCGCGACATCAAGCCGTCGAACCTGCTACTCGACGATCGCGGGCAGGTGTGGGTCACCGACTTCGGCGTCGCCAAGCTCGTCGAGGAGGCGCACCTGACCCAGTCCGGGGACCTGGTCGGCACTCTGAAGTACATGCCGCCGGAACGGTTCGCCGGGCAGTCGGACGCCCGCGGCGACGTGTACGGGCTCGGGATCACGCTATACGAACTTCTCGCGGGCCGGCCCGCGTTTCCGGACACGACGCCGCAACACCTGATCCACCTGATCACGCAGGCCGACGTGCCGCGATTGCGGAAGGCTAACCCGGCCGTGCCGCCCGACCTGGAAACGATCGTCCTCAAGGCGGCGGCCCGCGACCCGGCCCAGCGCTACCAGACTGCGGCCGCGCTGGCCGAGGACTTGCGGCGCTTCCTCGATGACCGGCCAATCCTGGCCCGCCGAATCAGCCCGGCCGGGCTCGCCTGGCGGTGGTGCCGGAGGAACCCGGTGACCGCGGGCTCTCTCGCGACCGTGTTCCTGCTCATGGTCGCGGTCACCGTTGTGTCGGTCGTCAGTTACGTCCGCACGTCGGCCGCCAATCAGGAGGCGCAGAAGGCGCTCGCGTCCGAGACGGCCCAGCGGGAGCACGCGGAGGCGACCTCGGAGCTGGCCCTCGACGCGCTGAATCGGATTTACGACCGGTTCGCGCCGACGCGGCTCGTCGTCACCCCGCCTTCGGACGACGCGGGGGCCGAGCTTCCAGTCCAGCCGGCGCTACCGCCGGAGGCGGTCCGGTTGCTAGAGGACTCGCTGCAGACGTACGAGAAGATCGCCAGGTCGAGCCGCGAGTTCCCGCGGCTCCAGGCGCAGGCGGCGGAGGCCAACCACCGGATTGGCGACATCCGTCAGCGGCTCGGCCGTTTCGACGAGTCGGTGATCGCTTACCGCACGGCGATCGACTTGTACGCCCACTTGCCGGCCGAGTCGGCCGCGGACGAGATCCGGATCAAGCTGGCGCGGAGCTACAACGAGCTGGGCCGCGTACTACGCACGCTGCAGCAGTTCGAGGAGGCCGGGCGGGCGCACTCGCAGGCCGTCCGGACATTGGCCGAAGCTCCGAAGCCGTTTGCCGACCGCCCGGAGTGCCGGTACGAGCTGGCCCGGTCCTTCTATTCGCTCGGCCAGTGGGACATGTTCCTCTTCCCGGGTCCGCTACCGCCCAAGGTCAGTGGGCCGGGTCCGCCTCCGGCGCTCGGGCTGCTGGGCATCGGGCGAAACCGGCCACTGTTCGTGAAGAAGTCGTTCGGGCCGCCTCCGGAATTCCCGGGCGGCCACCCGGTTCACCGGGCCATCGGGCTTCTGGAGCAGCTAGTCAAGGAGCACCCCACGGTACCCGAGTACCGGCACCTGTTGGCGTGCTGCTACCGGGACAGCCCACCCGGGCCGGGGCCGTGGCCGCCGCCGGCCGTCTGGCCAGGGTCGGACCGGGCCATCGAGTTGTTGCGCCGACTCGTGGCCGACCACCCGAAGGTGCCCGACTACAAGTTCGACCTATGCGAGACGCTCCGCCGGATGCCGCCGCCGGGCTTCCCAGGGGACGCGGGCGACGCGAGCCAGCGCCGCGAGCGGCTCAAGGAGGCCACGGACCTTTCCTCCGACCTGGTGACCGAGTACCCGAACGTCCCGCAGTACACGGCCGCCCACGCGCAATACCTCGACTGGCTCGGAATGGAGGCGTTCCTGGCCCGCGACTTCGACGAGTCCGAGCGCATGCACCGGAAGGCCGTGACTTACCAATCGACTCTGGTCAAGCAATACCCTGCCGTCGTGGCGTACGCGTTCTGGCTGAGCCTGATGGAGTGCTCGCTCGGGCGGGTGCTCGTCGAACGGGGGGAGTTGAAGGAGGCCCGGACCCGGTTCCAATCCGCCACCGACCGGCTGGAGGGGCTGCGCAAGAACGAACCGAACTTCGGGTTCGTCCACGGACCCCTCGGGATGGCGTACGGCGAACTGTCCCGGGTACTCACGAAGAGCGGCGAGACGGAACTGGCCGCGAAAGCCCGCAAGAAGGCGGAGGAACTCGGCCCGCCAGGAATTCTCCGGCTGGTGGAAAAGGGCGACCTTCGACCGTGACGGCCGCGGAGGAACTCACATGGCGATCACACCTTTGGGCGACCGACGGCCGATTTGGATCGCGATTCTCGGTTTACTCGCGTTGCCGGCGACTGGCCGGGCCAACGTCGGACCACCCTACTCGGGCGGGCAACTCACCGCCGATCCGGTGGGCATCAAAGATGTCGCGATCGAGCGGGAGGAGCTGACCATCAATCTCCGGCCTCTTGCCGAAGTCGGCCGCGCCCGCGTCGAGGCTGTCTACCACCTGAATAACGCCGGGGCCGAGCGGAAGCTCGACCTGTTGTTCGCCTCCGGGTCGGCGGATGTCGCCGAATTCCGCGTCATGTTTGACGACCGGCCGGTGCCCAGCTCGCGCGCCCCGTCTGCAACTCTCCCCGAGAGCTGGAAGGCGCCAAAGGCGACGCCGGCACTCGACGGCGACTCACCGTTGCAGTACCCGCTTTACCACGCCCGCGCGGTCACGCCCGTGGCGTTCGCGGTCGTCGTCCCCGAAGGTCGCCACACGCTGAAGGTGACTTACGCGGCCGACGCCGGTACCCATCTGGACGGCTACCCGACGGTTTACCGCCAATTCGCCTACGTCCTGGCCCCGGCCCGCTCGTGGGCCGGGTTCGGCGGTCTTGACGTGACGGTCCACGTGCCGGACGGCTGGCGCGCCGCCGCGACCCCCGAGCTCACGCGCGATGGCGACACACTGAGCGGCCACTTCTCCGACGTCCCGGCCGACTCGATCGCACTGACGATTCAGGCGCCCGCGGGCCCGGCCTACTGGCCGGTCGTCTGCGGCACGCTTGGTCTGTTCGGCCTTGCCATTCTCGGTGGCGCCTTCGTGTGTTGGCGGGCCGGGCGGGCGAAGGGTCGGGCCCTGGCACGGTCACCGGACGCGGGGCACGCCTGGCCGCGATCGGTCGTTGTCGGCCTGGCGTGGGGCGTCGTCGTCCTCGGCACGGGCCTGCTCGCGACCTTCGCCCCGGACTGGATCCTTCCGTCCGGGCACGCGAGCCACTATGGATACGGGCAGCCGCTCGCCATGATCGGCGAGGTGCTGCTCGCAGTGATCCTGGTCCCCATCGGAATCGCGATCGCCCAGCTCACGGCCGTCGTCGTCCGTCGGCAGTGGACTGCTGTTGGGGAGCCAGCGTAATGGCGAAGAAGCCGTCAAACGTGAGCGCGGGACTTCTGCTATTCCGCCGCGTCGCGGGCAAGCTGGAGGTGTTCCTGGCCCACCCGGGCGGTCCGTTCTGGGCCGGGAAGGACGCCGGGGCGTGGACCCTGCCGAAGGGCCTGATCGACGCAGACGAGGATCCGCTTACGGCCGCGTGCCGCGAATTCCGCGAGGAGACCGGGATCGAGCCCGGCGGTCCGTTCCTCCCGCTGGGGAGCGTTCGTCAGAAGGCGGGCAAGCTGATCCACGCCTGGGCCTGGGAGGGCGACGCGGACCCGGACCGGGTGACGAGTAATGAGGTGCGGCTCGAATGGCCCCGCGGGTCGGGGAAATGGATGACGTTTCCGGAGGTGGATCGCTGCGATTGGTTCACGCCGGCAGAGGCCCGGGAGAAGCTGAACCCGGCGCAGGCGGAGTTCATTGACGTTCTGGAGCGCGTACTGAATTGAGAAAGGCGGCGCAGCAAGACGTTAGCCGCGACGCGGAGCGGAGCGCGCAAACTGGACGCCGCGGGGACGGCGATTCAGCGCCCCGGGGCGTCCAGTTTGCGCGCTCCGCTACGCGTCGCGGCTAACGCTCCAGCTCCTGGTGTGGCGCGCTCACATCCGGCCCGCGGGCGTCCGTCACCGCCAGGTAGTACACCAGCGGACGATCTTCCGGCAATCTCGCCGACACCCGGCCGTCCTTCAACTCCGCCGGGATCGACTTCCACTCCCGCTTCTGCCACGGCCCGGTCGCGATCGCGAAGTGCAGGTTCCCGCCCTTCAATTCGCCCTTCGCCTTCACCGGTGCCGACACCGATTCGCCGTGCCGCGACATCGCCCCGATCTCCGGTAGCGGGTCGCCCTTCTTCAGGTGGCTGTCGATGAACGCGTCCACCTCGCCATGCGTCCAGATGTGCCCGTGCGGCAATCTCACCCGCACCGACAACGTTCGCGGCGCCTTCACGAGGGAGTAGGACTTCTGGTAGCTGTCCAGCGGGTAGGCGAAGTCGTTTGTCCCATTCAGGAACAGGATCGGACATTTCACCCCGGGCAGGTACCTCGACGGGTCGAACGCCTCAACCCAGCGGTCGCGGCGGGCAGCGTCCACGGCGTCGAACCGGGCCGGCTTCCAGACGCTGTTCACGTGCAGGAACCCGCACCCGTAGACCGGCACCGCGGCCTTCAGCCGATCGTCCAGGCCGGCAACGATGCACGTCAGGTACCCGCCCCAACTGATTCCGGTGACCGCGACCCGATCTTTATCAACCTCGGGCAGCGCGGCGAGCAGCGTGTGGCCGCGAAGGACGTTCGCGACCGCGTGGTACGTCCACATGTCGCGGACGTCCTTGTCGGTGAAGTCGCGGAACTTCGTCTCGTCCGACTGGTCCGGGCCGCCGTCATCGAGCCGCCCCTTCGGCCCGTTCCCGGAGAGGTCCATGGCCAGGGAGCAATACCCGCGGTCGGCCCAGTGCTCCGCCCACTTCGGGAACGCCTTCCCGCCACCCCCGTGGACGAGGACAACGGTTGGGAACGGGCCGTCGCCCGCCGGCTTGCCGTAATACGCGAAGACCCGCGTAGGCTTACCCCGGTACTCCTCGCCCGGATAATAGACCTCCCGCACTTTGCCGATCTCGCCGCCCCATTCCGGCTTGACCGAAGCGGTCTGAAGCGCCTTGACATCCCAGGGACCAGTTGAGGGCTTTGCCGAGTCGGCGTACGCAGGCAGCGCGACGAGCAGTGCGGCGAGAGGCAGTTGACGGAACAATGGGGGACTCCGATTGTGTTTCTCCCCCTCTCCGCTTCGGAGAGGGGTTGGGGGGAGAGGTCTGCGCCCGATGTCCGAAGACCTCTCCCCCCTGACCCCCCCCTGACCCCCCTCCACGAGGCGGGGAGGGGGGAAACGTTCCGCCATTCCTCTTATGGTCTCCCGATAGGATCGGCCCGCGAATTGCACTTTGATACCATCCCCGTTGGAGATTCCCAAATGCGCCCGCACGGGCCCTGGAAGATTCGCGAATCCCGGGAGGCCTACCGGGATGCCTGGCTCACCGTGAGCGTGGACGACGTCGTCCGCCCGGACGGGAAGGACGGGACGTTCAGCCTGGTCCACATCCAGCCCGGGGTGTGCGTGGTCGCCGTCGATCGAGACGGGATCGCGCACCTGACCGAGGAGTTCCGCTACGCGATCGGCCGCGTGTCCATCGAAGGCGTGAGCGCGGGGATCGACGACGGCGAGGAGCCGCTCCGTGCCGCCCGCCGGGAGTTGCGCGAGGAGCTTGGAATTGAGGCGAGCCGGTGGACCGATCTCGGGACCGTGGACCCGTTCACGTCCATGGCCGTCTCGCCGACGCGGCTGTTCCTGGCCGAGGGCCTGTCGTTCGGCGCGCCGAAGTACGAGGGGACGGAAGAGATCCGGCGGGTGACGATGCCGCTGGCGGAGGCGGTCCGGTCCGTGCTCGACGGCGGGATTACCCACGCCCCGACGTGCGTGCTCTTATTGAAGGCGGCACTGCGGGTCGGGACCGGGCGGGTTGAGCCGGAGGAGCGGGCGGTGGTCCAGATGGCCGGCCCGGGTGGGCCGCGGCGCCGGTCGCGCGTGGTCGTGATCGAGGACAACCGCGACGCGGCCGAGAGCCTGCGGATGCTCCTGGAGACGCAGGAGTGCGAGGTGGCCGTGGCGCACACCGGCCCGGACGGGATCGCCGCGGCCCGCGACGTCCGGCCGGACGTCGTGTTCGTTGACATCGCGCTGCCCGGGCTGGACGGCTACGAGGTCGCCCGGCGGCTGCGGTCGGAATGGGGCGGGCACCGACTGGTGCTGGTGGCGCTGACCGCGTACGGCGGCGAGGAGGCCCGCCGCCGGGCCGAGGCCGCCGGGTTCGATTTGCACTTCGTCAAGCCGGCCGATCCCGCAGTGCTGGCCGCGCTGTTCAAGGACGTCCACGCGCGGGGCGCGACGGCGGATCCGGTGATCTAGCCTAAAACGCGTTCGGGTCGATCACTTCCCCCATGGCCCGGGTCATGAGCGGCAGGACCGTGTTGATGTTCGCGTTGGCCCGCAACATCCGGACCGACCCGTCCGCGAGCAGGATGTTGGCCCCGCCCGGGTGGAAGCCGTAAATCTCGTCGTTGTTGTTGCAGTTCACCGCGCACGGTCCGATGGGTTTCATGGTCACCGGGTCAAAACCGGTCAACGCGATCTGGGTGTCCGGGTTGGGCCAGGCCCCGGTCCCGCCGGTCCCGACGCGCTTGCCCATCTGCCAGAGTTGGTTCCGACCGCCGTCCTCGGCCAGGAGGATCGTGTTCGACGTCCCGTCGGTGATGTCCGCGATCCGCCGGAATACGTTGTTGCCCAGGATCCCGATGTACGTCGGGTCGGACGGCGGCATGTTGGTCACGAACGGGTTCGGGCGGGTGATCGTGTTGACCGGGGAGTAGTCGATGATCCCCCGGTTTCGCGACCCCTTCCGTCCGCTCGGGGCTGACGGGCACAGGAACACCTTGAAGTCTATCTGGTTGACCCCGCCCGGGTTGGCGTCGTTGGTGGTCGCGTCGTTCCAGTTGCGGTCGAATCGGTACAGCCGCTGGACGTTGTCCTGCTCGATGTAGGACAGGGCGTATGGGGTCCACGAGTGGACGACATTGCCGGTCCCGACCGGGACCACCCGCCGGGCCGGCGGGAACCCGCCTTGCGTGTCGTGGTGGTTGTGTAGCGCCAGGCCGAGCTGCTTGAGGTTGTTGGTGCAGCTCATGCGGTTGGCCGCCTCGCGGACCTTCTGGACCGCGGGCAGGAGGAGTCCAATCAGGATCGCAATGATCGCGATGACGACGAGCAGCTCGATCAGCGTAAAAGCCCGGCGAGCGATTGGCCGGAACATGGCTGTTCCCCCCCGTCGGGTCTGGCGGATCGGGATGGGCTGAACTCGCCCGCGGACCCGGCGCCCGGATATGAGAAGGTACTAATGATTTTGAGAGGGTACCACCGATGGGGGAGGGGAGTCAACGGTTAATGACCAATGCCCCACCAATGACCAATGACCAACGAATAACCAAGAACCAATGACCAATAACCGGTAACAGTCATCGACCAATCGGTCTTTGGTCATTCGGACTTGGTCATTCCGTGGTCATTGGTCATTGGTGGGGCACTGGTCATTTGCCCCTTCTTCGGCCGCGACCGAATGTCGAACAGGCCGAAGATCTCCTCCTCAGTCAGCCCCAGCACTGGCGGCGGCCCGTTCTGCTCCAACAGCTCGTTGAACATCCGCCGCTTGGTCTCGAGCACCTCGGCGATCCGTCGCTCAATCGTGTTCTCGACGACGAACCGCCGGACCGTCACCGGCAGCGTCTGGCCGATCCGGTGGGCCCGGTTGATCGCCTGGTCCTCGACCGCCGGGTTCCACCAGCGGTCGAACAGGAACACGTGGCTCGCGAACTGCAGGTTCAGCCCAACGCTTCCAGTGCCGTAGCTCATGAGCAGGACGTGCCTGGTCGGGTCGGTCCGGAACTGCTCGATGACGGCCGCCCGGTGCGGGGGCGGGACTTTGCCGTGGAACTGCAGCGGGCCGAACTCGTCGAGGGCCCGGGCCAACACCTCCAGCGGCTCGACCCACTGCGAGAAGACGAGCGCCTTGCGGCCGTTCGCGGCGACCTCCTCCATGTCGGACAGGAGCCGGTCCAACTTGGCGCTCGCCCCGGTGACCGGGTCGAAGTTGCAGATCTGCTTGAGACGCATGACCAGCTGGAACACGTGCTGGACGGTGATGGTATCGCCCAGGGCGTTGAGGCGCACCACGCCCTCGGTCTCGGCCAGGTCATACGCCTCGCGCTGGGCCGGGGTCAGCTCCAGGGGCAGGTCGTCGATCACCTTGGTAGGCAGGTCGGCCTGGACGTCGTCCTTGGTCCGGCGGAGGACGCTGTCGGCGGTGAGCTGTGGCAGCCGCCGGGCGGGAGTGTCCCGCGGGACGCGCCCGGGATCCACGAACTCGAAGATACTGATCAGGTCCTCCGGTCGGTTCTCGACCGGCGTGCCAGTCAGCGCCCACGACCGGGACCGGCGGATCGACCGGACGACCTGAGCCGTTTTCGAGTCGTGGTTCTTGATCCGCTGCGCCTCGTCGAGCACGACCAGGTCGAATGCGACTCGGTCGTCGGCGAGGAAGTCGGCGTCGCGGGTGAGCAGCTCGTAGTTGATCAACTTGACCGGGCAGTTGGACACGAGCCAGGTGGCCCGCCGCAAGTCCGCGTCGCCGGCGAACACCTCGAACGGCAGGTCGGCCGCCCAGAGTTTCAGCTCCCGGGCCCAGTTGAACACCAGCGACTTCGGGCAAACGATCAGCACCCGCCGGGCGAGCCCCGCCTGAATGAGCAACCGCGTCGCGAGGATCGCCTGGGCCGTCTTGCCGAGGCCCATCTCGTCGGCCAACAGCGCCGCGTGCCGGGGCATGAGGAAAGCGATGCCCTCGAGCTGGTACGGGAACGGGCGGAACGGCACCTCGACCGACTTGGTCCCGATCAGGTGGTCAATCGGTGGCTGAAGCAGGTAGAGGAGGCGGTCCTGGAACAGGACGGTGTCCGCGGTCGGCTTCGCGCGGACGCGGGGCGGCTTCCGCAACGACGGTCGGTCGGGCAGGTCGGGGACCGGTACGTCGCGGTCGAACTCGTCCAGGAGGGACCGGGGTTCGGACGCGACGAGCGGACGGGGCGGCAAATCAATTGGCGGGGCCGGGAACTTCCAGCCCTCGGTCTGGACGCGCATCTCCAATGGCCCGACGCCGCGAACCCACGGCGGGTCATCGAGGAGTCGCGCCGCCCGGATGGACGGGACCAACGGCGAATCGAATCGCGGCAACGCGATGACGGCTGGGGAAGCGGTCAGTTCGAGGGGCGTGACGCCGACGTCGCCCCAGGCCGCTCGCCGGCCGGACTCGAAGGGGAGGACGCTGAAACCCAAGAACCCCTCTCCCCCCGCTTCGGGGGGAGAGTGGCAGGGGTGAGGGGCGTTAACGCTGGTCGTATCGGAACGATCGCCTTCGCCCCCGCGAGCGCAGACTCCCCTCACCCCGGCCCTCTCCCCCCGAAGCGGGGGGAGAGGGAGAACGGTCGTCTCGGGCACCTCAGGCGGCACGGCTGGTGACCCCCATCTTGCGCGCCTCCCCCATCGCCTCGCGAATCCGCGCGAACGGCTCCGCCAGGTCCAGGGCCGCGTCGAGTCGGTCGAGAATCCTTCGGACCGACCCCTCGTCGCTCGCCCATCTTGAGTCAAGTGCCAGGGCCACCGACGATCGCGGATGTTCAAAGGTCGTCAGCCGCCGATCCGAATCCGCGGAGCGGCGCTGCGACTCCGCGACCACGCCGACGACCGGCACCTCCACCCGCGATCGAATCGGCAGCATGTCCGGCGAATCCGTCACCAGGAGTTGAACCGGCGTCGCCGTCTTTTCGACCAAAGTCTTGCCGATCAGCTCGGCACACAGGTACTCGGTCAGGGTGTGGCCGTAGAGGATTTGCTGGACCCGGTTCGGCTGCACGGCCGTGCTCAGGCGGAACTCGATCGGCCGGCCCCACGAGTTGGTCACGAGGTAGCCGCCCAGGTAGCCGTTCGCTTCGGCGAATACCGTGAGAAAGCCCAGGCAGACGTTGGTGGTGGCGGTCGGTTCACTCATCCGAATAAGCCTCAACCTCGGTGAAGATTGCCCAGGCGGTCGGGTCGCGGGTCGAGGGGTCCCGGGCAAGCACGTTCACATTCGGCACCCGGGCGGGGGCGCTTGAGGCGGGCGGTGGAAGTTGCAATGGTTCGGACGCCGGTCAGACGAACCGGCGCCCCCGGCTGCGGCGACCGGCAGGGTCGGGGAACGGATTCCGGGCCGGTCGGGGGAACGAGCTAAAGAAAACGAACCACAGAGTCACAGAGGACACAGAGGGAAGAAACACAGAGGAAAGACAAAATCAGGGTTGGGCACCCGAACCGTCGAGCCGCCGGCAACCAACCATTTCTTTTGTCTTCTCTGTGTTTCTTCCCTCTGTGTCCTCTGTGACTCTGTGGTTCGCTTTAGACCAGACACTTCCGGAACCCGGCCTCGATCGCGGACCGATCGAGGTTCTTGCCGATGAAGATCAGCTTGTTCACCCGCCTCGCGGTGCCCCACTCGGTTCCGGGCGTCGCGTCAAGCGTCATGTGCACGCCCTGGAAAACGAACCGGTTTGGGTCCCCCTGCAGGGCGAGGACGCCCTTGAACCGGTACAGGTCCGGCCCGCGGGTCGCCATCAACTGCGCGAACCACTCGTTCAGCTTGTTCGCCTTCAGGTCGCCTACGAGCTCGATCCCGATGGACGTGATGCTCTCGTCGTGCTTGTGGTCGTGATGGTGGTCGGGGTGGTCGCAACCCGGCTCGCAGTCGTGGTGTTCATGCTCAACCGCCATCGGGTCGATCTGCTCGATCCGCGACAGGTTGAACCCCTGAATGTCGAGCAGGTTCGCGACGTCGGTCACCGCCTGTTGCGTGCGGATGACGCGGGCGGTGGCGTTCATCCCCTTGATCCGTCGCTCGAGCAGTTCGACTTCAGCGGGCGGGACGAGGTCGGTTTTGTTCAAAAGGACCACGTCGGCGAAGGCGATCTGCTGCTTCACCTCGCGGTCGCCCCAGTGCAGAGCGACGTGCCTGCAATCGACCACGGTGACGACGCCGTCCAGGCGCACTTTCTCCTTGAGCTCGTCGTCGAAGAAGAACGTCTGCACAACCGGCCCGGGGTCGGCCAGTCCGGTGGTCTCGATCAGGACGTAGTCGAACCGGTCCTTCCGCTTCATCAGGTTGCCAAGGATGCGGATCAGGTCGCCGCGAACAGTACAGCAGATGCACCCATTATTCATCTCGAATATCTCTTCCTCGGCCCCGATCACCAGGTCCTGGTCCACCCCCACCTCGCCGAACTCGTTCTCGATGACGGCAATCCGCTTGCCGTGCTTCGCGGAGAGGATGTCGTTGAGGAGGGTGGTCTTGCCGGCCCCGAGGAAGCCGGTCAGAACGGTGACGGGGACGCGGTCGGTGGGTGTGGTCATACGTGGGTTAAGTTATCAACGACCTCAGGCGCCGGGCCGCGTTCGGCCGCGAGCGCGCTCGCGTCAGCGACTCCTAATCCGGCTGGTACGTGGTCTGGCACCCGTCGCAGATCAGGAGCCACGGCTCCTCCTCCGGGCAGTGCAGACCTTCCCCGGTGACCGGGTTGACCTCGGCCCCGCACCGGGGGCAGTGGGCCTCGTTCAGGACCGCCTCCCGGACGTTCTTCAGGTTCGGGTGCCGGCGGCGGATTCGATCCTCCCGCTCGGCCAGGGCCCGCCAGGCCTCGGGGTCCCCGGCCAACAGCAGCAGGACGTAGGCGGCCAGCGGGCTAAGCACCGCCGCGAGCAGGAACCACGTGCCGGGCGGCCGGTGGAAGGAGGACGCCGCCCGCCCGACCATGGCGCACATCAGGAGCCAGACGGCCAGCAGCACCAGAACGATGACCGTTTCGCTCACGGCGCCCCCGGGAAGTCGCTCAACCGAGTGCGCGCCCCGCGCCCCGCCGCCGAACATTGAGTTCACCTGCCGCCGCCCGTGCAAGGACTTAGCAATATGCTAACGCGAAGTCGGGTGGCGATCGGGTGGAACGCAGGGTTCGGTCTCGCGCGGTTCCACGCAGAGCCGCTGGTGAATGACCTGCAGCAGTTCCGGACGGTGGCCAGCGACGTGTGCACGTCGGAACTCCGAGACGCGGTCCGAACGACTTCACTTCTGCACGAATCGCCTGAGCCGAATCTTGTCCTTGTTCTCCTTGAGGAAACTAGCCGACTCGACGTCGAGCGTCATCTCCGGGCTGACCGGCCGACTGCTCTCGAGTGGCGTCGCTGGCCCGGCCTGCTGAGACCCTACCTCGCGTGGTCTTGGCAGCGCCTCCTGTCTCCTCTCGAACCCCAATTCCCTTAGGTCAAGAATCGCCCACAGGGCCTTGCGGTGGGGGACCAGTCCATCGTCCGACCGGCTGTAATCTCCGCCAGGAGGCTGCCACGGCAGTTCGGCCATCAGGGCGAGGATCAGTCTGTTCTCTTCATCGGGGACAGGCTCGCGCTGGTTCGACCCACGCGACGTTGCATACCGCTCAAGCAGGAGCATGGCCGCGTCAAACCGGTCGTCCAGCCCTTTCGCCTTGAGGGCCGCGACCGGATCGTTCAGCACTCGGCCCGTCGCTCTAAGTCGCTGCACTTCCGCGGCGAAACCCTGGACCGACTTTTCTGTCATGCGTTTGATTTGGGTGTAGAAGCCGGCGCTGGGCTGGAAGGCCAGGGCAAGGCAGCCCTCCATGTCCGGCTTCAGGGCCATAACCGGCCAGTTGGCCGGGAAGCCGACCCGGACGAGGGTGAGGCCGGAAGCGCCAAACACTCGGTCCTCGATCCGCACGATGGCCACTTTGTACGGCACCTTTGGCTCCCAGTCGGCATTGTTGGCGTAGGCAACCTCGACCTCGTCTGGCTCGACCTCCACGACCCGACCGATGATGACGATCTCCAACATCGCCCATGCCTTTGGCGTGTCGGGGGTGTGGGCAACTACCACGATGCCCGCCCGAAGTGAGCCCGTTTCTCCCCGGTCCGAGGCGGGCTGGTCCACGCACGCGGCGACGACAAGCGCCAGGAACGGCGCTGAGAGGCCGATAGCCAGTCGGTAGGCGGCAGTGATCGCTCGCACGGTCAATTTCCGGGCGCAGACTCGTTTCAGGTCCTAACCGCGGCCCTACTGACCGAACGACACCGTTCACCTGCCGCGGCGGCTGGTGAGATGTTGAACTCCGAAAAGCCGTCATGCCGCCGCGGTCAGGTGCAACGGCTGGTTCGGCCCTACCTGTCGTTCTTCTGCGTACCGAGCCGTTCCAGAGCCTTCTGCTGCCCCTCGTCGGGTTCGCAAAAGATGTCTACCGCCAACGTGATCCCACGCTGCCCGAGCATCTCCAACACGCGCGGCGAGAGCTCGAAACCCTGGTTCACGCCGCGTACGAACACACCACAGAGCAGGTCAACGCGGTAGCGCTCCCCGATGGCGGCCCAGGTTTGTCCTTCTGGCGGCAACCTGCCCAAGAACGACTCAATCTCCTCCTCGATCGTCACGTCGCCACGGACCGGCTGGTGCAGCAGCCAGGATCCGGTCCGGGCGATGCGCTTGGTCTCACCGGACTTGGACAGCACGGGTTGCCCTTTGCGCTGCGA
>DATFWZ010000623.1:0-4293 GCA_035258765.1 Gemmataceae bacterium
CGCGGATGATGAGTTCCAGGTGCCGCCGAACGCGGCGTGAATGGTGAGCAGGTGCCGACCCCCGGCCCCAAGCCGGGTCGGGGCGATGAACTCATAGCCTGGCCCGGATTGCAGCCGGACTTCCGCGAGCAGCCGGCCGGAAGGCACTTCGAAGAGCCGGCTCGTGGGCTCCTTCTCCTTTTTCTGGAACGGCAACGGAAGCGTGTTCCTGCCTATTAATACCCGGCTGCCGTCCGCTGCAACAACCGGTTCGTTCGCGCCGAAGTCCACTTCCGGGAACTCTGGGAGGCCGGCCGTCGGGTGGTCGGCCCCGACGTCCCACAAGACCACGGCCCGGTCGGCCTTCTTTCCCTTTCCGTGGTCAATCTGCACGAAGGCCAGCAGCCGCCGGCCGGGATCGAAAAACGCGCTCGCCCACTGGCGCGCCCCGATCACCTTCGGGAGCAAGTGGCGAGACACTTCGTCCCCAGTCGGGACGGCCCGAACCACGATCTCGCCTGGCCGTTCGACGACGAGCTTGCTTCCGTCCGGGGCGAAGAACACCCGGCCCGCAAGCCCGGTGACGCCGGGCAGGGACCGAACCAATTCCCCCGTGCGGCGGTCGATGAGCGTCAGGCGATCCCGTGCCCCCCGGGTCTTGAGGCCGGTCGGACCCGCCGGTTCCGTTGCGGTGGCCGGCGGACTCGACGACCCGAGCACTGCCAGCCAGTGGCCGTCGGGGCTGAAGGCCGGACGCCCGTCCGGGCGAAGTCCGCGGTAGGTCTCCGCACCCGCGGCCGGTTCCAGCCGCCAGATCTTGAGACCCTCCATGAGTCCGACAGTGACGAGTTCGTTGTCCGGCGTCCAGAATATGCGGAAGATCCCTAGCGTAACGGCCCCCTCGACGCGAACCAATTCGACACCATCCAGGGCCCCGTACACGCTCACACTCGTTTCCCGTCCGCCGACGGCTAGCCACCGGCCGTTGGGGCTGAACGCGAACGGGCTGACCCCGGCGTCGGGACTGGCGGCTGGGCCCTCCGCGCATACGGCCCGGATCGCCTTCTTATCCACATCCCACAGGGCGATTCTGTCCCGGCCGGACTGCGTCGGCTCCCGGACCGCCAACACCGGGGCGGTCGGGTGCCACTCGGCGGACCGAATCGTGTCCGAAATGGCCAGCTCGGTAACCACGGCCGGCGGGTCGGCCGTGACGTCGAACACACGATAGGATTTCCGGTCCGCGCTGGCGAAGCTGACCCGTTTCGAGTTCGGTGTGAACCGGAGGGCCCCGAACGGGCCCAAGTCGGTAGCCATCCGGGCCAGTTCGACGCCGGTCGCCGCGCCGGACGCATGCGTGGCGAGGACGTGCGGCGCGTCCGGCTGGGCAATGTCCCAGACGACGACCTCCGCATCCTTGTCGACCCGGCGAACGGTGACGAGTCTCGACCCGTCCGGGCTGAACCGAATCCGAGCGTAATTGGCCGGCACCTTTCGCGCTGCCAGTGCGGGGTCATTGAGTTCCCCGACGAGCTTGCCGGAAGGAAACTCGCGAATTTGCACTGACGTCCCTGCGGCGCTGCCCGCGGCTATCCGCGTGCCGTCCTCGTTCAAGGCGGAAAGGCCGAGCAAGCTCGGCGCCGGCTCGGCCCGACCCGGGTCGACGGTCGTGCGGCTGATCTCCTGCCCGGTGATCAAGTCGATGACCTGAAGCCCAATTTGGGACATCTGTCCGGGCGCGGCGGCTTGCCCCCGGTCGAGGGTGAGTTTCACCATCCGGCGGCCGTCGGGACTGAAATAGGCACCGCCCCCGCCCATGTTCATGGATACTTCGCGGACCAGCCGGGCGTCCGGCCGCGTGATGGCCATGACCGCCTCGGTCCGCAAGTCGGCCGCGGCGGGAAGTTTGATCGGCGGGGGGCTAATCCCTTCGAGTTGTGGGCGCAGGCCGGCCGCGACACGCGCCGCCTCCAGGATGCTGGCGCGCGATCCCGGCAGGTGGGCCAGGCGGCTGGCCCGCATCTGCTCGTAGAGCCCCTGGTACCAGCGCACCTTGGCCTCGTCGGCGGACTTTCGGGCGTCAGCCGCGCTCGCGACCGCGTCGGCCTCGCTGGCCTTCGCCCGGGCCTCGTTGTCTGCCGCGAGGGTCGCGCGGCGGTCGGCCAGCACACCGTAGTAAGTCGAAACGACCGTCCCCGCGACGAGGAGGGCAACCGCGAGGGCAGTTAACCCGGCGACCGCGGGGTTTCGCTTCACCCACTTCCACGCCCGGCGGCCGCGCCCGGCCCGGCGTGCGGTCACCGGCTCGCCGGCGAGCCACGCCGACAGGTCATCGGCCAGCGACCCGGCCGACTCGTAGCGCGCGACCGGGTCCTTCTCCAGGCACTTGAGGGCGACCGCCTCCAGGTCCGGGTCGCACTGCGGATTGACCCGCCGCGGCGGAACCGGATCCTGCTCCTCCACCATCCGCAGCGTCTGCGCGACCGAATCCCCCTTGAACGGCGCCCGGCCGGTGAGCACCTCGTACAGGATCGCGCCCAGCGCGTAAACGTCGGTGGCGGTCGTGACGCCCTTCGCCCCGCGGGCCTGCTCCGGGGCCATGTAGCTCGGCGTGCCGATCACGGCCCCGGACTGGGTCAGCGAGCTATCCCCCTCGGTTCGCTTGGCGAGTCCGAAATCGGTGACGTACGGCGTACGCTCAGCCTCGATCAGAATGTTGGCCGGCTTGAGGTCTCGGTGGAGGATGCCACGCTGGTGGGCGTAGTGCACCGCCTGGGCAACGGGGGCGAGGAGAGCGACCAACTCCCGCCCACGGACGGACATCCGTGGGCTTTGTTTCAGCACGTCGGCCAGGCTTCCGCCTTCGACGAACTTCATGCTGAAGTAGTGCTGGCCCTCGTGCTCGCCGACGTCGTAGATGGGCAGGATGTTCGGGTGGTCGAGGTTGGCCGCGGCCTCGGCCTCCTGGCGGAACCGCTGCACGTCCGCCTCGCTCGCCAGCCGGCCGCTCAGGATCATCTTGACGGCGACGACGCGGTTGAGGCTCACCTGCCGCGCCTTGAACACGACCCCCATCGCACCGCGGTCAATCTCCTCCACAAGCTCGTAATCCCCGAACGACTTGCCGACGGGGACGGAAGGCGCCGCGGCGTCGAGCCCGACCGTTGGGGCGAACCCGGGGCGCGGGGGGACAGTCAGCGTCTCGCCGCCGGCCGCTTGCGGGGCCGCCGGGTCGTCCGCGCGGGTATCGTGTTCTTCGGGCATGGCTCTCCTCGGCGCCGATTCGTCGAGTGTCCCCGTTCCCGATCGTGAAGGCAACCGCGAAATCGCCGACCGCTTGCGTTCGCGTCGCCGGGCGCGTAGATTTGCCAGACCCGCGGGCCCACGCCGAGTCGGCAAACCGGCATGACTACGCCGACCGAGATTACGTTGCCGATGATGCGGCAGGCGTTCACCAGCGCCGTCGTCGCGGATGCGCTCGACGCGGAGGGATACCCGCGTCAGTCGCCGCGGGTGCCACTCAAGCCGCTCACCGTGGACGCCGTCCTGGTCGGCCGGTGCAAGACGACCCTGTGGGCGGAGATGGCCCACCCGGACCCCAAGCCGTATGAGCTGGAGCTGCGGGCGGTCGATTCGTGTAAGCCCGACGACGTGATCATCGCGGCGGCCAACGGGTCGACGCGCTCGGGCGTCTGGGGCGAACTGCTCTCGACGGCGGCCCGGAATTCCGGGTGCATCGGGGTCATTGTGGACGGCGCGGTGAGGGACGTCCGGCGCATGCGCGAGATGGCCTTCCCGTGCTTCGCCCGCGGAACCATCGTCTACGACAGCAAGCACCGGCAGCGGGTGATCGACCTCGACGTCCCGGTCGAGATCGACGGCGTCCGATTCGGCCCCGGGGACCTGGTGATCGCCGATGTCGATGGGGTTATCGTCGTGCCGAAGGCCGTGGAGGCGACCGTGATCCGCCGGGCCTGGGAAAAGGTCCACGCCGAGAACCAGGTCCGCGATGCCATCAAAAGCGGTATGAAGGCGGCGACGGCGTTCGAGACGTTCGGGGTCTTGTAGCGGGGGCCGTCGGGTTTTTCTCCCCCCTCTCCGCTTCGGAGAGGGGGCCGGGGGGAGAGGTCTGGGCACGCGGGACCGAAGACCTCTCCCCGCTAACCCCCCTCCCCGAAGCGGCTGACTATTACCCACAAGTGAGTCGAGAGCGGGGCGCGGTCGGATTGTTGTAGCGGTGGGTTGTGGCCGAGCGATGCGGAGTGAAGAGGTCGGGCGATTGGGTGTTGTTGAGGGCCAGGGACCGACGCGGGA
>DATFWZ010000624.1:0-7391 GCA_035258765.1 Gemmataceae bacterium
GAGCGCCACCGCCCCGCCGCGAGACAGGCTGTAGAGGGTGGCGGCGAGCATCAGCCCCAGGGCAGCGATCAGCCAGAGTGCCGCGGGATGACGGCCGAGTTCGGCGATCATCTCCCCGACCGATCGGCGCTCACGAAACGGCGGAGTTCCGAGCAGCAGCCCGAGCCCTAGGCCGAAGCAGACGTTCACGTAGAACGGGAAGTGGTTTCGGCAGACGAATGGCCCAAACACGTGCCCCTGCGACGGGAACTGCCAGTAAAGCGTGTCGGGCGGACAGCTCAGCCTCTGGGCCAGGGCGAATACTGAGAGCAGTGCTCCGTTCACCGTGCAGACGAGGGCGAACCGGCGGAAGGTGGCCGGCGTCGCCAGACCGAAACGGACGACCGCGAACAGCCCGGCGACGGCGAGCAGCTTGATTGTCTGCCGACGGGTGGCTCCGGGATCCATGGTCAGGGTGGCTGGTGGGCGAGGAACTGCGTCTTCCCCCGTCAGCCCCTCCGGCTCGGCCGGGATCAAGACAGCTCTCAGCTCGGCCGTGGCCGGCGCGACCTCGGCCTGGGCTGCGTCCGACAGCGGGCAGAGCTGCCAGTATCCCAGGGCTACCAGGCCGATCAGGCAAGCGAGCACTGGACATGGTCCGACGACGGCGCGCCGGTCGACGAGAATCAGCACCGCCCAAAGGACCAGCGCGACACCGAGACCTACCGACAGGAGGAGCAGCGACAGCGGGTGGACGGCGGCGAACGCCCATGGGGAAAGCGCCGTCATGGCGAGGACCACGATCTCGATGCCCGCGCGCAACCATCGCGCCAAGCCGGAGGACGGCACCGAGGATTCGGCTGCTAGCTCAGCTTCGGTCACTTCGACGAACGAGACTCTCGCCGAGACACCCGCAGGTGCCCCGGTAAACCGGGGTCAGCCCTTCGGCGATCCATGGACGCCGTGGCCGCCACCGTTGCCGCCGCCATTGCCGCCGCCGTTGCCGGTCGGGACCCAGTTCTGTACCTGGCGTTCCAGATTGCCCGATGGGGCGACTGGACCGGCCGACCGGGGTGCCGGGCCGGCGGGCTCCAACACGTTGATGCCCACGGAATCGACTGGTGCGATCACCGGTGCCGGTCTGGGACCCGCGACCGGACCAACCGGAAGGGCCGCTGCCGCCGTTGCGAGCAAGCCTAGCGCCAACGTGACTCCAACGGCGACCCGATTGAACCGGGACCCTGGCACGACTTTCATGTCGCTCATATTTCCCTTTCGTCGGAAACAACCGGCCGGCGTCGGGAACCACTCCCGAAAAACCGCCGCCCTTGGTTTAGTGCTCGTCCTCCGCCAGCCACCGGAGGGCATTGGCCCGGAGGAAAGTGTGGATCTCGTCGATGTGGACGTAATAACCTCCGGTGCCGTCGTGCCCGCTGGCAATCCCAACCAGTCGGCCGGACTGATCGACCAGCGGGCCGCCGGACCGCCCGGCGGCCGGCGCGCGGGCCGCCTCCCAACAGAGGACGGGGGTCGCCTCCCCGGGACGCCGCAGCCGGACCTTACCTTTGACCTCTTCCGCCCGTGCCTTCGGTGTCGCCCCCTCCTCCCATCCCACGCTGATCACCCCCTCGGGCACTGCCCCAGCGGCAGCCAAGGGGACCGGGGTAGGCAGGTCGGAGGCGGCGAATCGTAGGACCGCCAAATCGAGTTGGGCGGACCGGGCCAATACCTCTGCCTTGACTGGCTTGCCGCGGATCGTCCGAATCTCGACTGTGTCGGACTTCGGAACCACGTGCTGGGCGGTGAGTACGTAGGCATGTCCGCCGCGCCGGGCGATGACAATCGCGCTTCCGCCCGTGTCGTCCGCGCCATTGGTTACGCGGACGGTCGCCGCAACGCCGCGGTCGCGAATTTCCTTCGGGACCTCGGCGGTCGCGGGCGCCATAAGCGCCACGGCTAGCCCGAGTGTGAAGATTCGGCTCAAGCGCCCCTACCTCCGGCACAATCGTCAACTTCAACCCAACCGATGCCGATAACGGACGTGGGGGACTGCTCCGCGTGACTCACGGGTCGGCCATGAGATTTCCGCGCGCCGCTTTCATCGGGCTGATTAGCGTCGCCGGGTTCGGGTGCTTCGCAGTCCGCCCATCCGCCCCCGATTCGTTCATCCACCTGGCCACCCGAAACGGAGTCCAGCAAACCATCCGCCCACACGATGACAACCAGTTTGTCCACCAGCTACGGAAATACGCCGAGTCCGCGTTCGCCCAGAAGCCCGGGGTCGTGCCGAGCGACGCGTTCCACGAGGGGTTTATCGAAGGCTTCATTGACTACGTGGAAGCTGGAGGAACCGGAGAGCCGCCCTACCTTCCGCCGTTCCGCTACCGACTGACCGAGCACCGCACGCCCGAGGGGCAGGCAGCCATCCGCGACTGGTACGCCGGATTCCGGGAGGGTTCGGCGGCCGCCAAGGCGAGCGGCCTTCGCGAGCTGAACTACGTCCCGTTGCCCGGCCCAGTTACCCCAGTCAGCGACCTCCGGCGAGACGACGTGATTCCGCCCGAGGTCAACATGGTGGCTCCATTCGCCGGGGACCGATCTCCCTGGGATCAACCGGGAGACCTGCCACGGCCGCGCCACGCCGGGCCCGAAATCGGGCCGACTCCGCGCCCGGTGCCTGATCCGCCCAAGGTCCCGACCGTCCCACCGGGTCCTGGTCCGACGAATATGGGCACGCGGTTCACGCCTCCGTTGGACCTGTCGCCCACTTCAGCCTTCGGCGCGGCCCGGCGGCCGGCCAGTCCTTGACGCGTCTGCATCAGAGGCACCAACCCATCATGCCGCCACCCTGTTTCACTCGGATCCACCGGCAACTCGCCTTACTTGCAGGCGTTAGCGTCGTTCTGTGGACCTGCGGGTGCGCGGCCGTCACCAATCCAGCGGCCGACGGGATCCCAGTCCGTCGACTCCCGCCCGAAGCCTTCGGCGAGAGTAAGTCTGACGTGCACCCGGTCCCGCTCACCGCACTCACCCCCCCGCCGGCCGGGCCATACAAGCTCGCCGCCGGGGACGTCCTCGGCGTGTTCGTCGAGGGCGTACTGGGCGAGCGGGGCGGGCAGCCGCCGGTCCGCATCCCCGAGCAAGGCACGACCGCTCCACCGGGCATTGGCTACCCGATCCCGGTCCGGGACAACGGAACCGTACCGCTCCCCCTGTTGGCCGAACCGCTCGTCGTCGCCGGGCTGACTTTGGACGAGGCCCAGACCAAGATTACCCAGGCTTACCTCGGCACACTGCCCGAGTTGAAGGCCCCGAAGAAGCTGCTTAAGGACGAGACGGCTCGAATCATCGTCACACTGCTGAAACCCCGGCAGTACCACGTGCTGGTCCTGCGCGAGGATGCCGGCGGCACCACGTTCGGGACGTCCGGCGGATTCGGGGCTGGGCTCGGGAGTGGGACGTTCGTGTCCCAGACCCGGCGAGCGGCCGGGTTCCCGCTCGACCTGCCGGCTTATGAGAACGACCTGCTCAATGCTCTCACTCGATCCGGCGGGCTGCCCGGGTCCGAGGCCGAGGATGAAGTGATTATTCTCCGCGGCGCCTACCGACCCGGGACCGACGGGCGGGCCGGGGCCGTGACCCAGGAGGCCCGCGAGACGATCCGGGTGCCGCTCCGGCTTCATCCGGGGCAAACGTTCAACGTCCGTCGGGAGGACCTGATACTGCGGAGCGGAGACGTCGTTCACGTCCGGGCCCGACCAGCGGAGTTGTTCTTTACCGGCGGACTGCTTCCGCCGCGGGCTTTTCCACTTCCGGCCGACCGTGACCTGGATGTTCTCGAGGCAGTTGCTCTGGTCGGCGGCCCCCTGGTCAACGGTGGGGTGAACGCCAACAACCTGTCCGGGCAGATTGTCCAGACGGGGCTCGGGTTCCCGTCGCCTAGTCAGGTGACTATCCTGCGGAAGCTCGAGTGCGGTGCGCAGATCCCAATCGTTGTCAGCCTGAACCGGGCGATCCGAGACCCGCGAGAACGAATTGCAATCCGGCCGAACGACTTCTTGATCCTGCAATCCACAGTGAAGGAGGCCGAGGCCCAGTACTTCACATCGAACTTCCGGTCGCTGTTCACCTGGCAGTTCCTGCGCTCCGCGTTCTTCAACGGAACGGAGACGATCACCCTGCCGTAGCGTGGGAATCAGGCGGCGCCGAGCACGCGGGCCGGCCACCACCGGCGTGCAGTCGTCGGGTTCGCGAATTCAACCGGCTCCCCGCGGAGGATCGCCCGGCCCGTCGCCCCGCAGATCCGCTCCCCGGCCACAGGCCCGACCCACTCACGGATTCGAGCCGCGGCCGCCGAAATCAGCGGCCTGCGTGACCGCGGCGAGTGGCCGTCCGACCCGAGGAGGTGAACACATCCGCGGCGGACCCATGATTTCAACGCCCTCTCTTGGGCACGGTTCGCCGGCCTGGTCAGGCTTCCGCTCGAGACCTGGACCAAGCAGCCCATGCGGATCAATTCTTCGAGTGGCCCAGGTTCGTGGAGCAGTTCCGCGTGTCGCTCCGGGTGGGCGAGGATGATCCGCACTCCGAGGGTCGCCAGCCGGCGAACGACGGGTCCAAGGTCAACGAAAAGCTGGTGTGGCATCTCCACCAGCACGAATCGACCGTGATCTCCGACGCTCAGAACCTGGTTGGCCGCCCAGGCGTCGGCGAGATCCGGGGTGGCCATCACCTCCGCGGCCGGGAACACTTCAAGGGGGATCATCGCCGTTGCGAGCCGTTGCCGAAGTTCGACGACGGCTTCGCGAATCGTGTCGGGTGAGAGATTCCACCGTTCACTCTGATGGGCGAGGGCGACGGTGTGCGTGACGCCTTCCGCCACGGCGATCCGACACATGGCCAGGGCGTCGTCCCACGTCCGTGGGCCGTCGTCCAAATCTGCCAAAAGGTGGACGTGAAGATCGGCGAGCGGGAAGTCATTCACTCGTGGTGGATCCCGTTGCCGCTGGCCGACGCGGCAAGTGCGGTGAGGAGCGCCGGGGATGGCTCAGCCGCCGTGAACCGCGAGCCAGGTTCGGCCGGAGTCTCCGGCTCGGCCGAAGTGTACTCGCTGGAATACTGGTCGGCGTACTTGTAATGGTCGTAACCGTACCCGGTCATCGCGCCCTGCCGACCAACGCCGTTAACGACCACCCCAAGGCAGTTCGCCTTGACCCCGGCCAGTAGATCGCGGGCCCGCTCGGCGGCCGGTCGGCCGTTCTTGGTAACCCGAATCGTCAACAGCAGTCCGTCGACCCGCGGGGCGACCGTGCACGGGTCGCTCACGGCCAAGAGCGGCGGACTATCGACCAGGATGTGGTCGTATGACCCGCGGACGTCGTCGAGCACGTCCTCGAATCGCGGACTGGTGAGCAGCTCGGCCGGATTCGGCGGCCGCCGCCCGCACGGCAGGACCCACAGGTTAGAGACGGCCGTCAGCTGGATCGCCGACTCCAACTCGGCCGTGCCAGCGATGACTTCGGCCAGGCCGACGTGGCCCGCCGCGCCCAACGTCCGGTGGACTCGAGGGCGGCGCAGGTCGGCGTCAATGAGCAGCACCTTCCGGCCGGACTGGGCGATCGATACCGCCAGGTTAGTGATCAGCGTGGTCTTCCCGTCGCCCATGTTCGGGCTGGTCACCTGGATGACTTTGTGACGTTCGCCATGCGTGCTGAAGTAGAGGGCAGTCCGGACTCCGCGATATGCCTCGGCCTCCGGGGACGTCGGGCGGTGGAAGGCGACGAGTCCGGCGTCCAACTCGACCGGCTGCCCGGCCGCGTCGGCGGCCGGCAGCCGGACAGACACCTTCGCCACGTACGGCACGTGCCCGACGAGCGGGAGCCCGAGCCGGCGGCGGATCTCATCGGGGGTCCGGAAGCTCTTGTCGGTAAGATCAAAAAGGTAGGCGGCCCCGGCCCCGAAGCCGAGCCCGAGAACCGCCCCCATAAGGACAAACTGCCAGAACACGGGCGATACCTTGCCGCCCGGCCCCGGCGGGGCAATCGCCTTGGCCTCAAACCCGCCGTATCCGCGGACCAGGTTGATCTCCTCCAGCCGCTTCAGCGTCTGGTCGAGCACCTTGTTGATCCGCGTGATATCATCGCGGAAGCCCTTGTCCTGGTCGTAGAACGTTTCCAACTCGCGGGCTGTTTTGACCGCGTCGTCGAGCAGCTCCTTCTTCCAGGCGTGGTTGGCCATCGCGATCTGGTGCTCAATCTTCAGAGTCTGCAGTGCTGATTCAACGGGGTCGCCGGTCACCGCCGTGTCCCCCTGCCGGGCGACCTCGTCGAGCCGTTTGTGGAATTGCCGGGTCATTTCCATGCGCTGACGAACCCGGACCACCTCGGGGTGGTCCTCGCCGTAGAACTGGAGGAGGTCGGCTTCCTGCTGCATGAGCTGAAACAGGGCCGTCTCCAGGGCCGTGGCCGACTGGACCGGGGCCGGACCCTTGTCAAACTTCCGGGCGGCCAGCGCCAGTATCATTTCCTTGTTCCTGGTCGGTTCCCTCCGGGCCTTTTCCACTTCGTCGATCCGGTTCTTCAGAAGGGTGACCTGCTCGAGAAGGGCTGCCTCGTCCTTTTGGTACTCCAGGATCTTGGCTTGGTGGATCGGCACCCCGTTCTCTCCGACCACGACCACCGGGCTCTTCTTTCGGAAATCCCGGTACGCCTTTTCCTTTTCCGCGAGGTTCTTCTGAAGTGTGTCCGTCGCCTGGGTGATGAGCTCGACTGTGGTGTTGCTGGTGTCCTTGTACGTCTCGTCCAGGAATTCCCGATAGCTCTCGATAATCGCAAACAGAACCGTCTCCACGTCCCCCGGGTCGGACCCGGAGTACGACAAGTTGATGACGTTGTTCCCGGCGGCCGACGCTGTGTCCTTGCTCATCTCCCGCGTGGCTGACAGCCCGGCCTGGATTGTCCCGACCGGGTTACCCGCGAGGGATCGCAGCGACCCAAGGTTTCGCTTCCGGACCGCCCGCTCGATCACGATCGGGCTACGGATGAGGATCAGGTGCGTGGCCACATAGTCGTCCATAACCGCCATGCGCGGGTCCCCACCAGCCACCGGCAGGGCGTTCGCCGCCTGTTTCTTGACCACCAGAACCTGTGCCGACGTCTTGTACACCGGTGGTCGCTGGGCGTATCCAAGCAGCCCGAACG
Source organism: Gemmataceae bacterium (assembly GCA_035258765.1). GTDB lineage: Bacteria > Planctomycetota > Planctomycetia > Gemmatales > Gemmataceae > SIAJ01. Next base: position 7,179 of record DATFWZ010000624.1, read on the forward strand.
TCCCGCCCAGGACCAACCCCAGGACGAGAAGCCATCGGCGCTGCCAGAACACCTGGAGGACGTTCCGGGAGGAGCCTCGCACCGGCGCGGGGGCCGATGGGCGGGTTTCAACGAAGAGGTCGTCCAATGTGGTCCGTTCGCCTTTCAACGCGTGGGCGGAGTCGCATCATTTGTCAACACGCGGACGCGTCCAACCCTGCTCCGGCGGGGCGA
>DATFWZ010000625.1:0-2940 GCA_035258765.1 Gemmataceae bacterium
GAACGGAGGGACCAGCCACCGGCCGTTGCCCAAACAAGTGAGAATCCCGGGGCTATAGGGCTGTCCATTCGGCATGCCGCGACCGCCGTCGCAGACGACTCCGATTCCATAATGCCGAATGCACCTCGCGCGACGAGTCTAGGTAGCGTTGATCTGGACGAGAATTCGAAGGCTGTGAAAGACGGTCCGCGACCGGAGCCGCGATCGAAAGGGAATGGAGCCGGTGGTGGCGGGTACAGCCGACCCTCCTTCGATCCGGCGATGCCCGCACCGACGGAGGGCACAACCCGGCCGGCGCATCCGCTCGCACCCGGCGGCACCACGAAAGGCCCCGCTTCGGACGGAGCGCCCGGACCCGGCGGACCCGGCGTCCCGGGCAGGTCCCGCACGGCCGACTTGCCAGATCAACCTGCCGCCCCGGGCACGCCGACGCCCGAGAAAGCCAGGCCCCGCGAGGGTGACGATAAAGCGGATGGAAAGCCGGAGCCCGGTTTCCAGCCGCCCGGCGAGGATCCGCAGGCTGCCGGCAACGACCGTTACCCGCACCTCCGCGAGAACGGCTTCATCAGGGTCCACGGCGAAAACGCCCTCTCGACGTTCGGCGTCGATGTGGACACGGCCAGCTACGCGATCGTCCGCAAGTACCTGACGTCGGGCCAGATGCCCCCGGCCAACGCCATCCGGCTCGAGGAGATGGTGAACTACTTCCCGTACGCCGACAAGGCCCCGGAGGGGGACGACCCGTTCGCGGTCCGGGTCGAGATGGCCGAGTGCCCGTGGGAGCCGGCACACCGGCTCGTCCGCCTCGGGCTCAAGGCCAAGCCGGTCGAGACCGACAAGAGGCCGCCGAGCAACCTCGTCTTCCTCATCGACGTATCCGGGTCGATGGACGCCCCGAACCGGCTGCCGCTGGTCAAGGCGTCGCTCAAGCTGCTCGTCGATCAGCTCGGGGAGAAGGATCGCGTCGCGATGGTTGTCTACGCCGGGGCCAGCGGCCTGGTCCTCGACTCCACCCCCGCGACCAGGAAGGAGACCATCCTGGGGGCCCTCGATTCGCTCAGCGCCGGCGGGTCCACGAACGGCGCCGGCGGCATCCAGCAGGCCTACGAGGTCGCCGTCGCGAACTTCATCAAGGGGGGGACGAATCGCGTCATCCTTTGCACCGACGGCGACTGGAATGTCGGTACCACGAGCACCGAGGCCCTGGTCAAGCTGATCGAGGACAAGCGCGAGACGGGCGTGTTCCTGAGCGTCTTCGGCTTCGGCATGGGCAATCTGCGCGACGAGATGCTGGTGAAGCTCGCGGGCAAGGGCAACGGCAACTACGGGTACATCGACACGCTCCGCGAGGCGCACAAGGCGTTCGTCGAGCAGATCGGCGGGACGCTCATCACCGTGGCCAAGGATGTCAAGATCCAGGTCGAGTTCAACCCGGCGGTGATCAAGTCGTACCGGTTGCTCGGCTATGAGAAGCGGGCCCTGGCCGCGAAGGACTTCCACGACGACAAGAAGGACGCCGGCGAGATGGGGGCCGGGCACGTCGTCACGGCACTGTATGAGCTGGTCCCGACCGGGGCGCCGGACCCGGTCGCGGGCAAGGTCGATCCGCTACGCTACCAACCCGAGCCGCCCGCGAAGGTCGAGCCGAAGGCGATCAAGGCGGACGAGGCGTTCATCGTCAAGATGCGGCACAAGAAGCCGGACGGCGACACGAGCACGCTCCGCGAGCTGCCGGTCAAGGACGTGACGCTCCACTACGAGAAGGCGTCGGAGGACTTCCAGTTCGCCGCGTCGGTGGCGTCGTTCGCGATGCTGCTCCGGGATTCGCCGTACAAGGGCGGCTCGAGCTACGCACTCGTGTTGGAACTGGCGGAAGCCGCCAAGAAGCACGACCCGAGCGGCTACCGGGCGGAGTTCATCGAGCTGGTCCGCAAGGCGAAGACGCTGTCCGGGAAGCCGTGAGGTTTCCCCCTCCCTGTGTCGGCAAGATTATTCATCCTGGCGGGGAAGGGTTGAAATGAGAAGAGCTTACGTTCATGGTGACCTTTGACAGCTGTGGAGGTGCACCATGGAACGCAAGCTCTGGCTCCGATTGTACGCCGTCATTTGGTCCGTCGGCCACCCGCGCCCGCCGGTCCGCGTCAGTCACGCCGACCAGTGGGTGGTCTTGGTCTACCTGTGGGCCTGCCTGCACGACCGGCCGACGCAATGGGCCTGCCGGCGATGCCACTGGCCGCCGGACCTGCGCCCGCCCCGACTGCCCAGCCAGCCGACCATGAGCCGGCGGCTGCGGTCGGCCGGCGTCAACGCCCTCTTGAACGCCCTGCTGGCCCGGTACCGGGGTCGCCCGGAGGACGACTGGGTGCGCTACCTCGACGCCAAGCCGTTGCCGGTCGGCGGCATGAGCAAGGACCCCGACGCCGCCGACGGCTTCGGGGCCGACAGCTACTTCCGCGGGTACAAGCTGCACGCCGTGTTCGGCCGGGGTCCGGTCCCGTTGGCCTGGGAGGTCCGGCCGGCGAACTACGGCGAGCCGACCACCGCCCGGCTGCTGGTGAACCGGCTGGGCGGGACCGGCTACCTGGTCGGCGACCCGAGCTACGACAGCAACCCGCTGGCCGAGCAGGCCGGGCAGCAGGGGCACCAGTTGGTCGCTAAGCCGAAGCGGCCGGCCGGCGCGGGTCGGGGTCACCACCCGCAGAGCCCGTTCCGGCTCCGGAGCCTGGCCCTGTGGGACCGACCGTTCGGCCGCGCCCTGTATCACAGTCGGGCGGCCATCGAGCGGCGGTTCGGCCAGGAGACGGGCAACGGGCTGGGCGCCTTGCCGCCGTGGGTCCGCCGCCGGCACCGTGTGAAGCGGTGGGTGCAAGCCAAGCTCCTGATCATCGCCCTGAAAGCAGTCCCCGATTCCCCACTTGCGGCGTAGATGCATAATCTTGC
>DATFWZ010000626.1:0-3173 GCA_035258765.1 Gemmataceae bacterium
CCTTGTCTACGTGGCATTCGATGTATGGGGCGCCGTGTTCAATCGCAACGCGGGCGTCGGGTATATCGCGCACATCATCGGTTTTTCGCTCGGAGTGGGTCTGGCGATCGGACTGCTGAGAATGAGATGGCTCAAGACGGACATCGGCGAACAGACACTGCTGGACTGGATTGCCGGCCGTGGACCGCGGGAGAAGAAACGACGTGCGCACAAACCAATGCCAAAGCCCCATCCGGATCAGGGCATGCGACCGACGGATGACGTCTCACGACTCTGACCCAACGTCACTTCCCCGCCGGCGCCCAGTCGTAGAGCATCACGTCCTTGCCACCCGCAGCGACGCCGCTCTTCGCGTCGCCCTGGTAGCTGATGCGGGCCGTCCACTTCCCGTCGGTCGTGACCACGCGGGCCCCGCCCTCCAGGTTCTGGAACGTGCCCTTCACGCCCGGGGCCTTGGAATTGACGATGAGATAGACGCGGGTCCCTTCGATTGGTTTGAACGATGGCGCCGGCGTGACCTTGAGACTTGCTGGGCCGAGGTCGAGCTGCCCGGTGCCTTCATAGATGAGTAATTTGCCGTCCTCGGCGCCCGTCGGCCGGGCGATGAACGTGGCGGTCACATCACCTTCGCGGCCGGCGATCTTACCTTTCTGCAGGCTCAATCCGCTGACGCGCAGCGGCCCGCCCGCGTCCGTCCCCGGCTGCAAATTGCCGCCCGGCTTCACCGTCACGCCGCCGGGGATTTTTCCGGTCCCGGTCAGCGTGGCGCCATTGTTCACGATGACCCCGGCGGTTCCCGCGGGCGTCCCATTGACCGCGCCGAGAATCAGGACGCCAGCGGACACTTCGGTGCCGCCGCTGTAGTCATTCTTTCCGTTGGTTAATGACACCGGCGCGTTCCCGGCCTTGACCAGCCGGCCGCCGCCCGAGATTTGGCCCACCCATCGCAGCGTGATTTTCGGCCCTTTGGCTCGTTCGGTCGCGGAAAGCCGGCTGGTACGGACAAGAATCAGCGGCCGATCGATGTCCGTGGACGATTCACCACGGAAGTCGAGTGTCGCGTCGACCAAGGTCACGGACCCCTGCGGCCGGCCGAGCTCGCGGTCGTCGATGAACGAGACGCGGAACACTTTGTCAGCGGCCGACCCGCCGATCAGAGAAATGCCCTGGACGACCAGTCGGGACGCTTCGTTCTCTGACGCGTCCAAGCCAAGAGCTGTCCCCCACATACCGGACAGGACCAGCGGCGATTCGCCGAACCCGGTCAGCCGGGCCCGGATGAAGTGCTCGCGCATCGCCCGGCCTTTGACCGCGAAATCCTGGTCACTGGCAAGAGTCACGTATCCGATGTGCCCGACAAAGTCGAGCGTCAGCGGATCAGCCCCTGCGCCGAGCATCGTGAACTGATCTCGTGGCGACCCGGCGAAGAGGATCGCTCCGCTATAGAGCTTGACTGTAGATCCTCCGGTTCCGGCCCCGACGTCGGACAGGTCGGTAACAAGCGAATTCAGTTCCGTGAGACCGGGTTTGAAGATGACCGACCCACGAAGCATCGCGTTGTGGTCGGCTGTCGCGTCTTTGATCCTGTCGGCAGTCAAGCACTCGGCCGGGACGAGTGATCGCGGGCCGGACGCGTCGACGGCGACGAACGTGTTCGCGTAGTTGCTCGCGGTCTGCACGACCGCATATGGGACCACGCGCACTGCGCCACGCCCGACCGCGTCCCGGATGAACACTGGGGTCAAGTCCATGTCACCGGCCATCGACTTGCCCAGGTCCGAAGTGTTGACGTAGAGCACGTCTGTCTGCGTCTCGCGGATATCGCCGTTGACGACCGGCGGCCGCCCCACGCCGGGATCCAGAAGCAGGTAGCCGAATCCGCGCGCCGGCCGGGCGGGAGCATTGCGGGACTGAGGGGGCGGGTTCGCGACTGGGCGATTCTTGGGTAGACCGTCCTGCCAGTCATCGGGGTTTGATGGCTCCGACCACGGATGCCAAGCCGCCACGCCGATCACCACGACCCCCAGGACGGCGACTCCACCCCAGACGGCCCATTTCGTTTTCCACCACGGCGACACTTCCGTCGGGCTCGCGCCGCGCATCGGCCGGCGGGTGGTCAGGGCGCCGGTCACCCCGGTCCGCAGCCCGGCCTTCGGCAATGTGAGAGTGACCTGTCCGCGGCCGCTGACGGAACTGTCGGAAGGAGATGAGGTACCGAGCGCCCGCGGCGGCATCTCGGTGTCCGTCGGCGGCGGCGGCGGCGGGTCCGTCCACTCGGCCAAGGCCTCGAGCACTTCGGCCGGCGACTGGAACCGGGCGGCCGCGTCCTTGGCCATCATCTTTTCCAACACCTCGGGCATGCCGGGCGGGATGTCCCCGCGGATCTCGTCGATCGGCGTCGGCTCTGTCACCTGGTGCATCAAAAGCTTCTGGGTGACGTTCGCGTCCTTGAATGGAGGCCGGCCGGCGAGCAGGAAGTAGAACGTGCAGCCGAGTGAGTAAATGTCCGCCCGTGTGTCCACCTCGTGGCTGTTGAGGGCCTGTTCCGGGGAGATGTAGTCGGCCGTGCCGAGAACGGAGTGGGAGTCGAATCGCTCAGTCAGGCTGCCGTGGCCCGCGAGTCGGGCCAATCCGAGGTCGAGGACCTTGATCACCCCTTCGCGGTCGACGAGTAGGTTGGACGGCTTGATGTCGCGGTGCACGAGCCCGCGTTCGGCCGCGTGTTGCAGTCCGGCCGCGGCCTGGGCGATGTAGTACGCGGCCCGGGTCGGCTCGAGCGGGCCGATCGTGTTGACCAGGCGATCCAGATCCGCTCCGTCCACGTACTCCATGACCAGGTAATGGACGCCGTTGTCGTTGTCGATGTCGTGAGCCTGGACAATATTCGGATGCTTCATCGCCGCGGCGGCCTGGGCCTCGCGCAGAAAGCGGTCGAGCTGTCCCGGCTCGGTCGCCTGCTTCTGCGGAAGAACTTTGACCGCTACCGGCCTCCGCATCTTGAGGTGCTCACACAAGTAGACGAGCCCCATGCCGCCGGCACCGAGCCGGTCGATGAGTCGATACTTGCCCGCGATGGTCAGACTGCGGGACTTACCCTGGAGCAGGAGTGCCGCCTGAAACTTGGTCAGCAGCCGGGCGCCGACGAGCGCCTCCGCCAGTCGCTTCGGGTCGGG
>DATFWZ010000627.1:0-2406 GCA_035258765.1 Gemmataceae bacterium
GCTTGTCGTCGAGCAGCTTTCGGAAGTCCGCGTAGCCGGCCGGGTCGCCGCCCAGGGCCTTGAGCCCCTCGGCCAGGCGCCCCCGGTGAACTTCCGCGAGGCCGACCAACGAGACATCCGGAAGTTGGCGGAAGGTGGCGACGTGCCCCTTGCCCATGAGGCCGTAGCCGACGAAGCCGAGGCCGATGCGCTCGTTGGCCCCGAGGACGCGCTGGTAGCTCGCGGCCGTCAGCGCGGCGGCGGAGGCGGTCAGGAATCGGCGGCGGTCGGACATGGCCCGGCTCCGTTATTTCTTCTGTTTCTTCGCGCCGATCAGCTCCCACGGCTGGACGCCGACGCGCTTGGCCCAGGCGTCCCACGCCGCGGCCAGCTCGGTGGCCTTCTCCGTCTCTTTCGACGCCAGATCGTGCATCTCAACGCGATCGGCGTCCATGTCGTACAGCTCCCACGGCTTGCCGTCCTTGGCCACCAGCTTCCACTTCCCGTCGCGAACGGCTTTATTCCCCTCGTGCTCCCAAAAGATCGGCGCCTTCCGGTCAAGCGGCTTTCCCTCAAATGCCGGCCGCAGGCTGACCCCCTCCGGGGCCGGCTTGTCCGCGGGGTACTTCGCGCCGACGACGTCGAGGCAGGTGGCCATGACGTCGATCAGGTGGGCGGGGTCCTTGACCAGGGCGCCGCGGCGGTCAGCGGCGATTCCCTTGGGCCAGTGGGCGATGCACGCGGTGCTGATCCCGCCCTCGTGCACCCAGTGCTTGTACTCGCGGAACGGAGTGTTGCTCACGTTCGCCCACCCTCGGCCGTAGGCGACGTACGTGTCCGGCCCGCCCGGGGTTGCCTTCGGGCCCATGCGCACCGGGTAGCCGTCCCGCGTCTGCGGCGGGACGCTCGCGGGTGGCAGCAGTTCCTCGGGTTTGAGTGGAGCCAACGTCGGCTTCTCCGGCCGGTCGATGTTCGGGTGGTCCTTGTTCCCGGTGCGGCCCATGACCTCGGCGCAGCCGCCGTTGTCTTGCATGTAGAGGATGAGCGTGTTCTCCAATTGCCCCGATCGTTTCAGCTCGGCGACGATCTTGCCGACCCCCTGGTCCATGCGATCGACCATGGCCGCGTACACTTCCATCCCGGCCGCCTCCCACGCCTTGTCCGGCACCTTGTCCCACTCCCCGGCGGTCGGGACCATCTCCTGTTTCGGGTCGACGAGCGCGAGCTTCGCCGCCTTCTCGAACCGCGCCTTGCGGATCGGCTCGTACCCGCCGTCGTACTTGCCCTTGTACCGGGCGACGTCCTCGGGCAGGGCGTGCATGGGCCAGTGGGCCGCGGTGTACGCGACATACATCAGAAACGGCTTCTCTTTGTGCTCCTTCGCGTGGTCGGCGAGGAAGCGGACCGCGTGGTCGGAGATCGCGTCGGTGTAGTAGAAGGTCTTGGGCGTGTACTCGGGGTCGGCGAAGGGGGAGATCGCGGTGTTGTCGCGGGTGAGGGCGGACGGGTCGTAGTAGCTGCCGGCCCCGACGATGGTGCCGTAGTACCGGTCGAACCCGCGCTGGAGCGGCCAGTTATCCTTGGGCCCGTTCGGTCCGGTGTGCCGGGTGACGTGCCACTTGCCGAGGGCGTAGGCCCGATACCCGGCCGGCTTGAGGGCCTCCGCGAGGGTGACGCACCGGTTGTTCAGGTTGCCGCGATAGGCGTCGAAGCCCTTGTCTTCGGTCATGTGGCCGACGCCGGCCTGGTGCGGGTAGAGGCCGGTGAGCAAGCAGGCGCGGGTCGGGCAGCAGCGGGCCGTGTTGTAGAACTGGGTGAACCGCAACCCGCCGGTGGCGAGGGAGTCGAGATTGGGGGTGCGGATCTCGCCGCCGTAGCAGCCGAGGTCGGAGAACCCCATGTCGTCGGTCAGGATGACGATGACATTGGGTCGCGGCGGGTCGGCGGCGCGGGCCGCGATGCCGGAGGCCACGAGGAGTGCCGCGGTGAGTGCGATGGGCCAACGGCCCGGTGGGAGAGGAGACATTCGGGGACTGGGGGAATGGGGCCGGCCCACCGTATCACAGTCGGGCGGGGGAAGAAAGGGGATAGGTGTTGACGCCTCATTCTGAAGATTGCCACCGCGTGTGTGTCAATTTGGCAACCTTCGAACAGGCCATGTCGTTGCAAGGCGGCGCGTCGGAGCGGTCAATCGAAGGTTGCCACGCGTGTGTGTGTGAGTTTGGCAACCTTCGACTCGATCGGCGGGCAGTGGCCCGGGTAGGTCCCGCCTGCCGGGCGGGACTTGGCTCAGCCTCCCCGGGACGTTTCGTTGCACCCGCGGGCGCAAAGGTCCCGCCCGGCAGGCGGGACCTACACGGACCCACCAGTGGGGACAAAAGGAGACGAACGGCGGGCCGCGCGAAGGTCATCGACCGTAGCGGACCG
>DATFWZ010000628.1:0-16122 GCA_035258765.1 Gemmataceae bacterium
CTCGAGTACCTGTACGGCCCGCGACAGCCGCCGCTCCTCGGCGTTCGGCTTTTCGCGAACGGCGAGCACGCGGTCGAGGCGCGCCCGCACCTCGTCCGACTTCGCTGCCGCGCGGGCGGCCCGAAGCCAGGCGACGGGTACGCGGTAGCCGGCCTTCGTCAGCTCCTTCTCCGACACCTCCCGGACGGCGAACCGCGGGCTGTCGAGGTCGCCCGCGAGCTTGTCGAACCGGGAGCGCTCCATGGCCTGCTCGGCCGGGTGGACGCGCTCGCCGAAGATCTTCACCGCGACCTTCGGGTTGTTGGCAAACGCCCACTCGAGCGGGAACACCTTGGCCCCGTCGTCCGTCGCCAGGGCCTCCCAGAGCGGATCCGCCGGGCCGTCCACCGCGGGCAGATCCTTGGGCGTAAGCGCCCAGAGCGTGGGCGCCAGGTCCGCGTTCGCGACGAGCCCGCGGCCGTCGCGGGTGAACGCCACGTCCCGCACCTGCGAGTCATGCCCGCCGAGCGCGAGCACCTGTTTGCCGGTCGCGAGCTCCCACACGTTGACCTTGTATGACACCCCGCCGACGGCCGCCCACTTGCCGTCGCCGGACAGGGCCAGGCCCGCGCTCCCGTAACCGTTCCCCTTCATCCGGAGCAGTTCCTTGCCGGCCTCCGGGTCCCAGACGCGGATGGTGCCGTCGAAGTGACACGTGACCAGGCGCGACCCGTCCGGGGTGAATGCGATGTCCGACAGGTAAGGCGGGTAGGCGATGGTGCGCGTTTCCTGGATCGCGTCCTGCTCTGGCTCGACCTCGACCTGGCGCACCACTTCGCCAGTGGCCATGTCCAGAGCCGTCCACGGGTTGGATTCCCGATTGTATTTGCCCCCGGCCACCACCCACCGGCCGCGCGGATCGACGGCGGCCAGCGGCCCGATCCCCGGGACGTTCCAAAGCTTCTTGCCGCTCGGCACCTCCCAGGCGGTGATCCCAGTCTTGTTCGACCCGGTGAACAGCACCTTCCCGTCCGCCCGGAAGGCGACCCGCTTGACGTGGTCGCTACCCCGCGGGTCGGGCTTCTCCACCAGCGGGATGACGCGCTCGACCTTGCCGGCCGCGAAGTCCCAGAGCTGGACGTCCTGCACCGTCCGACCGCCGGCCAGCCACCGGCCGTCGGCCGAGATGGCGACGCAGTCGAACCCGCCCGACTTGCCGGTCTGGTACTGCTTGACGTGCCGGCCGGTTGCGAGGTCCCAGGAGTCGAGGTGGCCGGCGTGATCGACCACGATCAGGTGCTTGCCGTCCGGGGCCGGAGCGACGGCCGTCTGCGTGACGTACCCCTCCGGGGTGGGGAGCTGCTTGTTGCCCTTCAAGTCCCACCGGTGGACCACCTTGTTGTACCCCATCGAATAAAGGACCGACTCGTCCGGGCTCAGCGCAATGCTCGACAGCGTCCACGTCGTGTGCCGGCCGACGTCCGGGAGGCGCTTGTTGTTCTTCAAGTCCCAACGGAAGAGCTGCCCGTGCTGGCCGCCGAAGTACAGCGTGTTGCCGTCCTTGCTGAAGCGCATCGGGCCCATCTGCCGCGCGGCCGGGTGGTCGAAGGCCAGGACTTCCTTCTGGGCGTCCGGGTCGTGGACGCGGATCTTGCCCGTTCCGTCGTGGACGACCATCATTTTGCCATCTCGGCGGAGTCCGACCTGAACAACCTCGACGCCGGGCAACGAGTACACTTCCTTCCCGGTCCGGGCGTCGAACAAGGTGACGCCCTGCGTGCCGGCGACGATCGACTGGACGGCGACGCGATCTGCGTCGGGGGCGATCCACGGGCGGGTGTACTCCGCGTCCTTGAGGGGGACGGCCAGGAGTTCCTTACCGTCCTTGATGTCGTAGAACCGGGCCGACCCGCCGCCGAACGTGGCCAGCTCCTTGCCGCCCGCGCTCACCCAGACCGCGACTTCGTAGTTCGCGTTCCCCTTCAGCGTGAACCGTTCCTTGCCGGTCTCCAGGTCGAATACGACGGCCAGGTCCATGACCGCCTTTTCAACCCCCGGCCGGAGCCCGGTGGTGTGATTGGGTCGGGCGGTCGCCGCAATGGACTTGCCGTCGGGCAGGAAGGCGAGCTGGCCGGCCCCGACGTCCATGCCGTAGTTGAGGATGCGCGGGTCACGGATGATCAGTTTGGCCGCCAGGGTCCCCAGGTCCCAGACGATGACGGTGCGACTGCCGAGCGTAGCCAGGTACTTCCCGTCGGGTGAGATCATCGACCCGCCGATCCCGTCCGGGTGGCGGAGCTGCCGGTTGCCAAACTGGTGGATTGCCCCGGTGGGGAGCTTGAAGCCGTCGGCGTGGGTCGGGTAGATTTCCTCGGCTTTCGGAACCGGGGACTGCTTCGAAGGATCCTTGGCCGGTGACTCCGGACCGCCGCCGGGGAGGACGGTCGCGATCCCTGCGAACGACGCGGCCACCAGGACCGCGGCGCCGAGCTTCTTGGCGGACAGGATCGACCCGACCGGCACCGCCGCGGCGGGCGCCGCCGGCCGGAGGGCCGACTCGACCGTTCGGCCGATCAGCCGCGCGGAGACGGGCCCGGCCGCGAGTATCGTCGCCCCGACGATCGCGGGCAGCCCGAACCCGCGGGCGGCGAGCCGCCGCTGCAAGCGCTCGCGGGCCCGCTTTAGCCAACCCCATAGCGCGTCGCGACTGGTCCCGAGCTGGCGGGCCGCGTCGTCGAGCGAGGAGTCCTGGAACCAGCACAGGACCACGGCCGAGCGGTACGCGTCCGGGAGGCGATCGACCTCCGCCTCGATGGCCGCGATCAACTCGCGGCCGCTCACCTGGTCGAGCGGGGACGGCGCGGGCGCCGGTCGGTCGGGGACGGGGCCCGCGGTCGTTCGGCTCGACTCGCGGTGCTGCCAGGCGGCCCGGCGGGCGACCCCGTAGAGCCAGCCGGGGAGCCGCTCCGGGTGGCGCAGGCCGCCGGCCTTGCGGGCCAGGGTGACGAACGTGGTCTGAAATGCGTCCTCCGCGGTCGAGCCGGTCCCGAGCACCCGCCGGCAGGCGCCCCAGACGAGCGGGGCGTAGCGCTCGACCAACTCGGCGAACGCGTCGGCGTCGCGGCCGACCGCGAACCGCCGGAGCAGCTCGGCGTCCGGGACGTCGGCCACGGCGCCGCGGGCCAGGGCGCGGCGGACGAACTGCGGCAGCGGTGTGCGGGTCATGGCGGGGCCCTCGAACCCTTTGCCAGTGTACCCACCGCCCGGGGCCAGGCGCGGCGCGAAAACCGTCGGGATGTGACAGTCCCCAAGCGAAAGCGGGGCAACTCGAAGGGTGTAGTACACGCCGCGACCCGGTTTCATTGCAAGCCCGCTCGCTACGATCGCTACTCCACTCGCCGGAGCGACTTCGGGGGACGCTATTGGGGTTCGGGAGACGTCTGCGGGGCCTCGGGGGACATTCGGGGAGGGGCAAGGTCGCCAAGATCGCCAGCATCTTTTGCATCCCCCGCCGGGTGCTCCGGTCGCGGGGTGTCGAAGGTTGCCACGGGCGGGGGGGGTGATTTGGCAACCTTCAACCGTGCGGTCAGCGGCCCGGGAGGTCGGGGCATCAGACGGACAAGCGGTTGCCAGAATGAGCCATTTGGCAATGTGCTTCACATTTCCCAAGTGCTTCGGGGCAGAGCAGTAGCGGATCAGTTTGCCACTCAGGTTGCCAAATCCGCGCGCACACTCGGACCCGCATCGAGCGCGCTTGCAATGACATGAGCGGCGGCCCAGCCGGCCCCATCCCGTCGCGTTGCATCGGTGCGATACATTGGTGTTCGTGAAGCGAATCAGTCGCCCGGTTGGACCTGACCATGTCACCGATTCGATTCGTTGCAATCGACGGTTGTTTTGAATTTCGTTTGTTGACCGACTGGAGATCGACCGATGGACGACACGACGCGACGGGATGCCCTCAAGCTGGTCGCGGCCGTTGGCGTGGCCGCCGCGGTGGGCGCGGCCACGAGGGCGACCGCGGACGAGAAGCCCAAGGCGGTACCATCCGACCGCGAGCGGGTCGTCGCCGCGGGCATGACCGAGGCCGAGGCCGACTGCTGGGAGGCGACGGCCAACGCGGCCGGCAAGTTCTTCGACCTGCCCGAGCTGCACCCGTCGGACAAGCTCGAGGTGGCCCAGGCGATCCACATCATTCAGCACAAACTGCTCAGCCGGCCGGCGTATCGGAAGTACCTGGAGCTGTCGAAGGCGGCCGCGGGTAAGAAGTAGCCGCGCTGCCCGGTAGCTGAATTCGTGGGCATTCAGCGCTCGTGGGTTTCAGGCGCTGAATTCTCACGATTTCAGCTACGCCGATGTGCGGACGAAGCGGATGGCAGTGAAAGCTCCCCGGCACCGGCCGGTATACCCAGACAGCCCGAATAACCCCGATTGCCGAAACGTCCAATCCCTGCGACCGAGACCGGGTCGCGGGAGGCGGGTTCTTTCTGGTATCCCGGATTTTGTGAAACTGGTGTTCCTATAATCCCTTCGGTTCGACGCAGGCTCAGCGGATCCCTCCCTCAGTGACAAAGGAACCCGCCGTGGCGACCCTGATCGACACCGAAGCGCCGCCGACCGCCCCGCCCGAACTGAAGTCGAAGAAGGCCACCACCGCCCAATTCAAAGTGATCCCGGAGACACGGCCGCTCCGCGACCGCATTCGCGATGCCGCCCGCGACTACGTCCGCCCGCTCGACAAGGCCAAGCCGCTCACCAAGGACGACTACCGCGCCCACGCCGAGGTGCTCCTCCGGCAGCTGGCGTTGGGCGAGCAGTACCTCGGATTCACGCTCGTCTGCATCGCCAACGAGTTCTGGCGGGACCAGGTGGCCGCGATCCCGTTCCACCGCCGGCTCATGCTCCTGCCGCACTGCCTGAAGAACGCCGAGGGCTGCCCGGCCGAGTACGACGAGTTTGGATTGAACTGCGAAAAGTGCGGCGCCTGCTCGGTCGCCGACTTCAAGGGCAAGGCCGAGCAGCTCGGGTACAAGGTGCTGGTGTCCGAGGGGACCCCCATCGTCCTCAAGATCATCGTATCCGGACACGTCGATGCGATCGTCGGGGTGGCGTGCCTCAACGTGCTGGAGAAGGCGTTCGACAAGATCCTCCTGGCCGGCATCCCCTGCGTCGCGACCCCGCTCCTGTCTAGCAACTGCAAGAGCACTTCGGTCGATGACGACTGGGTGTTCCAGATGATCGACCTGAAGACTGAGCCGGCGCCGCAGCAGACGAAGAGCTACGTCCACCTCATGCGGGTGGCGAACGGAATGTTCGAGTCGCCGGAGCTGGAACGGCTCGCGCCCCGAACGAGGGTGGTTGGGCTGTCAGGTGCTGCGGTGGTCAAAAGTGACGCAGCCACCAAACCACCAAGCCACCCAACCGCCGATCCGCTGTCGCAGCACGAGTCCATCGCCTATGACTTCCTCGCGAAAGGCGGCAAGCGCTCGCGGCCGCTCATCACGCTGGCGACGTACGACGCCCTCACCGGCGGCAAGGGGACGCTCTCGGCCGACGGATTGAACTTGCCGGACCCGGTGAAGCGCACGGCCCTGGCGATCGAGGCCTTCCACAAGGCGTCACTCGTCCACGACGACATCGAGGACGACGACGCGTTCCGGTACGGGGCGCCGACCCTGCACCGGCAGTACGGGGTCGGGACGGCCATCAACGTCGGCGATTACCTCATCGGTCTGGGCTACCGGCTGGTGAGCCGCGAGCGGAAGGCCCTCGGCGCCGAAGTGGCCGCGGACATCCTCGACCGACTCGCCGACGCCCACCTGAAGTTGTCCGAGGGGCAGGGGGCGGAGTTGCTGTGGCGGGACGCCGCGGACAAGGCCCTGACCCCGCTCGACGCACTCAAGATTTACGCCCTGAAGACGGCCCCCGCGTTCGAGGCGGCCTTGTATTGCGGTGTGAGGCTGGCCGGCCCGGCGGAGAAGCACGAGAAGACGGTGGCCGACTTCAGCCGGAACCTCGGGGTCGCGTTCCAGGTCCTCAACGACCTGAAAGACTGGCGCGGAGACGAGGACAACAAGCTGGTCGCCGGCCAGGACGTGCTGGCCGCCCGGCCGACGTTGCTGCTGGCTTTGGCCCTCGAGTCCCTGTCGGCGGTCGAGAAGGGGGACTTGCTCGGCCAGATCTCGGCGGCCCGCGAGCACGAGTCGCCTGACGACACGGCCGCGGCCGACACGGTCGCGCGGGTCCGCGGGCTGTACGAGAAGGCGAACGTGTTCGCCAAGGCGGACGCGCTGGTAGAGAAGTACCGGGCCCGGGCCGAGGCCATCGCCGACGAGGTCGAGCCGCCGGAGTTCCGCGAGCTGCTGTACTACCTGGTGGACACCGTCCTGGAAAAGCCGTGCGCTCACGACGACGGTCCCAAGGAGTTCGCGGTCGAGCTCGGGGTGCCGGGCCGGTAACTGACCAATGACCAATGCCCGACCAATGACCAATGACCAAGGAATGTCCAAGTCCCAATAACCAATCACAGGACAGTTCGCACCAAGTTTTCAGGTCATTGATGATTGGTCATTCGTTGGTCATTGGTCATTGGTCGGGCATTGGTCATTCACCTGACGCCCCCCCGCGGCAGCATTCGGCGACTCATGCCTCCCGATCACATTCACGACTCCGGAATCGGCGCCCACGACTTCGTCTTCCCGCTGGTCATCTTCGACGACGTCCTCTGGCCGGCCGACTCCCAGGCCACCTTGATCCACGCGGCCACGATCCCGGAGCCGTACCGGGGCCTCCTGGCCCACTCCGAGCACATGACGGTAACCGTCGAGGCCTTCTACCGGGCCCCGGTAGACGTGCGCGTGCTGGAGGCCGGCCGCCTCGGCGACTTCTACCACCGGCGGATCGTCCTGGTCCCGCGGGGGACGGACCGAATCGTTCAATACGGCTTGGTGCGGATCAACCTGGCGTGTTGCTCGGCCCCGGTGCGCGTGGCCATCCTGTCGCAGAAGACCCCCCTGGGGCGAATCCTGATCGAGCACAACGTGCTGCGGCGCGTGGAGCCGACGTCGTTTCTCCGCATCGACCCTGGGCCGACGTTGACCGCGGCCCTGGCGCTCACGGCGCCGACGCCGCTCTACGGGCGGACGGGAGTGATCTTCTTCAACGACCGGCCGGCGGTCGCGGTGTTGGAGGTGCTGGCACCGGCGTGAGGGGTTCATTGACCGCATCAAGCTAAGCGGAGACAATGAAGTGATTCGCGGAGGGCCGACTATGGAAAAGTCTGCGATGCTCGAGGCGATGGACTCGTGGCCGGTCCAGGAGCGCCTCGACTTCATCGGGGAGGCATGGGATCGGCTGACCGCCTCCGGGTGCGTGCCGGAGCCGGACGCCAAGCTGTGGGCCGAGATTGAGCGCCGCCGGGCCGAGCACGCAGCGGACCCGAACAGTGCGCTGAGCCGCGAGCAATTCGAGGCACGCCTGCGGAGGCCGTGATGAGCCTCCCGCTCAGATTTCGTCCACAGGTCACTTTCGAAGTGGATGCAATCCGTGCCCACTACGACCGACAGTGGGTTGATTTGGGCGACGAATTCCTCGCCGAGTATCAGCAACTACTCGACCGGATCGAGGACAACCCATACCTCGACGGCGAGGTCCGGGGTGCTGTCCGAGCGGGGCCACTTCACCGGTTTCCATACGTCTGCTACTACGAAATCCATTCGGACCACGTCGTCGTCCTGACGGTCGTGCACGGCCGCCGCTCGCCGATCATCTGGCAGCGCCGGGTCTGATGTATCACTTCTTCCCCTCAATCGCCCGGATTACCTCGCGCACTCGCGTCGCGTCGATGCCGGTCCAGTCGCGGTCGCGGAGGACTGGCAGGGCGTCCTTGGCGTCCGGGCCGAGTTTGCCAAGCACCTCCAGCACCACCAGGACCCGGGAGTCGAACTTCCCTTTCAGGGCGGTGATCAGGTCCGGGAGCAATGGCTTCGCGGCCTTGCCCAACGCGGGCAGCTGCTCCAGCCAGTCGTCATCGTCCGACCTCGGGCCGGACAGCTTCAGGTGGGCCCGGAATGCGTCGTACGCCGGATTGGCGCCGTCCGGGTCGACGGCAATGATCGTCACCGCGGCTTCCGCCCGGACGTCCGCGTCGGGGCCGACCCGCATCAATTCCAGCAAGGCCGGTGCGGCCGCCTTCGCTGGGGGCCCGATGTTCTGAAGGGCTCGGCAGGCAGCCCGGCGAAACCGGTCGACTTTCGGGTTGTCGTTGGTCGGGTCGCCGAGCGCTTCAACCAGTACGCGGACGGCGTCGGCCGCGTCGTCCGGGGCAATGTGACCGATCGCCTCGGCGGCGGTCAGCCGGTTCATCTGGAATTCGTCGATCGCGAGCATTTGCCGGAGGGCGGGCAAGGCCGTCGCTGCGTCCGGACCGGTCGCTGCCAGGCGTTGGGCTGCTGTCCGCCGCTGGTACGACGAGCCGTCCCGAATCGACTCGGCGAAGACCGGGACGAACGTCGGCCAGGTCGAGCGATCGGCCGCGGCCAACACGTTGGCGGCCGCGAACCGAGTATCCAGTTCCCCGAACCGGACGCGGCGCAGCATGTCCGGAAGGGCCGACCGGGCCGCGGGGCCGAGAGTCGTCAGGACTTGCAGGGTGTTGATCCGCACGATTCGATCGCTGCTGAACGTGGCCGCCGCCAGGACGGGGACCGCGGCACTGGCCCGCGAGGGATCGGCCTGGACAAACACTCGGGCGGCCGCCAGCCGGACGCGGTCATCGTCGTCCGCCAGCCGGGCGTGAACGGCGACGCGCATCTCGGCGACCCGGGCTGGATTTTGCTCGAGCGCTTCGAGGACCCCGGCGCGGACGACCGGGTTCGGATGGCGCAGCCCGCTCGCCAGTGCGCCAATGGACCCGTTTCCGACCCGGGCCAGGACATGGACCAGCGTCTGGCGGACGTTTGGGTTCGGGTCGTCCAGATAGTCGATTAACAGCCGTGTTGCGCCCGGCCCGCGGCGCTGCAGGGCGTCTTCCGCCACGGAATGCACCACGCCCCGACGGGCCAGCGTGACCCAGACGCGAACGGCTGTGGGCAAGTCCGTCGGGTCGGCATCGATCAGGGCCGCGACGGCCCAGGACCGGACCCCCGGCTCGGAGTCCTCGATGGCAATGCTGAGTGCCGCCCTGGTTTGACGGCGGACGTCGGCCGGAATCCCGTCCAACTTGGATGGCTTGCCCGGCGCCGGCGGACGGGCGACGTAAGCCAGGTTCTGGGCCGCCCGCCCGCGAATGATCGCACTCGAGTCGGCCAGGCACTCAATCACCGCCGGGGTGACCGCGGCCGGGTAACGGTCGATCAACTCGCTGACGGGACAGCCGGCTTTACGCCCTTCCGAAATAGCACCCAGGTAGGCCCGGACCATGTCGCGGTTTCCCGCGTCGCCGAGGGCGGCGATGGCCATGGACAGGTGGTAGACGGTGCTGCTGTCCGTCCGCGACGGGCGGATCGCCTCAACCAGCATGGGAATCGCGGCGTTCGCGGACGGGCCGTAGGTGGCAAGGGTGTCGGCGATCTCGTTGCGGACCCGGGGGGATGCATCGCGGAACGCGGCGATGAGCGCCGGCGTTGCCGGGTAGGCGCTCGGCCCCACTGACTTGATCGCGGCCACCGCCCGAAGTTGATCCGCCTCAGTGCCAACCTCCAAGGCGCGGACGTGCTCCTTCAGCGCGGCCATGTCCACGGGTGTGACCGGCGGGCGAGGCAGGGCGCTGGCAGCGCACGAAATCCCTAGCGCGGCCGCCGCGACGAGCACGTACTTCATGGAACGCCTCCGGGTGCAAGCATCCTACCCCAACTCCGGCCCGGCGCGAACGCCGGGCACGACTGTGTTGCGCCCATGTGACGTACACCAGGTCACCTAGAACATCCAGATGACGCAGCCACTCGTTCTGATCAACGCCGTCGGACTCACCCCCCGCCTCCTGCCGCACTCCCCGCGGCTTCACGCGCTCGCCAAGAAGGGCTGGGCCGTTCCAATGCCCGACGTGGTCCCGGCCGTGACCATGTCGGCGCAGGCGACCATGCTCACGGGCGAGCCGGTCGAGCGACACGGGGTCGTCGGCAACGGGTGGCTGTTCCGCGACACCGGCGAGGTTCGGTTCTGGCAGCAGTCCAACCGCCTGATCCAGGCGGAGCCCGTGTACGCGACCGCCCGCCGCCGGGCCGGGCGACGCGGCCGGCCGTTCAAGAGCGCCAAGCTCTTTTGGTGGTTCAACCAGGGCGCCGACGTGGACCTCTCGGTCACCCCGAAGCCGCACTATGGGATCGACGGGAACAAAGTGTTCGGGATCACCGGCACCCCGGACGGATACGCCGACCGGATGGATCGCGCCTTCGGCCGATTCCCCTTCCACACATTCTGGGGGCCGATGGCCGGGCTGCCGTGCACGCAGTGGATCGCCCGGTGCGCGGCCACGGCACTCGCCGACCGCCCAGACTTGACGCTCGTCTACCTCCCGCACCTGGACTACGACCCGCAGCGGCTCGGGCCGTCCGGTTGCGACATGCCGCGACTCGTGAGGGAGCTCGACGACGCGTGCGCCCCGCTCCTCGATGCCGCCACCGCGGCCGGGGCCCGGGTCTGGGTCGTGAGCGAGTACGGGCACTGCGATGTGTCCCGGCCGGTCTATCTGAATCGCGCTTTGCGGAAGGCCGGGTTCCTGTCGGTCCGTCACGGCCCGTTTGGCGAACAGTTGGAGACCTTCCTCAGCCGTGCATTCGCCGTCTGCGACCACCAGGTGGCCCAAGTCTACGTCCGCACCCCAGAGGACGTGCCGCGGATTCGGGACGTATTGGCGGGGCTGCCGGGCGTGGCCCGCGTCCTGGCCGGCGACGAGCGGTCGGAAATCGGGCTGCGCCACCCGCGCGCCGGGGAGCTGGTGCTGCTGAGCGAACGGGACTCCTGGTTCGCCTACCCGTTCTGGCTCAACGACCGGCTGGCCCCGGACTATGCCCGGGCGGTGGCCATCCACCACAAGCCGGGGTACGACCCGTGCGAGCTATTCATTGACCCGGCGATCCGGTTCCCGAAGTGGCGGATAGCTCGCAAGCTGTTGCAAAAGAAGGCCGGCTTCCGCATGGTTTTGGACGTGGTGCCGCTGGACGCATCACTTGTGAAGGGGAGTCATGGCTTGCCGGCCGCGGACGCGCGCGACGGGCCGCTGTTCGTTGGCGACGGGCCCGCGCCGGCGGGTGAGACGATGCCGATGACCGAGTTGCGCGACCGCGTGTTGGCGGCTCTCGATCTGGGGGAGTAGGTCCCTGCCGGGCGGGACCTTTTCGGTCCGGCGAGCGTAGAGGTCCCGCCGGGCAGGCGGGAACTACCCGGACGCGCCGATGCGGAATTGGTCTCCGTGCCGGTTTCGCAGGGCGATGACTTCGCGCTCCAGGGCGACCATCGCGTCGCGGGGCCGTTTGAAGGGGCCGATCCAGCGGTCGTGCGGCACGGGCCGCGGCAGCCCGCCGTCCGGCCCGGGCGGCTCGAGCAAGCGGTAGACAAGACGGGCACACCAGGTACCGCGGCGGAAGGCCACCGTTCCCAGGTCGGACACGTGTGTCTTCGCGTCCACCCGGGACCACCGCTCCTTTCGGCTGACGTGTTTGCTCATCCGAATCCCACTAACAAACCGCGTGCCGCGACCCGGACCGGGCGGCTTGGCACTCCCGTTGCTTTGTATTCGGTGGAACGCCCTCCCCGGGGCGGGGCCTCAAGGCCGGTCCCCGCCCGGCGGCCACGACCGGCCGGCACCCAGCGGAGACACGTCATGAACATGATCCAGGCGCCCCCGATTCACACCACCGTGGTCGGGGTGTTCGACAACCAGGCCCACGCCCTGGCCGCGGCCACGGACCTTCGGCGGGCCGGCTTCAGTGAAAACCAGATCGCCTTTCTCGGCCCGGACCTGCGGCCGGCCTTCGAGCCACCGCCCGAGCGGCCCGGGCTGGAGAACGACCCGACCCACACGCGGTGGGAGGAAGGGGCCGGCCTCGGGGCCGCGACCGGGGCCGCGGTCGGGAGCGGGATCGGGCTGGCCATCGCGGCCGGGATTCTCAGCCCAATCGGACCGGCGATGGCCGGCGGCGCCCTGGTCACCTGGCTGGCCACAATGGGGGCCGGGGCGGCGGCCGGGACGGTCATCGGCGCACTCGTCGGGCTCGGCGTCCCGGAAGAGGAGGGCCGGTGGTACGAGGACGAGCTCAAGCGCGGCCGCACCCTGGTCATCATCCAGGACGCCGACGAGCGGGCCGAGGAAAGTCGACAGGTCCTGCGCCATCACCGGGCGACGATCCGCGAGCCCTCGGAGGTCGGGACGTACGGCACCGGGCTCCCGTCCACGCCATACTGATCCGGAGTGATCGCGGTCACCGCTTCAGCTCCTCGAAGTGCTTCGCGGCCTCCTGGAAGCGGTTCACGACCTCCAGGTTGGCCGCGGCCACGTCGGTCTGCTCGGCCGGGTCGGCGTCGAGGTCGAACAACAACCCGGCCTTCGGCGCGACCCCGGTCTGGACCCCGGGGTATTGGCTCGGGTGGGCCTGCTCCTTGGGGGCGATAATCCGCTTGCCGTCTGGGCCGCGGGGGTCGGTCCACGGATCGTCCGGCCGGAACGCCTTCTGCTTCCCGCCGGGCGCCAGGACGTGCAGCTTCCACTTCCCACTTCGGACCGTGGCGACCTGATTCCCCCGAGTGCTGAACACGAATTCGTGCGGGCCGGCCTTCTCCTTCGCGGTCAAGAGCGGCATCAGGTCCTTGCCGTCGATCGTGCGCCCGTCAGGGACTTTCAACCCGGCGAACGCGCACGCGGTCGCGAACAGGTCCGGCATGACCGCCGGCTCGGCACTCGTGTGGCCCGGCGAGATTTTTCCCGGCAGCCGCGCGATCAGCGGGACGCGCAATCCGCCCTCCCACGAAGTGCCCTTCATCCCGCGCAGCCCGCCCGAGCTGCCGCCGTACCACGCCCCGTTGTCGCTGGCGAAGACGACCAGCGTCCGGTCCTCCAATTTGAGCGTCTTGAGCTTCGCGAGCACCTGACCGACGCCCCAGTCGAGCTCCTGCACCGCGTCGCCGTAGAGGCCGGCGCCGCTCTTGCCGCGGAAGTCGTCCGACGCGGCCAGCGGCTTGTGCGGCATCGCGTGCGGCAGGTACAGGAGGAACGGTCTGTCCTTGTTCGCGTCCAGGAACTTCAGGGCCCGGTCGGTCAGCTTGCGGGTGAGCGTGTTCTGGTCGATCGGGTACTCCGCGACCTTGTCCCCGTCCATCAGCTCGACCGGGTGCATGTCGTTCGAGTAGAGCACACCGAGGTACTCGTCGAACCCGCGTTTCAGCGGTCGGAATTGCGGCTGGTGGCCGAGGTGCCACTTGCCGAAGCACGCGGTCGCGTAGCCGGCCTTGTGGAACACGTCGGCCAGGGTCGTCTCCGCGACCGGCAGGCCGAGTTCGTCGGCGTTCTTGGCCCCGCCCAGGTCCTCCTTCGGGACTGGGTTCTGGGTCAACCCGCACCGCGGCGGGTAGCGGCCGGTCATGAGCGACGCCCGCGTCGGGGCGCAGAACGGGACCGGGGCATAGAAGCCCGTGAGCCGGGCGCCGTCCCTGGCCATTTGATCCAGATGTGGCGTCTTGTAGCGGGTGTTCCCGTAACAGCCGAGGTCCCCGTACCCGAGGTCGTCGGCCAGGATGATGACGACGTTCGAAGGCCTTCTTGGTTCGTCCGCATGGCTGGGGGGACAGTGGGCCAGTCCGGCAATGCAACTGAGCAGCCAGACGGCTTGTGTCGCAATCCCGTGAAACACTTGTTGGCGAAACAAATCCGCGACCGACGCCCGACTACGCATGGCCGAACCTCCTGGGCGAGTACGCGGTCCGCCGCGCTCCACGGCGCGGCTTCGACGCACCTATTCGTGAGCTTCCCGGCTGTTGCTCCGGCCTACGGGCGTCCTTGTGGCCCTCCGACACCTGTGGTAGGTTAGCCGGCTATGGAGGAACCGGCCCCATCCGGCCAGCCCGGGACGAATTCGGACGAAGCGGCCTTGCTGGCCCGTATGCAAGTGACGGACGCCGCCGCCTTCGAGGCGTGTGTTCGCATGCACTGCGGTCGCCTGTTGGTCGTCGCGCGGCGCATCCTCCGGAATGACGAGGACGCCAACGACGCGGTGCAGGACGCCTTCCTATCCGCCTTCAAGGGAATCAGCCAGTTCAAGGGGCAGTCGCTGCTTGGCACCTGGCTGCACCGCATCGTCGTCCGCGCGGCACTGGGCCGGCTGCGCCGTCGGAACCGCCACCCGGAGCGATCGATCGAGGACCTGCTCCCCCACTTCGGCGACGACGAGCACCAGATCGACCTGCCGGTCCCCTGGCAGGAGGCGCCGGACTGGAGCCTCCAACAGGAGGAGTTGTCCGAGTTGGTACGGCGCTGCATCGACCGGCTCCCGGACGATTACCGTATCGTCCTGCTCTTGCGCGACATCGAAAGATTAGATTCGCAAGAGACGGCGCAAGCACTCGAGACGAGCCTCGGGGTTGTGAAGACGCGGCTCCATCGCGCCCGCCAGGCTCTCCGCACCCTGCTCGACCCGCACTTCCGGCGAGGTGACGTATGAACTGCCGCGAATTCACCGAGTTCCTGCACGAGTACTTGTTCGGCGACTTGCCGGCCGAGGAGCGGGCCGAGTTTGACAAGCACCTCGCCGAGTGCCCCTGGTGTGTCGCGTACCTCGACAGTTATCGGAAGACCATTCAGCTGGGGCAGGCGGCATTTTCCGGCCGGGAGGACGGGCCGCCCCCGGCCTCCGCGCCGGAGGAGTTGATCCAGGCCATTCTCCGCGCCAGGTCTCGGTCGTCCTAATCGCGGCGCGGCACGCCGCGCAGGCCAGTTCTTTCGCGTTGTCAATTTCCCTGTAACCCGCCGTCGCGGCCGCCATCGAAGGGCGTATGGGACGCCGCGTCGCCTCCCCGGCGAACTGGCCCCGGACGCGGGCCACCGATCACACGCATCGGCATGGTGAGAGGCAGATTGTTTCCGTGCGACAAACCGAGGAGTCTCGACATGCGCAAGACCTGGATGTTGGCAGCGGTGGCGCTTGTGGGCTTGGGACTGGGCCTGGCCGCCGTCGGCTGCAACTCATCGACAACGACCAGCCCGGGCAAGATGCAGGGCGACAAAATGGGTACCGACAAAATGGGGGCGGACAAGATGGCTACCGACAAGATGGGGACGGACAAGATGGGCGGCGACAAAATGGCGACGGACAAGATGGGCAGCGACAAGATGAGTGGCGACAAGATGGCGACGGACAAAATGGGCGGCGAGGCGAAGGAAAAGAAGTGACACGGGAACCGGGTCGCCGCGGGGCCTCGGACTTCGCAAAGGAGGCAGGCTTGAACCGCCTGGAGCCGAAGCACCCGCGAGCCATTCGTTGGATGCACTGGGTCAACGTGCCGCTGCTGACCATCATGATCTGGAGCGGCCTCCTGATCTATTGGGCCGACGACGGTTACGCGCTTCGCATCGGCGACGTCACCCTCGTTCACTTCTTCCCCGCCGGGTTCTACCGCGCCCTCGACCTTGAACACGGCCTGGCAGTCGGCATGGCGTACCACTTCACATTCATGTGGTTCTTCGCGATCAACGGATTCTGCTACGTCCTGTACACATTCGTTTCCGGCGCGTGGCGCCACCTGCTGCCCAACCGCCACACACCGCGCGAGGCGTGGCACGTGGTGCTCCACGACCTTCGGCTGCGCAAAGAACCGCCGCCCCGGGTCAAGTTCAACGGGGCCCAACGGATTGCTTATACGGGTGTGATCTTGATGGGCGCTGGCTCGCTTCTGACGGGGCTGGCCATCTACAAGCCCACGCAACTTGCCTGGCTTACCGGTCTGCTGGGTGGCTACACCTGGGCCCGGGCGGAGCATTTCGCGCTGACGATCGGCTACGTGCTGTTCTTTGTCATCCACATCGCCCAGGTCATCCGGGCCGGATGGAACAACTTCCGTGCCATGGTCACCGGCTACGAGCTGACACCGGTGAAGGAGCCAGTCCGTGCATGATCCGAAGGGACCGCCCCCGGTCACGGGCGCCGACGCCGAACG
>DATFWZ010000629.1:0-6757 GCA_035258765.1 Gemmataceae bacterium
AAGTGCTCCACCAGCGCGCGGGGTTCGCTCATGTCGCCGTCGGTTTGCTCGGTCCTCAGCTCACCGCCTTCTTCACGAGCGCGCCGATCCGTGTCTCTTCGGCGGCAGTCAACTCCTTCAGCGCGAAGGCGACGGGCCACATGGCGCCGTCGTCGAGGTTCGCGTCGTGCTGGAAGCCGAACGTTGCGTACCGCGTCTTGAACTTCGCCGCGCTTTGGAAGAAGCAGACGACCTTGCCGTCCTTGGCATACGCGGGCATCCCGTACCAGAGTCTCGGCGAGAGGGCTGGCGCGCTGGTCTTGATGATCGCATGGAGCCGCTCGCCCAGGGCGCGATCCGATTCCGGCATCGCGGCGAGCGTCGCGAGCACGGCGCTTTCCCCGTCCGCCTTGCCCGCACGCTCGGCCTTCAGCTCATTGGCACGCTCCTTCATCGCGACTCGTTCCTCGTCCATGAATCCCTTGGACGTCTTGCCGATCGCCGTGGTGCTCTTGGTGGACTTCTGCGTGCCCTTCTTTGCAGTCATTGTTCGTTCCTTTTCCTCAGAGGCTTCGGAATCGCAGTTCGCTCATGCGTAGCCGGCAAACTCGCGGATCTCGATCGTGTGTCCGGGCGGACACGCACGGGCGATCGCCACCGCTGCGTCGTAGTCGTCGGCCTGGATGATCGTGAAGCTGACGATGATTTCCTTGGCTTCGACGTAGGGACCGTCGGTCACGAGTTCCGCCTTCACGAATCGGCCGGTGTGCTTCAATCCGTCGCCTCCCGGCACGATCGCCGAGCTGAACTTTTGCATCCAGGTGTACCAGGCCGCCTGCAAGGCCTGCATTTCCTCAGGAGACGGCTGGGCGCGGCTCTCCGTGGATTCGCGATAGATGAACAAAAACTTCGCCATGATGGTACTCCGGACGGTTTTTGAATGCACGGGCGGAGGCCCGTCCCCCGCCACGTGTGAGTACAACGAACAGGCTGCAACCGTTCGGACACCGGCACGGGAAAAAACATCGACGCGCCCGGTGCGATTCGCGCGGCGTGCGTCCCCAAGAACGCCTGCACACTGAGTCGGGCCACCGTTACGATCGACGACCGCCGAACGCATCCGCGTGGAGCGCCACGAACTCCCGGATGCTCATCGCCGGCCGG
This sequence comes from Gemmataceae bacterium, assembly GCA_035258765.1. Taxonomy (GTDB): domain Bacteria; phylum Planctomycetota; class Planctomycetia; order Gemmatales; family Gemmataceae; genus SIAJ01. The sequence goes on from DATFWZ010000629.1 coordinate 1,144, forward strand.
CCGGTCACCCGCTCCACCCCGTCCGCCAGCCGGTCGTACCGGCCCGCCCGGTGCAACTCGCCCATCGTCACCAGGTGCCCGGCCAGGTGCTCCGGCAACCCCGCCCGTTTCAGCTCCCGCTCCCAATCCTCGGGAGGGACGTCGGCGTACGCGACCTCCCGGTTCAGCGCATCCGAGAACTCCCGGGCGACGCCGTCCATGTCCTGCGACCGCAGGCCGGTGAGTTCGTAGACCCGGCCCAGGTGCGGCCCGGGGTCGGCGAGGACGGCCGCGACGACCCGAGCGACATCGGCCGCGGCGACCGGGTTGGTCTTGCCCCGGCCGAACGGCAGTTCGATGCGGCCCCGGTCGCGGACGCTCGGACCGGCGAGGGGGAGGAAGCTCTCCAGGAACATCGTCGGCCGGATGGTGACGACCGGCAGGCCCGACCACGCCAGCGCCTGCTCGCCGAGCCAGTGCTGCCGCTGCTGCCGGCTCGGGGTGGTGTTGTGGATGTCCATCTGGGAGACGGTCATCTGGGACATGTTGACCAGGGCGTCCACCCCGACTTCCCGGGCGACCGCCGCCATGGTCACGGTCGCTTCGAGGTACCCAGGCGAAACGGACATGCCGAAGTAGACTCGTCGGCAGCCGCGGACGGCCCGGTGGACGTCGGCCGGTTCGAGGAGGTCCCCGACCACCACCTCGGCGCCGGCGGCCCGCAGGGCGGCCGCCCGGTCGTCCTCGCGGCGGACCAGGGCGCGGACCAAAAGCCCGCGCTCGAGGAGCAGGCCGGTGACGGTCCGCCCGACCGCCCCGAGCTGACCGGCGGCACCGGTTACGAGGATCGATCCGTTACCGGCCATGCGACTTCCCTCCCTGTCGCCGAACCGGTCATCGGCTCGACCGACCCATCATCCCCGGACGTCGTGGGTCCTGCAACCGAGTCCGGCCTGCGTCCGGGTAGCGGCGACGACGGGATCGGTGGGGGTTGTGGCGCCTGCGGCGTAAGTGTCGCGGACGCGACTCTCGTGATAAGTGGCCGCGAGCCGGTGGGACGGATCATTGTGCTGCGGCCGGGGAGTCGCCCGCCGGCGGACGGGTCGCCCGCTCCGCCTGCTCCCGCATGTACCGCACCCGCTGGTCGAGGTGGCCGTAGACCCGCATCACCATGTCGGTGCTGGTGTGCCCGAGGAGCTCGGCCACCTGGGCGACGCCGACGCCCCGCTCGAGGGCGGAGGTCGCGAAGGAGTGCCGGTAGGCGTACGCGACCACGCCCCGGAGGGCCGGGTGCTTCTTTCGGAGGTTGCGGAACAGGATGCGCACGGCGCTGCGGGTCCACGGCCGCCCCCGCGAGACGCTCGCTGGCAATCACGGGGGTTCTACCCCTTCATTCTCGGTTGCGACGGAACCTCGCCGCTTTATGTAGAGCGAAGAGCTTTGGATTCTATTACCTCACTTGGTCACTCTTTGACAGGAGCAGTTTCTGCCTTACCCACTCCAGCGAATCCGCTCTGCCTGCTGAGTCTTACCCCGCCAGGGGTTGCGATTGGTGTGTCACATTCCCGGCGGTCGGTAGTTGCGGGGCCGTCGCCGGCGTGCTCCTCGGGATGCCCGAACAACCAGAGGAACACGTGGGCGTCCGCCGCTGGAGTAATTGCTGAACTCGGCGCCGAGTGGAAAGCCGTTCAGATCGTACCCGGGGTGGCCTGGGAGGAGTCACATCCCTGGGGGGCTACAGTTGTGTGGGCCGTCGTCCGGCAGGTCCTTCGGCGGGCCGAAGAGCCGATGGCACAATCGCCGCATTCGGATCGCCCAGATCGACTGTGCACGCATGTAGTTCACCGAGTTGTAGTCGTCCATCGACTCGGACGGGAGAATACCCATCACCGGTGGAAGGTTGGTGATTTCGAATGCCATGAAACAGGCCTCGGCGTGGGACAACTCTTCGGTGATTTCAACGACCGCAAGTTCGTGCCAGGGGTGAGTGGCTTCGTCCCACTCCAAGTGACAGTTGCGGATCTCGGGGGAGTCGTCCGGCGAGACTTCGTGGAGTTGGAGTTGGAGACGGTACTGGATCGGGCCAGCCTTCAAGCGGTCCCGCCACTCGTTCTTCAGGTAGTTCACGCTCCGGGTCTCGTCCGGGAAGCATCTTTGGTCGCAGAGTCTGTCCGCGGCGGCGGGGTCGGCGGCACAGCCCTCGACGTACTCAACGGTCGGGGCATTCCGCTCCGGACCGCCGTCAATCGGGATGAGCCTGAACTTGGCGTACCGTGGCTTCCCATCTCGGGCCTTCCACAGGAACGGGGTTTGGCTGTGATAGTACAGGTCGGCGTACGAAGGCGGCCGGATTCGGAATGCGGACGACGCCGCCCGTCGTCCCTGGGCGTACTTGCGGTAGTACTTCCCGTACTGGACACCGTCTTTGAGGTGCCGGGAGAACGCGAATTCCAAGAACACCCGGGCGTTCCAGAAGAAGGAGTGGTGGCCGGTGTTCATCTGGATGTCGAGCGGGCTTCGGAAGTCGGTGTCCGCGAACTTCAGGGTGGCGCTCCGGGCGACCTTCATGGCGTCGTCCAGGAACGGCACGCAGGCGTGTCGGATGCGGCACGGGAATTCCCGGCCGGGCTCGAAGAAGTCCGTCGCGGGGAATGTCTGGTCGGTAGCTAGCCGGATTTTCCCCCGGCCGGCCAACCCGTTGTTATGGGACATCCGCCGCCGCCGGGTGCCGGCTCCGAGGGCGATGAGGAGGATGAAGAACTTCCCCCAGAACCACAACTCGAGCTTCCGCCACAACCTCATCATGTTCGCTCCCCTTCCGCAGTGAGATCCGACCCCCGGCCCAACTCGGCGAGGAGCGCCCGAGCGTTCGCCTCGTCCATCGTGTCCCCGGCCTCCGGCACGGCCGCCAGCAATCGTGCGACCAGTTCGGCCGCCGCGTCGGTCCGGCCGGACGTGGCCCAGACCCGACCCAGGTCGATCGCGGCCCGCAGGCCCAGGTAACGGCTGTTCTGGCTTTCGGCGATGCGGACCGCGGTGGCGAACTCGGCCTCGGCCTCGGCCGGATCGACGGCCGCCAGGAAGTGGGCTTTCCGACAGTGCATCTCCGGGAGGAAACAACCCTCCGAGTCGTCCTCCGCGGCATCCGCGACCGCCCGGGAGAGGGCGGCCCAGGCCCCGGCTCGGTCACCCATCGCCCAGAGCGCTTCGGCCAGGTGAGTGCCGAATGTCTGGGTCACCTTCATGCTCCCGGTCTCGCCGATGTTGGCGATCGCCCCGCGAAGCCACGGCACGGCCTCGGCGTAGCGCCCCTGGACAACCAGCGCGGCCCCTTTCAGCCCGGCCCCCTGGGCGGCCCAGAACGTGAACGAGTTCTCGGCGCACAGGGCGATGAGTTCGTCGGCCCATCGCTCGGCCTCGACGCCGTCGCCGGCCATCCTGGCCATGATGCCCGGCTTGTAGATCGCGACTGCCAGGGTGTACGGGTGGTTGAGGGACCGGGCGTGCTCGACCCCGGCCATGAGGCGGGCCCACCCGGCTCGGCGGCGGCCGACCGCCCACAGGGCCAGCCCGGAGTACGTGGCGAGGAGCGGCCCGCAGTTCTGTTGGGTCGCGGTGGCGACGGCGGCGGCGGTCTCCGGGTGGTACAGGGCCAGCCCTTGCTCGGCCTCCTCCAGGGCCATGTCGAACCGCCCGGCCCACCAGTCGCTGCAGGTCGCGGTCCAGTACGCGTCGCTCCGGAAGCCCTCCATCCCCGGCCGTTTCGCGAACTCCAGAAGCTCGTTACTGATCTGCTTCGCCAGGGTGTTCCGGCACTGGATGAACCGGAGCGCCCAGATGATCATGTCGATCCCGAACCGCGTGGCCTCACCGCGGTCGATTCGGGCACTCAGGTCTTTCGCCCGCTGGATCTCGGTCTCGACGGTCGGCGCCGCGTACCCCTGGGTGGCCAGGTAACTTCCGCTGAGCAGGAGCCGGAACCGCAGTTCGGCCCCGATCCGGTCTGGTCCGTCTGGGAGCCGGGCGACCGCGTCCAGACCGCGGGTCATGTGCCGAATCGCCTCGATGTGAGCCGACCGCCGCTGGGTCCGTTCCCCCGCTTGCAACCAGTAGCCGACCGACCGCGCCGTCTCCCCGGCCTCGCCGAGGTGGTGGGCCACGAGCTCCGGCTGCGTCTCGACCACGTCGGGGAACGACTTCTCCAACGCCTCCGCGACCTGGCGGTGAAGCTGCTGACGGGTCTTCTTCACGAGCGACTGGTAGGCCGCGTCCTGAATGAGGGCGTGCTTGAAGGTGTACGTCACGCGGGGGTGCGTCCCCCTCGGGAACAGAAGGCCGGCGTCCACCAACTTCCGTAACTCGGCCCGTAGCACAGTCTCGTCCCGGTCGGTAGCGGCCCGGATCAGGTCGTACCCGAAGGTTCGCCCGATCGTCGCCCCGAGCTGGACCACCTCACGGTCGCTCGCCATTCGGTCGAGCCGGGCGAGTAACAGGTCCTGTAAGCTCGCCGGAATCGTCGTCGCGACGCCGCCCGGCTCCGGCCCACTCTCCATCATGAGCCGCGTGAACTCTTCGACGAAGAGCGGGACGCCGTCGGTCCGATCGGCGATCTGGTCGATGACCGCCTGGGGGGTCGCCGCGTCGCCCGTCTGGGCCCGGACCATCTCCGCGATCTGGCCGCGCGTGAGGCGGTTCAGGGCCACTTGCGTCTGGACCGCCTTGCCCTTCCACGGCGGGTCGTACTCCGGACGGAAGGTGAAGAGGCCCAGGACGCGCGACTCGCCGCCCTGCTCGACGAACTGGGCGAGGAGGGATTCCGTCGAGGGATCGACCCAGTGCAAGTCCTCGACGACGAAGAGGACCGTCGCCTGTTCCGTTCGAGCCGACAGCCACGCAAGGAGTGCGTCGCGGGTCTTTTCCTTTTGCCGCTCGGGGGTGAGCGCCAACTCCGGCAGGCGCGACCCGCCGGGAATGGACAGCATCGCCGCGAGGAGCGCCTGCTGCTCCGGGTCGGAGATGCCGTCACCCTGAAGCCGCGCGAGCAGGCGGTCCAGCCGTCGCCCGGGATCGTGTTCGCTCCCGAGCTGGTAAGTCCGGTCGAAGTACTCGATCACCGGGAAGAAGGGGCTGCCCTGGTGGTACGGCGTGCAGTACCACTCGACGACTTCCGCGCCGGGCGACTGGTGCAGGTGGTCGCGCATGACGCGAATGAGCCGCGACTTGCCCAGCCCCGGGTCGGCGACGATCAGGATGACGTTGCGCACGCCCTCGGCCGCGAGTTCCCAGCGCTCGCGGAGGAGCGCCACCTCCCGGTCGCGGCCGATCAGCGGCGACAGGCGGGCCGGGTCGGCCGCCTCCATCCGGTTGCGCGCCGCCCGCTCGCCCCACACGGCGTAGACCGGCACGTCGGCCGCCGCCCCCCGCGGCCGGACCTCCCCGGCCGCTTCGCAGTCGAAATACCCTTCCACCAAGCGGTAGGTGGCGTCGGTCACGACGACGCCGGGTTGCCGCGACTGGGCGACGAGCGTCGTCACGGCGTTCATCACGTCCCCGACGACGACCGGCGCCTCGTTCGGCGCCTCCGTGACCACGGCCGGTCCCGAACCGACGGCGGCGAGTACCGAGGCGGGGCCAC
>DATFWZ010000630.1:0-2732 GCA_035258765.1 Gemmataceae bacterium
GACCATTTCGAAAAGCTGACCGCCGACCCGGTAGAACATGCGGAGTTGGCGATCACCGGGATAATGGTCGAACCACAGCTCGGTCGCCTCGTCCTTCCCGACCAGCGCGAAAATGAGCGTCAAGAGCTTCCGCGTCGGCGGCAGCGTGTCAAAGTGCCGGCCGTCGTCCACGCAGATCACGCGCGACCCTCACTTTCGAGCTGCTCCAGCTCGGCCCGCAGGTTGCGACGCGCCGGCTCTTCTGCTACCGCGTGCATGCGCTCGGTCCGGTAAATCCGCGGGCGCGCCAGAAACGCCTCCAACACCTTCGCCCGCCCGGCCCGGTAGGCCGATTCCTCGACCCAGGCGTACTCCCGCCCAATGTCCGCCGCGTACCGGGCGTAGCGCGGCTCCGCGGCGCCGAGGATCGCCAGGTCGGCGTCGAGGAGCACCGCCGTGTCCGCGTCCACGTCGGCCGTCGCGCTGTGGGCCGTGGCCCGGATCATTGCGGCGACGTGTTGGATGGTCTCCTCGGGGACGCGGAGCGGGCGCAAGACCTCGACGGACAGAGCCGCGGACCGCTCCTCGTTATCCTTCGCACGGGGGTCGTAGATCGTGTCGTGGAACCAGATGGCCAGCTCGACCGCGGCCGGGTCGGCGGCCGCGTCGGCCAACCGAGCGGCCACCCGGAACATCTCGCTCAAATGCTCAAGCGTGTGGTAGTGGCGTTGCGGCTCAGAATAAGCGGCGACCAGCCAATCGAAGACGGGGTACGCGTCCGCCGGCGCAACAGAAAAGCGGGCCAGGAGTCGTACCCAGCCCGCTTGCATCGCGGCCAGTCGCTCGGGAGAGATCATGCCAGGGGTCAGGGGTCAGGGGTCGAGGGTCAGAGTTGTCTTACTGACTCCTGGATCCTGACCGCTGCTCACGGCACTTGCCGGACCTGGACGCTCCGGATGTACACCGACGCCTCCGACCCGGACGACTCACAGCCGATGGCCATCGTCAAGCCGCCGTCGGTCCGGGCCGTCACGGTGACCTCGGTGTCCTTCCAGTTCCCAACGGCGGGCGTGAAGTCGGTCCGGTTCACCTCCGTCCCGCCGATCGAGACGCCATACCAACCCTTGCCATTTTGGTCCGTCTGGTAGGACAGCTTGACGGTATACTTCTGCCCCGCTTTGACGCGGACCAGGTCCGACCGGCTGAACAGCCGGACCGACGACGGGCCCTGGTGGTTTCGCAGGCCGATCGCCATCTGCCCGCCCAGCGCCTCCGCGAACACGTCCCCGAGGGTTTCGTCGCCGGCCGTGTTCGCGGCCCACGGAGCCGGCAGGTTGCCGTCGCCCTGGGTCTCGACGACCGCGTCCTTCTTGTACCGGCGGGCGAAGGCTCGAGTGCCAGCCAGGCTAAGCTGGTATGACGACCCGCCCGCGGCCCCGACCGGGGTGCCGCCAGGTCCGATCAACTCGACCGTGTGAAACGCCACCTTGCCGGAATCTCCCCCGGCGGAGTTTTGGAAGTACAGGTGGACGGGGCCGTCCTCGGTCGGGGTGAACTTGGACGTCGTTTCCTCCCACTGTCCGTTCGTGCCCCGCACGCGATGGGCGCAGATGCCGGTGTTGACCCTGGGCTTACGCACCTCGATCTTGCCGGTGGCGTCCGCGTTCCCCCAGTGGACGACCCGCAGGGTGTACTCCCGGCCGGCCGACAGCTGGGCAATCGGCTGGGTCGCGAAGAACTGGATGGAGACGCTGCCGTCCTCGTTCTTCAAGGTGACGGCCCTGCGCCCGGCAATGTCCTCGATCGCCACCTCACCCGTGTCCTCCTTCTTCCACACGCCGGCCATGAACCCGGCCGGCATGTCCGAGACTTCCGTCCTGGTCACGTGCCGCCCTTGCGACAGCGTCGTCCGGAACGGCTTCGCGTCGGCCGCGGTGAACCGGTACAGGGATTGGCCCAAGCCGGCCGGGGCCGTCGGCAGTCCCGCCTCCGCGACCACGACCGACCGGATCCGGAGCGGGTTCTCGGCCCCCTTCGCAGTGATGTGGAACTCGAACCGGACGGCCTCCCCCTCGTCGTCCTGGAGTCGGAAGGGGATGTGGATCGTGCGCCACTCGCCGGTCGTCCCGGGCAGCTCGCTGATGTCGCGGACCTTGCCCGGATCGGCCAGGGCCCGGACCTTCCCGGCCCGGTCCGAGTAGCACTGGTACTCGACGCTCACCCAGTAGTTGACGCCCTTGCGGACGGTCACGTCCGGGAGGAATATCATCCCGGACTCCCTCCCCTCCAGGCTGCGGAGTGCGAGTACCCGGGTATTGCCTTCCGGCTCGACGGCGAACTCCATGATTGAGTTGCCGTCCCAGGCGTATGTCTGGAACCCGGCCGGGATCTGCCCGGTGGACTCGAGCATCTCTTTGCCCTGGAGCTTGATCTTCGCGGGGGCCAGGGCGCCGAAGTCGGACCGGTAGGCGATCTGCCCGGGTGGCGGGGCCGGGCCCTGATCGGCCACCTCGATCCGCCGGATGGCCATGACGTCCGACCCGGTATGGGCGAACTCGAGCCGGCCGGGGTTGACGGAAATTCCCGGGCGGAACGTCGCCGTGGCCGTCGCCCAGCCCCGGGCGGTGGTCTTGAGATCGCGCACCGCGCGACCGCGGACGTCGGTGTCATTCACCTTCAGTTGCCCGTTGGTCGTCCCCCGGAGCTGGTACTCGACGGTTACCTGGTACAGGTGGTCGGCCTCGAGTGGCAGG
>DATFWZ010000631.1:0-21017 GCA_035258765.1 Gemmataceae bacterium
CCGCCTCAAGGGGGGGCATCACATCCTGCCGAAGGTCGATGCCCTGAGCTACCCGTTCGGAGTCCTGCCGCGATCGCCGCTCTTCGACCGGCGGGTGGTGGAACTGTCCGCCGCCATCCCGTCGCAACTCAAGTTGCGGGGCACGGTCGAGAAGTTCCTGCTCAAGCGGGCCGTCCGTGACCTGTTGCCCGCGGCGATTTTGAAACGGCCCAAGAGTGGGATGCTGGTGCCGGTGGAGGGCTGGTTCCGCGGGCCGCTTCTGCCGGCCGCCCACGAGCGGTTACTGGACGGCCTCAAGGGCTACGGCTTAGTCCGGCGCGAGTACCTGGAGCGGCTGCTTGGCGGGAGGCTCGGCGGATTGCGTCCCCGGCACGGGGCGAAGATCTGGCTTCTGGTGACACTCGAGGCTTGGTTGCGGCGGGTGCTCAACGGCTGACGCGGGAGTCACTCGAGGAACCAGTCGGCCGGCTCGCGGATAGACGGGGCGCCGGCCCCGTTCAAGTGGAGGAGTTCGGCCAGGCGCGCGGTCGCGAGAGCCCGACCAGTGGGGTCGGCGAGGTCGGCCCGACCGGCCCGGCGAAACGCTTGCTCGGCCTCGGACAGATGCGCCACCGCTTGGCGGAGCGCGGCCGTCGCGTCATCGATGAGTGAACTCCGGGACTGAGCAGCCGCCACCATAATTCGACTCCGGAAGCGTGTTGGAACTCCGTTTCCGGGATCTAAAATCCAGCTGATGCAATGTAGATGCCGGTTGGTGCCCTTGTCGAACTTGCACAGCAATTCGGACGGGATTACACCTCAGCTGTGTTGACCAAGGGATGATGTCGAGTCTCCGAGCCGTCAGCTGAACAATGGGAGTTGCATTCGGCGACGCGGCAATGCCGCGAATCTAGACACCCGCGACTGCTCACTGGACTCATCCCGGGCTGACGGATCCGGATCACTGAACAAGGTCTGTGAATCGCTCCAACGTCGATTCCCATGTCGCGGCATCGCGCGGCTCGAAGGCCTCGATGCCGCCAGATGCGGCAACCACGGACCGCATGTCCGCCAGTGAGGAGAGTTCGCCCGCGGCCCGCGCTTGAACGAGCACGTTTCCGAGGACGGTCGCCTCCACTGGCCCGGCCAGCACCGGGCGGCCGGTCGCGTTGGCCGTGAGCTGGTTCAGGAGCCGGTTCCGCGAGCCGCCGCCCACGATATGGACCACCTCGACGCGAGCGCCCGTCACCTCCTCTAACCAGCCGAGTACCAGCCGGTACTTCAGCGCCAGGCTGTCGAGGCAGCAGCGGACGAACCGGCCCGAAGTGTCCGGAACCGGTTGACCGGTCTCGCGGCAGAACGCGGTGATCTCGGTCGGCATCTTTGGCGGGTTGAGGAACCTCGGGTCGTCCGGGTCGATAAGCGACCGCAGCGGCTCCGCCTCCGCGGCCTGTCGGGTCAGCGTGTCGTAGTCGTGCGCCAGTCCGGCCCGGTCGAACACCACCTTGCACTGTTGCACCAGCCACAAGCCCATCACGTTCTTGAGGAGCCGGTACGTGCCGTCAACCCCGCCCTCGTTGGTCAGGTTGCGGGCAAGCGTTGTCGGCGCGAGGTTCGCTTCTGGGACTTCGACGCCGACGAGCGACCACGTGCCGGAGCTGATGTACGCCCACGTCGTCCGCCCGGTGCGGTCGCTGGGCACCGCGGCCACGGCTGAGCCGGTGTCGTGCGTCGCCGGCGCGACCACGCCGGCCGCCCGGAGACCAGTCTTCGTTGCCAGGTCGCGCCGCAGAGGTCCAAGGCGCGTGCCGGGCGGGACCACCTTGCCGAGGAAGTGCGTCGGCAGGTCGAAACCGGATAGCAGGTCGAACGCCCAGGCTCGCGTCAGGGGGCTGAAGCACTGGGTGGTCGTGGCGTTCGTGAACTCGACGGTCGTCGAGCCGCCGAGGCACCAGTGGAAGAAGTCCGGCATCAGGAGGAGCCGGTCCGCCGCGTCGAGGAGTTCCGGGGTCCGCTCGCGGCAGGCAATGAGTTGGTAGAGCGTGTTGAACGGCAGGAATTGTAGTCCGGTCGCCGCGAAGATCGCGGCCCGCGGCAATCGCCCGAACGCCCACTCCATAACACCGGCGTTGCGGGCATCGCGGTAGTGGAACGGCTGACCGAGCAGCTCGCCGGACTTCGACAACAGGACGTAATCGACCCCCCAGGTGTCCACGCCGACCGACGTGACCGAATCGCCGTACTTCGCCCCGGCGGCTTGCAATCCGATTTGAATCTCATTCCACAGCCGAAGCACATCCCACCGCCACGACCCGGCGATCTCGACCGGCCCGTTGCCGAACCTGTGCAGCTCGTCGAGGCGGACGCGGCGGCCGTCGAACGCGCTGGCAATCACCCGGCCGCTCTCGGCCCCGATGTCCACGCCGACGAACACGCGCTCGGCCATGGCCGCTCACCCCTGTTCTGTGCACCGCCGGAAGAACTCCATTTCGACCGGGCTGCCAACGACTAGCGGTGTGCGCTCGTGAATGCTGGCCGGTTTGATGTCGAGGATGCGTCGGGAGCCGTCGGTCGCGAACCCGCCGGCTTGTTCGGCGAGAAACGCGATCGGGTTGGCCTCGTACATAAGCCGCAGCTTGCCGGACGGGCTCTCCCTGGTCGGGGGGTAAAGAAAAATCCCCCCCTTGATCAGCGTGCGGTGGAAGTCCCCGACCATCGAACCGATGTACCGCGTCGAGTACCGCCGCCCCAGCTCGCCCCGGCGGACGCGGTCGAGAAAGGCCCGGTACGGGCCCGGGAACTCCTCCGCGTACGCCTCGTTGACCGAGTAGTATCGGCCCTGGGCCGGGATGCGGAGGTTCTCGTGACTCAGGACGTACGCTCCGACCGACGGGTCGAGCGTGAACCCGTGCACGCCGTTGCCCGTGCTATACACGAGCATGGTTGAGGACCCGTACAGGACGTATCCCGCCGCGACCTGGGCCGACCCGGGCTGGAGCACCCAGCTCGACACATCCTCGGCGCCCTCGGCCGGGCGCCGCAGGACGGAGAACGTGGTCCCGACGCTGACGTTCACGTCGATGTTCGACGAGCCGTCGAGCGGGTCGAAGACGACCGCGTACTTCGCGGTCGGCGACCCGTGGTGGACGGCCATCGGCCGCTCATTCTCCTCGGACGCGACGAACCCAACTGACTCCCGCCAGCTCAGGCAGTGGAGCAGCGCCTCGTTGGCGTAAACGTCGAGCTTCTGCTGTTCCTCGCCCTGGATGTTGGTCTGACCGTACGAGCCGAGCAAGTCGGTCAGTCCGGCCCGGCGGACGCGGGCGGCGATCATCTTGGTCGCCAGCGTGATCCCGGAGAGAAGCCACGAGAACTCACCGGACGTCCCGGGCGCGTTCTGCGGCTCCCGGAGGACGTGCTGCTGAACGGTCAGAATCGGCGCCTCGTCGGAACGACGGAGGACATCGGACCCGGGAGAAGAGGCTTCGCGCGAAGAGGTCATGGGTCAGTTACTCCTTCAACTCGACCGGTTTCGGGGCCTTGGCGGTGAACGTGTACTTGCCGGACGCGACCGTGACCCCGCGGTAAGGCTCTGGCCCCGGCGCTTCCCAACGGACGCCGGTGTCCCCGCCGTCCACCTTGACTGAGTCCGGGTCGGATGTCGGCACGCGCACCTCAGCCTCGACATTTGGCGGCACCTCGAGGGTCAATGTGAACGTGTCGCCGTCCCGTTTCCAGCTCGACGCGATCTGGCCCCGGAAGCCGCGATACTTGACCGTGGCGTGCGTCAGCTTCGCGTCCGGGACGGGGGCAATTTGAATCTTTTGGTTTCCGACCATGTATACGGGCCAAATCCCGCCGATGGTCTGGAACATCCACCCGTAGACGGCCCCGAACGAGTAGTGGGCGAACGAATTCATCCCCGGGTCCTGGAACCCTTTCTCCGGGGTCCACCCGTCCCACCGCTCCCAGATGCTCGTCGCCCCGTGGTTGATCGAGAACTTCCACGACGGGAAGGTCTCATTATGAAGCAACCGGTACGCGACGTCTTGTCGGCCGATCTTGTTGAGGACGAGCATCAGGTCCTTGGTGCCGATGAAGCCCGTCGAGAGCCGCCAGCCGCGCTTCTTGATGTTATCAACGAGGTACTCCGCGGCTTTCGTCTTGGCCTCCCCGTCCAGCAGGTCCGCCGCGAGGGCGAGGACGTAGCAGGCCTGCGTGTCCCCGTCGATCCGGCCGTCCGCCTTGACGTACCGTTTCTGGAAGGCCTTGCGAATCTCGTTGTACAGGTCGCGGTATTTGGTCGCGTCCGTCGCGTTGTCCACGCCGTGGGCCGACGCGCTCAAGAGCCTCGTGCTCTGGGCGAAGTACGCCATGTAGATGATGTCTTTCGGCGTGTTGGCGTTGATGCTCAGCCAGTCGCCGAAGGCGTGGTACTGTTTCGGCGGGAGAAGTTCCGGCGTGCTCCGCTTCCGGCAGAACTCGACGAACTTGACCATCGACGGGTACTGGCGCTCGAGCAGCCGGCGGTCGTGGTAGATGGAGTAGATCACGTACGGACAGACGACTCCCGCGTCGGCCCACGCGGGTCCGCCGTCGTCCCCCGCGACCTTGAGCGGGGCGACCATCGGGAACTGCCCGTCGGCGCGCTGGGCGTCGGCCAGGTCCACGAGCCACTTGGTGAAGAACGGCTGCACGTCGCAGATGTACGACGCGGTGGTCACGTACACCTGGGCATCCCCGGTCCAACCGAGTCGCTCATCCCGCTGCGGGCAGTCGGTCGGGATGTCGATGAAGTTCATCCGCTGCGTCCAGTAGATGTTCTGGAACAGCCGGTTGAGGGCCGGGTCGGAACACTCGAACGACCCGACGACGGGGGTGTCGCTACTGAGTGCCACGCCGACCACCGCGGCCGGCGTCGGCTTCTGTTTGAGGCCCGACACCTCGACGTATTGGAACCCGTGAAACGTGAACCGCGGCTGCCATTCCTCCGGCCCGCCACCCCTACAGACGTAGGTGTCGGTACACCGGGCCTCGCGCAGGTTGGTGGTGTAGACCGTCCCGTCCGGGTTCAGGCGTTCGGCGAAGCGCAAGGTAATCACCTGGCCGGCGTCGCCAGTGACCTTCAGTCGCGGGACGCCGGCGAAGTTCTGCCCGAGGTCGAGGACGTAGACGCCCGGCTTCGGCTCGGTGATCGTCCTGGCCTTGAACTCGGCGATCGCCCGAACCGGCTGAGCCGGGTGCCACTGCACGACGGGCTTCAGCTCGGCGCCGGAATCGACCTTGTCCCACTTCTTGTCGTCGAACCCCGCGGCGTCCCAGCCCGGCAGCTCCTTGCGGGCGTCGTAGGCCTCGCCCATCAAGAAGTCGGCCTCGCTGATCGGGCCCGTGGCTGCCTTCCAATTCGGTCCGGTGGTGACGAGCTGCGTTGAGCCGTCGGCCAATTCCAGTCGCAGGATCGCCTTGAACCGCGGCCTCTGGCCGTAGTGGTCGCGCATCTTGCCGTAGCCGACGTAGCCGCTGTACCAGCCGTCCGCGAGGACCGCCCCGAGGGCGTTGTCGCCGTCGCGGATGCGGTCGGTCACGTCGTACGCGCGGTAGTAGACGCGTTTCGTGTAGTCGGTCCAGCCGGGATTGAACCAGTCGTCGCTGACCCGCTTGCCGTTCAGGTGGACGTCGAAGATGCCGAGGCCGGTGACGTAGAGCGTCGCCCGCTTCGGGGCCTTGGCGGTGAACGCGGTCCGCATGTGGGCCGGCGGCGGCAGGACGAGCTTGGGGTACTTGAGTTTCCCCCACGGCTTGTCGCCGTACGCGCCAACGACAACGGCCTTCGGCCATTCATCAGCCTTGATGTCGCGGTTGTGCCAGTTGGCCCCAGGCTTGTCGGTGCAATGCCACGTCTCGTCAGTCACGACCGTGACCGTCTTTCCGTCCGCCAGCTTGATCATGAATTTCGCCAAGAGCCCGGTCGGGCCCTTGGACGTGTTCTCGATCTGCGCCCGGACGTGGTTCACCCCCGGCTTCACCTTGCCGGCCACGTCCACCGATTTTGGCTTGTCGTAGCCCTCGCCGCGGGTAACTTGTTCGCCGTTCAGGACGAACCAGACCTTGTCGTCCCCCGTGACGATCAATTCGGCCGACTCAACCTTGGCGTCCTTGGGTAGCTCGAACGTGGTCAGGTAGACGCGATTGCCTTTCGGGGCGTCGAGCTTCGGGTCTCCGGAGAAGGCGATCCACTTGGCGCCATCGAACGGGGCTTCGGGGGTGGGGATCGCCTTTCGCGGCTTGTCGTACCCGACCCACTCGGCCTTCGCCCACTCGGCCTGGTCGAGGACGCCAATCGTCCACGACGCGGGCTCGCTCCAGTCGGACGGCTTACCTTGCGCGTCCCACACCTTCACTTTCCAGAAGCAGGCCTGATGAGCGGCCAGCGGCTTGCCCGCGTAGACGACGTCCCAGGTCTGGTCGCCCTTCACTTCGCCCGAATCCCAAAGGTCACCGCGATCGGCCTTGAGGTTGTCCGCGGTGGAGGCGACAAGCAGGTGGTACGCGGTCTGCTTCTGGGCCCGCTCGTTGGACTGGAGCTCCCACCCGAGTCGCGGCTCGCGGACGTCGATCCCGGGCGGGTTGACGAGGTGCTCGCAGCGAAGGTAGGTGGGGGTCAGGGCCCCGGCATGTGCCGCGGATGCGGCCGCGAGGCTGGCGAGCAAAGAAATCGTTGATCGCATGAGATGTCTCCGTAACCTCGTTCGACGCTCCGCGTCGAACGCGAGCATCGACGCTCTGCGTCGATGCGAGTGAGTGGCCCCAGCAGCCTCATCGCCGCAGAGCGGCGATTTCGGCATTCGACGCGGAGCGTCGAACGAGGGTCAGAAATCAAACTGGTCAATATTCCCCTTGTGGAACCGGAACGGCACCCCGAGCAGGATGTCCGTCCCGCGAATCTCCTTTTTCCCGAGCTTGCCCGCCTCGATGCTCGTGTCGCCCGGCTTCAACTTGCCATCCATAAGTTGCACCGCCGCGTAGACCGCGAGATACCCGAGGTCCATCGTGTTCCACAGGATCACGCTGTCCGTGATCCCGTCGTGCACGAACGTCTTGTTCTGGTTCGGTAGGGACAGGCCGACCACCTTGACGTCCTGCCGGCCCGCGGCCTTGATCGCCTCCGCGGCGCCGGGCACGGCCGGGGAGCAGATCGGCATCACCAGCTTCACGTTCGGGTAGGCATTGAGGATCGTCGTGGTCTCCTCGTTTGCCTTCTTCTGCTGGTCGTCGCACGGGCGGACGACGGCGATCTTCATCTGCGGGTACGCGGAGGCGACGTACTTCTCGATCTGCTTCCGCCACTCCACCTGGTTGGCCGCGGTGAGCGTGGCCATGATGACCGCGAACTCGCCCTTCTGGTCCATCACCCGGGCCGCGTTGTCCACGAGCGCCTTCGCGATCCCCTCGGGAGTGGCCTGGTTGACGAAGAAGTCGCGGGCCTCCGGCCGGGCGTCCGCGTCCCAGGTGACAACCTTGATCCCGTTGGCCCGAGCCTTTTCGAGAACGGGCGACAGGCCGTCCTGGTTCTCGACGGCGACGGCGATCACGTCCACGCCGCGAGTGATCCACGTCTCGATCACCTCCGCCTGCTTGACCGCGTCGGTGTCCGTCGGCCCGTCCCAGATCAATTCGATGCCCAGCTCTTTCGCGGCCTCCTCCGCGCCCTTGCGGCAGGCGATGAAGTAGGCGTTGCCCTTGCTCTTGGGCATCATCGCGATGGTGATCTTCTTGCCGGTGCGCGTGGGTGTCGAGTTGGCAGGTCCGCCGACCTGGGGGAGCGACTTGACCAGGTACCAGTTGCTGCCGGCGATCAGTCCGGCCGCGGCGAGGATAACGACGCACAGCACGGCGAGCTGGGAGTTGCGCATGGTGAACGCGTCCGGGTCCGTGGGGGTCGAGGCGGCCGGCCGGGAGCGCAGCCAATCCAGCCCGATAGTGAGCAGTAAAAGGGTTCCGGTCAAGATGCCAGCCAGCTCGGCCGGGAGGTCGGCCAGCCGCAGGCCGTTTTGCAAGACGACGATGACGAACAGGCCGAGGACCGTTCCGGCAATGCTCCCGCGGCCGCCGAAGATGGACGTGCCGCCAAGGACGACGGCCGTGATCGCGGCCAGCTCGTAGCCGGTCCCTGCGTCGGCCCGGGCCTGGCCGACGTGGGCCACGTAGACGATCGCGGCCAGGCTGGTGACCAGTCCGCAAAGCAGGTAGACGACGAACACGCGCCGGCCAACGGGCAGGCCGGCATGCCGGGCGCCCTCGGGGGAGAAACCAATCGCAATTAGCGCCCGGCCGTGCGTAGTCCGGTGAAGGTAGAGCCAGAAGCCGATCGCGACGGCCGCGAGCACCGGGAGCTGAACCGGCACACCGCCGACGTATCCCTGACCGAGGGTCAGAAACCACGACGGGAAACCGGTAAAAGTATCACTGCCCCGCGTCAACCCCTCGGCCAGACCGCGGAAGAGCGAAAACGTCCCGAGGGTGACGATCAGGGGCGGGATGCGAAGTTGCGTGATCAGCACTCCGTTCAACGCGCCCCCGATCGCCCCGACACCCAGTGTGCCGACAATCGCGAGGCCGAGCGGCAGCCCAGCGTCGCGCCACATCATCCCGAGCAGCACGGCCGCCAGTCCGATCAGCGAACCGACCGACAGGTCAATGCCGCCGGTGACGATCACGGGCGTGAGTGCTATGGCGAGCAGGCCGACCTCGACACTCATCCGAGCGATCTCGGCCATGTTCCTTCCGGTGAGGAAGTTCTGGCCGAACAATCCGAAGACTGCGACCTCCAGCGCCAGGAGCCCGACGAGGGCCGCCGGCTGCCCGAACCGCGACGCGGCGGGGGGGCTCATGCTACCGGGCCCTCCGTTCAAACGCGTCGGTCGCGACCGCGGCAAGGATGATGAACCCCTGGATCGCCTTCTCCCACTGCGATGGGGCCCCGAGGAACACGAGCGCCGGGCCGATCACCGCGAGCAACGCGACGCCCGCGAGCGTGCCGAAGAGCGTTCCGCGTCCCCCGGAGATCGCCGTGCCGCCGACGACGACAGCGGCAATGACCTGCAGCTCCAGCCCGGTCCCTGCGTTCGGATCAACCGACGAGAAGCGGACGGACAGGAGCACCGCGGCCAGCCCGCACAGGGCGCCCATCAATGTGAACACCCCGAACACGACCCGTCGCGGGCGAATGCCGACGAGCCGGGCCGCCTCCGCGTCGGACCCGGTCGCATACACGGCTCGCCCGGCGGCGAGGTTGCGCATCCCCCAGGCGAAGTGCAGGAAAACGGCCAACGCGGTTCCGACGACGAGCCATTGACCCGCCCGCTGGTCCAGCCCGAACCACTGGAACGACGGCGGAAGTCCGCTGACGAACTCTCCCTCCCGGCCCCAGCGGAGGCCTTCGCGGAAGATGACCAGCGTCGCCAGCGTGACCACAATCGACGGCAAGTTGAAGTGGGCGACCAGCCACCCGTTGGCCATGCCGAGCAATGCCCCGGCAGCCACCGTCGCGACGACAACCAGCGGCATCGACACGGTGGCCTGGGCCATCAATCCCGCGGCTACTCCGCATACGGACACCTGCGAGCCGATGGAGATGTCGATGTGCCGGCAGAGGATGACGAGGGTCATGCCGACGGCCGCGACCAGGGTCGGGGCGGCCGCGACGAGCATGTTCCGCACCTGGTCGGAACCGAAGAAGGCTGGGGCCGCGATGGCCATGACCAGCAGCAAGAGCCCGAGGGCCGCGACGACCGAGAGCTCGCGGAGGAATCTCGCCGTCACGCCGGCACCGCCTTCCCGACCGGGTGGCCGAGCGCCAGATCCAGCACGGCCTCCTGCGTCGCGTCGCGGCGGTCGAGAATTCCCGTCACCCGCCCGGCGTGCATGACGGCGATGCGGTCGCTCATTCCCAGCACCTCCGGCAGCTCCGACGAGATCATGACCACGGCCAATCCGCGGGTCGCGAGGTCGCCCATGAGCTTGTGGATCTCCGCCTTGGCGCCGACGTCCACCCCCTGGGTCGGCTCGTCCAGGATGATGACCGACGGCGAGGCCGCGAGCCAGCGGGCGAGGGCCACTTTTTGCTGATTCCCACCTGAGAGGGTTGCCACGGGGGCGGCAACCGACGACGTTTTGACCCCGAGTTTGCGGACGTACTCCTCCGCCAACGCTCGCTCGCGGGCGAAGTCGAGGAAGCCGGCTCGCGACACCTGCCGCAAGACGGCGAGCGACGCGTTCGCGGCCACGGGTAGGTCAAGGATGACGCCGTGCCGGCGGCGGTCCTCCGGGACGTAGGCGATCCCCAGCTCAACTGCGCGGGAAGGCGAATCGATGACAACGGGCTTGCCGCGGAGGCGAATTTCGCCGGCGTCGGCGGGCGTGAGCCCGAACAGCACGCGCGCCAGCTCGGTGCGGCCGGCCCCGACCAGGCCCGCGAGTCCGAGAATTTCCCCGGCGCGGACGGACAGCGATACCCCGGAGACGCCGGTAGCCGAGCAATCGAGGTCACGCGTCTCCAGTAGCACCTCGCCGCGTGGGACTTCGACCTTCGGGTACACCGCGGCCAGGTCGCGGCCGACCATCATCTTGATCAGCTCGCCGCGGGTTACTTCCTGCATCGGCCGCGTGCCGACAAGGGCCCCGTCGCGCAGGGCGGTGACGCGATCGGCGATCCGCGGCAGCTCGTCCAGCCGGTGCGAGACGTAGACGACACCGACCCCGCGGGCCCGCAGGTCGCGGATAACGCGGAACAGGTTCACCACTTCGCGGTCGCTCAGGGACGATGTCGGCTCGTCCATAATCACGACCTTCGCGTCCGCCCCAACCGCCTTGGCGATCTCGACGAGCTGCTGCTCGGGCATTGTCAGCCGGCGCGCCTCGACCGCGGGGTCGATCTTGGTGCCGATGCGGGCGAGCAGCTCCGCGGCCCGGGCCCGGCGGTCGGCCCAGCGGACGAGGCGACAGCGCCGCGGCGGTTCCAGGGCCAGGGCGATGTTTTCGGCCACCGTGAGGTCGGGGAACAGAGCCGGCTGCTGATAGATCGCCGCGACCCCGAAAGCCCGGGCCTTGACTGGGTCGTTGTCGGTGAGGGGCTGCCCCGCGATCTCGAGCGTGCCCGAGTCCGGCTGGATCGCGCCGGTGACGATCTTGATGAGCGTCGATTTGCCAGCGCCGTTCTCCCCGACCAGGGCATGAACCTCGCCGGGAAGCAGGTCGAACGACACCCCCCGCAGCGCCCGGACGCCGCCGAACGCCTTCGACACGTCGGTGAGTCGGAGGAGGGGGGTCATGATGTCGCTTGCGGCTTAGCGCCTTGCCAAAACGTCCTTCTCGTACCGCTTGACGTCGGCCAGCCAGCGCTCCCCCGTCGGCACTCCGCGTGAGAGGCAGTAGTAATCCCAGACGGCCCCGATCGGGTACGTTTTCAGCTCTTCCAGCATGGCAAGCCGCGACGTGTAGTCCCCAGCTGCCTCCTGTCCCCGAAGCTGGTCCGTCGGCTCCAGAAGGGCGCCGAGCAAGGCCTTGACCAGGCACCGCGTCCCGATCACCCACGCCGCGATGCGGTTGATACTGGCGTCGAAGAAGTCGAGTCCGAGGTGCACCCGGTCGAGGAAGCCGCCGCGAACAACTTCCTGGGCGATCGCGATCAGGTCGTCGTTCAGGATGACGACGTGGTCGCTGTCCCAGCGCACCCCGCGGCTGACGTGCAGCAGCACTTCCGGCACCCACATCAGGACGCTCGAGAGCTTGTCCGAGATCGTCTCGGTCGGGTGGAAGTGTCCCGCGTCGAGGCAGAGGACCTTCTGACGCTTGATCGCGTACCCAAGGTAGAACTCGTGCGAGCCGACGACGTAGCTCTCCGACCCGAGGCCGAAAAGCTTGCTTTCGACCGCGTCGCGGTTCAGGGCCGCGTCGATCGGCTCGGCGAACAGCTCGTCGAGCGACCGGGCCAGCCGCTCTCGCGGGGCCTTGCGGTCGATCGGCACGTCCTTGAACCCGTCCGGGATCCAGACGTTGGTCACGCACGGCTTGCCGAGCGTCTTGCCGAAGAAGGCGCCAATCCGCCGGCAGGCGATGCCGTGCTCGATCCAGAACTTGCGCACGCCCGCGTCCGGGTGGGCCAGGGTAAACCCGTCGGCCGCCTTCGGGTGGGCGAAGTACGTGGGGTTGAAGTCGATGCCCAGTCCCTTCGCCTTTGCCCAGTCAGCCCAGCGGGCAAAGTGCTCGGGCCGAATCTCATTCCGCTCGACCTTGCGGCCGGCTTCGAGGTAGGTCGCGTGCAAGTTGAAGCGATGCGCCCCCGGGATGAGCGAGAGGGCCTTCTCGGCGTCCTGGCGAAGCTCGTCGGCAGTGCAAGCCTTGCCCGGGTAGTTGCCCGTGACCGCGAGCCCGCCGCCGATGGCCTCCCCCGTGTCCTCGAACCCGCCGACGTCGTCCCCCTGCCAACAATGCAATGAGACGGGAATCGCCGCGAGCCGGGCGAGCGCCGCATCGACATCGACGCCCAGCCCGGCGTAACGCTCCTTGGCCAAGTCGTAAGCTCTTTCGATCAAGGAGTCGGTCATGGCGGTTACCTGAGAAACGCCTCGTGCAACCCCCCATCGACCGCGATGATCTGCCCCGTCGTCTTCGCCAGCCTGTTCCCCACGAGGAGGAACACTGCCTCCGCCTGATCCGCGGGCGTGATCGGCGTCCGGGTCAACGTGCGGTCGGCGTAGAACTTCGCGAGCTTCGCGACCAGCGCCTCGGTCGGTTCGTCGTCGGAGTACGGGATGTTGTACTTCGCCAGGCTGCCGATCACGCGGTCGCGGGGGAACATCGCGCTGCCGTGGACAACCGTCGCCGGCGCGACGCCGTTGACGCGCACGAGGGGGGCCAATTCGATCGCCAGCTCGCGGACGAGGTGGTTAGCGGCGGCCTTCGAGCAGTCGTACGCGACGCTCCCCTTCTTGGGGACCACGGCGTTTGCGCTCGTGGTCAGGACGAGAGTCGCCGGCAACCCCTGCTCGCGCCATGTTTTCGCGGCCTCGTCGGCGACGAGGTAGCCGCCGGTCACGTTGACCGCGAACGTCAGGGCCCACTTGTCGTCCGGGATGTGGCCGGTCGTGTCGCTCGGGACGAAGACCCCGGCCGTGACCACGATGCTGTCGAACCCGCCGTAGGCGAGCGCCGCGTGGTCGAGCATGCTCCGGATGCTCGATCGATTCGTGATGTCGCACGCGAGCCCGATCGCCGGGCCGCAGTTGGAGATGCCCGACCCGGCGACGCCGATCCCGGGCCCGTACTTGGCGATGATCTCGTCCGCGGTTGCGTTCGCGGCCTCCGCGTTCACATCCACGCACACAATGTGTGCCCCATCCTTCACCAGCCAGTGGGCGACTTCCTTGCCGATCCCGCTCCCGGCCCCGACCACGACGACAACTTGGCGCGCCAGCTCCTTCTCCGGCGGCATCCGCTTGAGCTTCGCCTCTTCGAGCTGCCAGTACTCGATGTCGAACGCCTCTTGCTGGGGCAGGGCGGTGTACCGATTAATCGCCTCCGCCCCGCGCATCACTTCGACGGCACAGTTGTAGAACTCGGCCGTCACCCGCGACTCGCTCTTGTCCTTCCCCCAGGCGATCATCCCGACTCCGGGGATCAGGATGACGGTCGGATTCGGGTCGCGCATCGCGGGCGAGTCCGGGCGCTTGCACTTCTCGTAGTAGGCCGCGTAATCTCTGCGATATTGTTCCAGCCCGGCGGTCAGCTTCTGCCTGAGCCGGGTGACGAACGAATCGACATCCGATCCAACCTCACCCGCCTCCAGCCGGACGTACAGCGGCTTGATCTTGGTCCGCAGGAAGTGGTCCGGGCAGCTCGTGCCGAGCTCCGCGAGTCGCGGGGCGTCCTTCGAGTTGACGAATCGCAGGATCGGCTCATCGTCCTGGATCGTGCCGATGAACCGCTTCTGCTTGCTCACCTGCCCGCGAAGCCAGGGTAAGAGCCTCGCCAGGACCGCCCGCCGCGTGTCTTCCGGCAATGACTTGTGAAGCGGACCACCAAACGCGGTCGCGTGCCCGCCCTTCGCCTGATACTTCCCCTCGATGAACCTGGCCGCCATCTCGATCAATTCGAGGGTCGTGTAATAGCACGCGCGATCGTCGTCGCCCCAGTTGATGAGACCGTGCTGGCCGAGCAGGATGCCGCGAGCCTTCGGATTTTTCGCGACTAGTTCCTGCATTCGCAGGCCCAGCTCGAAGCCGGGCCGCAGCCACGGAGTGTAGGCCAGTTCGTCGCCGAAAATCTCGCGCGTCAACAGCTCCGCGTTCGCACTCGCGGCGAGTGCGATGACCGCGTTCGGATGCGTGTGATCGACGCACCGTCGCGGGATGAACCCGTGCAACGGCGTATCGATGGAGGGCGCACGGGGATTCAAGTTGAACGTGCAGTGGGAGTACATGCCCACCATGTTGTCCTCCGCCCGCGACTTCGGCCCTTTGTCAATCCGATTCGCGTAGGCCCGTTGCAGACCGATCAGCTTCCCCTGGTAAAGCGACGAGAAGTTCTCCCTGGTCGAAGTCCGCAGGTCGCCGCCGGAGCCCTTGACCCAAAGCACTTCGACAGGCTCACCGGTCAGAGGGTCGGTCTCGGTCACCTTCGATGAAGTGTTGCCACCGCCAGTGTTCGTGATCCGCTGGTCGTTCCCGAGCTGATTGGAGCGGTAGACCAATCGGGCGACGGGATCGAGGCGGGCGGCCGCGGCGTCGTCCCACAGGTCGAGAACGTGTTGAAGAGTCATCGGCAGGCCGTCGAAAGTCGGGACGAGTCGTTGCGCTCCATGTTACGGGCGGAATCGCACACAGACACTTCCTGATTGAACCGGCTCGCGGCACCGGCTACAACCCGGAGCACACGGTCGAATCGCATCAACCGGAGTTTCTCATGCGTCAATCATTAGTCCTGTGCGTCGTGCTCGGGTGTGCGGTCGTCGCCCGGGCGGCCGACGCGCCCACCAAGGCCGCCACCGTCGAGGGAGTGACCGAGTACCGGCTCACGAATGGGGCCCGGGTACTCATCTTCCCGGAGCCGTCGCGGGACTCCGTCACCATTAACCTGACCGTGCTGGTCGGTTCGCGGCACGAGGGCTACGGCGAGACGGGCATGGCCCACCTCCTGGAGCACATGGTCTTCAAGGGCACCCCGACGTTCCCGAACGTGCCCAAGGCCCTCCGCGACCACGGCGCGAGTTTCAACGGGACCACCAATGTGGACCGGACAAATTACTTCGAAACGATGCGGGCCACCGACGAGAACCTGGAGTTCGGCATCAAGCTCGAAGCGGATCGGCTGGTCAACAGCTACGTGAAGCGTGAGGACCTGGTTTCGGAGATGACCGTCGTCCGCAACGAGTTCGAGCGCGGCGAGAATAGCCCGCAAGGAGTCCTGTCGCAGCGCATCCACGCGGCCGCGTTCGAGTGGCACAACTACGGCAAGTCCACGATCGGCAATCGATCGGACATCGAGCGGGTGCCGATCGAGAACCTGCAGGCCTTCTACAAAAAGTACTACCAGCCGGACAACTGCGTCCTCATCGTCGCGGGGCGGTTTGAAGAACCCAGGGTGCTGGAACTGGTGAACAAGTACCTGGGCGCGATCCCGAAGCCGACCCGCAAGCTCGACCAGACTTACACGGAGGAGCCGCCGCAGGACGGGGAGCGGACGGTCGTCCTCCGCCGCGTCGGCTCCGTCGGCTCGATCGGCCTGGCCTACCACATCCCGGCCGCGTCGCACCCGGACTGGGCCTCGCTCAACCTGCTCGGCGGGATCATCTCGCAGTCGCCGAATGGGCGGCTCTACCAGGCCCTGGTCGAATCCAAGCTCGCGACCACGGCGTTCGCCCGGGCGGACAGCGCCCACGACCCGTCGCTCTTTTTCGCGTCCGCCCAGGTCGATGCCGCGCATCTCGACGCGGCCCGCGAGGCCATGATCAAAGTGATGGAGAACCTGTCCGCCGTCCCGTTCACGGCCGACGAGGTGGAAAAGGCCAAGGTCCGGAGCAAGCGGAACGCGGAGCAGCTCCAGTCGAACAGCTCGGGCATGGCCCAGGCGCTCAGCTCGGCATCCTCCCTCGGCGACTGGAGATTGTTATTCATCCAGCGCGACCGCGTGGCCGCGGTCACGGCCGACGACGTCAATCGCGTCGCCAAGCGCTACTTCCAGCGTCAGAACCGGACGGTCGGCGTGTACATCCCGACACAGGAGGCGCAGCGGCTCGACATCCCGGCCGCCCCGGCCGTCGAGTCGATCGTGAAGGAGTACAAGGGGGGCAACGTCGGCGCCGCGGGCGAGGCGTTCGACCCGTCGCCGGCCAAACTGGACGCCCGGCTCAAGGTCGTGGACCTCGGTGGCATCAAGGCCGGCCTGCTGGCAAAAAAGAATCGCGGGGAGACCGTCTCGCTGGTGCTGACGCTGCACCACGGGAACGAGGAATCTCTCAACGGATTGACGACCGCGGCCGGGATGCTCCCCGGCCTGATGATGGCCGGAACGAAGAAGCACGACCGGCAGGCGCTGCGCGAGGAGCTGGACTCTCTCGGCGTTCGTATCTCGCCGGGCCTGGGCCGGTTTGGCGGTCGCGGCAGCCCGCGAGGCGGTCGCGGCGGCGGGAGTGGCGGCGGGCTCGGCCAGCTCACGTTCTCCGTCGAGGCCAAGCGCGACACGCTGCCGGCGGCGCTCAAGCTGCTGGGGGAGATCCTCCGCGAGCCGGCCTTCCCGGCCGCCGAGTTCGAGACGACCAAGCGGGCGATGAAGGCCGGCCTCGCCAATTCCAGCACCGACCCGAGCGCTCTGGCGACCAACAAGCTCGCGCGGGCCCTGTCCGATTATTCGAAGGACGACGTCCGCTACGTGCCGACGCTGGAGGAGAACCAGGCCCGCGCCGAGGTCGTGACGGTCGACGCGATCAGGAAGCTCTACGAGACACAACTCGGTGCGACGCACGGGGAGGTGGCCGTGGTCGGCGACTTCGACCAGGAGGCCACTCTGACCGCGGTCAAGGAAATGCTCAAGGGGTGGGAGTCGAAAGTCCCGTACCGGCGGATCGAGCGCAAGCCGCCGTCCACAAGCCAGGGGTCGAAGGAGGACATCCTCACGCCGGACAAGGCGAACGCGGTCTTCCTCGCCGGGCTATCGTTCCCGCTGATGGAAACCGATCCCGACTACGCGGCCCTTCGGCTTGGGAACTTCATTCTCGGTGGGGGGACGCTGTCGAGCCGGCTCGGCGACCGCATCCGGCAAAAGGAAGGCCTGTCGTACGGGGTCACATCCACGTTCACAGCCGGCACCCGCGACCCGGTCGCAAGCCTGACCATTAACGCGATCACGAACCCGGTGAATATCGACAAGGTGGACAGGGCCGCGGCGGAAGAGCTGGAGAGGTTCCTGGCCGACGGGCCGTCACTGGCCGAGCTCGCGGATGCGAAGAAGGCCTACCTGGAAGCGCAAAAGGTGGGCCGGACCGGCGACGCGGCGATCGCGGGACAGATCGTGACCAACCTGAACCTCGGGCGGACGTTCGCTCACCAGACGGAGCTGGAGAACCGCATCGAGGCGCTGACGCCGGACGACGTGAAGGCCGCGTTCAAGAAGTACATCGAGCCGAAGAAACTGGTGATCATTCGGGCCGGGGATTTTCAGAAGTAGGCCCCTGAATGACCAATGCCCAATGCCCGACTAATGACCAAGGAATGACCAAGGCCCAATGACCAATGACGGACCGGAGTCCCGATTCATCATTCGGCATTTGACATTCCTTGGTCATTGGTCGGGCATTGGACATTCCTTCTTTGCCGTCCGCGGCATCAATCCTTCACCTTCGCCGTCCGCGTCACGATGTTCGGCCGCGGCGGTGGCTTCATGCCGTGGCCGAGGTAGAACCCCGGCTGCGTCGGCTGGTTGTAGCCGATGTTCTGCCACGCCACGCTCAGCCGGTATTGCGGGTCGTGCATCAGCGTGTACAGCCTGTGCTCGGTCGGGATCGTGGTGACGTAAATCCGCAGCTCCTGGTTGTCGGCCGAGCGCCAGATCACTTCTTCTCGCCAGTCGCCCAGGATGTCGGCGCACAGGCACGGCGTCGCCTTCGTCCCGTTGTTCGAGGCGCATCCGTCGGCGGTGAGCAAGACCGACTCGCGCTCGGTCTGCCAGTCCCACTTGCTGATCGTGGTCCGGTCGAGGAGCTCACGGAGCAGGTCGCCGTCCCACCAGACGCCGAAGTTGCACGACCGCGGCTTCCGGTCGGAGACCTTCTCCCCCTTCACGTTCCACACGCCCGAGAGGCCCGGCCCCGACGCCCACGTCTCGTAACCCGGGTGCCGCGGGTCGATGTCCATCGCGACTCCGCGACTCACGTCCGGGCTCGGCTTGCTCCAGAGCACCTCCCCGGTCCGGGCGTCGCGGAACGACACGCCGACGTCGCGCTTGGTCTTTTCGTGGATGTTGAACACTTGCAGCCCGGCGCGGCCCGGGTCCATGGCCGAGACGTGCAGGGCATCCCCGTGACCGAGTCCGGTGGTATACAGCCCCTTGCCGTCGCTACCGATGCAGCAGGCGCCGTAGATGATCGAGTCCTTGCCGGTCGCGTCCACGTCCGCGACGCTCAGGCTGTGGTCCCCCTGCCCGCGATAGGCCGCGTTCCCTGGCGTGCCGTCGTCCGAGTCGAAGACCCATCGCTTCGTGAGCTTGCCGTTTCGCCAGTCCCAGGAAGCCAGGACGGTTCGGGTGTAATACCCACGACAAAACACCGCGCTCGGTCGCTCGCCGTCCAGGTAGGCGATGCACGCCAGGAATCGGTCCACGCGATTGCCGTACGCGTCGCCCCAGTCGGCGACCTTGCCTCGCGGGGGGACGTAATCGACGGTCGCCATGGCGGCGCCGGTCATTCCATCGAAGACGGTCAGGTATTCCGGGCCGTCGAGGACGTAGCCGCGCTCGTTGCGGTAGTCCTTGGTCGCGTCGCCGATCACTTTTCCCTTCCCGTCCACCGTCCCGTCGGCTGTCTTGCACATCACCTCGGCCTTCCCGTCGCCGTCGAGGTCGTAGACGAGGAACTGCGTGTAGTGGGCGCCTTCGCGGATGTTCTTGCCGAGGTTGATCCGCCAGAGGAATGTGCCGTCGAGCTTGTAGGCTTCGAGGATCGGCTCGGTCGTGGTCCCGGGCTGGGAGTTGTCGCGGCCGCGGCTGACCTGGTGGACGACGATCTCGTATTCCCCGTCGCCGTCGAGGTCGCCGACCGAGACGTCATTCGGTGCGTAGCCCGCCGGCGTCTTCAGCGGGATCGCGAGGTAGGGTCGCACCGGCGCGTTGGCCGGGAACTTGAACGGCGCGCTCGCGTCCAACTCCTTGCCGTCAACAACGGCGCGAACCGTGTACGCGACCGGCTTGTGGAACTCGACCCCGGTGTCCTGGAAGTGCGTGACCTTCGCGATCGGTTCCTTGTTGCGCCTGACCGGGACGTCGTCCCCGGTGGTGCGGTAGACATTGAACGCGATCGCCTCCGGGTCGGTCCCGAGGAGTCGCCAACTTACAAAGACCTTGCCCTCTCCCTGGTTGATCGCGACCACGCCGCGACCGAGTTGCTCCATCTGCCGCGGGGGCTTTTGCGGCGGCTCGGCCGGCGCGGGCTGGGTGACGAGGAGTATCGCGGCGGCCAGTGTGGGAAGGGGCCTCATCCGACGGTACTCCGTGGGGCGGCGGGTCGGGGGGCGGACTCCGCGGCCGCCACGCGTTGGTCGATGTAGTGACACAAGAGCCGCCGGATGCGGTCGAGGTTGCGGAACATGGTCCGCCGGCTCGACCCGGAGAGCCGGACCAGCTCGTCGGTTCGGGCCCCGCCCTGGTACCGGCCGCGAATCAGCCGCTGGTCCTCCGGGCTCAGCTCGGCCAGGCACTGTTCGAGCGCCTCGAGCCGGGCGTCGAGGACCGAATCGTGGTCGGCGCGCTCACGGGCCAGTTGTTCGAGCACCTCGGGCCGGAGGGCCCGCCCGCGACGCCGGCCGCTGTCGCGGAACTTCAGCACCTCCAGGTAGGCCCAGGGGAGGAACGGCTTGCCGGTATCGTACTCCGCGAACTTCCGGTAGAGGGCGACGCTGGTCTCCTGAAGCACGTCGCGGGCGTCCTCGACGTGCGGGACGAGGGCGAGGATGTAGCGAAAGAGCTGATCCTGGTGTCGGGTCAGCAAGCGGACTAGGAGTTCGGTGCGATCGTCGCCCACCGGCCCGGCCCCGTCGGGAGAGGAACGGCGCTTGAGCCCGTCTACTGCAGTTAGGGTGTATCCCGATTTCGGGGTTCGGAGTGCCAAGAATGAGGGGACGGTCGCCGGCTTGCCTCTGTTCGCGAGACGGGCCATACTCGCGGGATGGACGAGCGCAACGACTACGCCGAGCCGGGCTCGAACCCGCTGCCCGTTGATCACAAAGTCGATTGGACAGTCGTCGGGCTCATTGGCTTGGCGGTCGGCATTCTGATTGTGATTATGTTCTGGCTCTGTTCGCTGTGGCTTCCCGGCTAGGGCGTTTCGTTGTACGGCTGCTCCCAGTCGTTCCACGATGCAACGAAGGACAATAACCAGCCAAACGCAACCATGTTTCAGGTCGTCGCTGAAGCCGTTCTCTACGCGGTTTGCGGGCTGGTCGGACATGGCCTGTTGTGGGTACTCACCCTCGGAAGGTGGCGGCCGACCGACGCCCGGGACGACGCGGCCCTTCTCGTCGGACTGCTGTTCTGGGCGGCCGTCGCGGTGGTCGTATGGCTCGCGTTCTTCCGGTAGCGCGCCCACCCAATTGATGAGCTGCAGGCCGAAGCGTGAGCGAGGCCGCGGTGAGCACTGCAAACCTTGACGATGCGCGGCCTCGCTCACGCTTCGGCCTGCGGCGAGTTCGGCCAGTGGCTGGCACCTATGGCTGATCCGGGGAACTCGGGGAACGCTGAAGAAGTTCCGCGAATGTCTCTCCGTCAGGCGGACG
>DATFWZ010000632.1:0-2160 GCA_035258765.1 Gemmataceae bacterium
CCTGACGATATCGGCCCGACGCCAGGCGCACAAGGGCGTGCGGCTCAGGCCGCCAGTCGCGCGGACGGGACGAACTCGCGCCGGGCGGACCGCTCCGCCAGCATCTCCGCCTTCACTTGCTGGGTCAGATGCAAGACGTAGGCGATGTCGCGGAGCATCGCCTCGACTGGCTTCTCCTTGGCGGCCGGGGCAAGGGCCAGAAAGTGCGGGCCTTGCAGCGTCATTTCGAACTGGGTCATGGGGGGCTCCATGTCGATTGGGGGACGCCCCTCCTAACGCAGGCGCCGTGCCGGAGCGCATCGGGAAACCCCGTGACGGGCTCGGCATCGGCCCAAGTGCGTGTGCGACAAGCCATTCGCGCAACCACGGATTCTCCCGGCTGCATGCGGCGCCGGTGAAAGTCCTACATCTTGAGAGAAACCGTACAAACGGCGCTACAAGTTCGCGGACCTGCGAGTGGACACCCAATCCAAACAACGTGAAGCTGTGGGGCGGCGAGCTTACCCCCCGCTTACGCGGGGGTTCGCCAGAGTCAACGGCGAATCCCCCGCCTGAGCGGGGGGTGGCCTCGCAACCACCTACCACTGCACGCACCCGCACGACAGCTTCGGAAACCTGCCCCACGAAACCCCCGAATCCTTGACTTCCCGCCCGCGTCTGCCGAAACTGCCTGAAGAGTCTTTCCCGCCTGCGCCCACACGCCCGATCCGTCCAGCAACTGGTTGCTCGATGCTTTCCCGGCACCTCCACGCACCGGTCTTCCTGGCGCTTTCGGCGACTCTGCCCGGAGTCGCGGCTGATCCCGCCGGCGAGCAGCTTTATAAGACCAAGTGCGCCACATGCCACGGCCCGTCCGGCGAGGGGACGAAGAAGCATAAGCGGCCGCTGGCTGGCGAGAAGTCGGTCACCCAGCTCACCAAGTTAATCGCCAAGACGATGCCCGAGGACGACCCGGGCACGCTATCGGTCGCGGAGGCCGACGCGGTCGCCGCGTACGTCCACGATACCTTCTACTCACCCGCCGCCCGCGAGCGGAACAAGCCGCCGCGCGTAGAGCTGTCGCGACTCACCGTCGGCCAGTACCGCAACGCCATCGCCGACCTGATCGCCACCTTCCGCCCCGCGGATGGGCCGGGCGGCGACCAGCACGGTCTGAAGGCCGAATACTACCGCGGCCGGCGGTTCCGGCCGAACGACCGCGTCGTGGAGCGCATTGACCCGGAGGTCCGATTCGATTTTGGCACCTTCAGCCCGGTCCCGGACAAGATCGAGCCGCACGAATTCTCCGTGCATTGGGAGGGTTCGCTCCTCGCCCCCGAGACGGGCGATTACGAGTTCGTCGTCCGGACCGAGCACGCTGCCCGGCTATGGGTGAACGAAATCCGCCGGCCCCTCATCGACGCTTGGGTGAAGTCCGGTAGCGACACCGAGTATCGCGGGTCGGTCTTCCTGCTCGCGGGCCGGGCGTACCCGTTACGGCTGGAGTTCTCGAAGGCCAAGCAAGGGGTAGACGACTCGAAGAAGCAGAAGGAGAAGCCGCCGTCGCCGCGGGCGTCGGTCGCGCTGTTGTGGAAGCTCCCCGGGCGCGTGCCGGAGGTGATCCCGCGACGCAACCTGTCGCCGGCCCAGGCACCGGAGGGCTTCGCGGTGTCCACGCCCTTCCCGCCGGACGACCGCAGCCTCGGTTGGGAGCGCGGAACCACGGTCTCGAAGGCCTGGGACCAGGCGACGACCGACGCGGCCATCGAGACGGCCGTGTACGTCCTCGCCCACGTGGACGAGCTGGCCGGCGTGCGGCCCGCGGACCGCGAACCGGGCCCCGGCTCCGGCAACCCGGCCGACATCAACCTGGACGCCAAACCGGGGGCCAAGCCGGCGCCCGACCGGGACAAGAAGCTGCGCGAGTTCGCATTCCGGTTCGCCGAGCGCGCCTTCCGCCGGCCGCTCACGGACGACGAAAAGCGGTTCTTCGTCGAGCACCAGTTCGAGGCCGCGAAGGACCCGGACCGGGCCGTCAAGCGCGTCGTCTTACTCGCGCTGATGTCCCCCCGGTTCCTGTACCGTG
Organism: Gemmataceae bacterium; assembly: GCA_035258765.1. Lineage (GTDB taxonomy): Bacteria > Planctomycetota > Planctomycetia > Gemmatales > Gemmataceae > SIAJ01. Next base: position 2,066 of record DATFWZ010000632.1, read on the forward strand.
AGGCCGCTGGCCTGCGGGATGGTTACGAGGTCGCGAACCGACTTTCCTTCGGCCTGTGGGACTCGCCCCCGGACGCCGAGCTCTTGAAGGCAGCC
>DATFWZ010000633.1:0-9869 GCA_035258765.1 Gemmataceae bacterium
CGACACCAGCCTGCGCCCGCGGACGGTCACCGGCGACCGGCAGGAATTCCTCGGCCGGAACCGGTCACCGGCCGACCCGGCCGCGTTTATCCGGACCGGGTTGAGCGGGGCGACCGGGGCGGCCCTCGACCCGTGCGCTGGCCTACACGGAAGATTTGAGGTCCAGCCGGGCGGGGAGGCCATCGTCATTTTCGTCCTCGGGCAGGCCGCCGACCGGGCCACTGCCGCCCAGCTCGCCCGCCACTACCGGCGGCCGGAGGCGGCCCAGACCGCGCGGCGGGAGGTCACGGACGAGTGGGACCGCCGGCTCGGCGTGGTCACGGTGAAGACCCCCGACCCGGCCCTCGACGCGATCGCCAACCGCTGGTTGCCCTACCAGGTGCTAAGCTGCCGCGTCTGGGGCCGGTCGGCCTTTTACCAGTCCGGCGGCGCCTACGGCTTCCGCGACCAGCTCCAGGACGTGCTGGCCCTCTTGTACGCTGAACCCGCGGAGGCCCGGGCGCATCTCTTACGGGCCGCGTCCCGGCAGTTCCTGGAAGGCGACGTGCAACACTGGTGGCACCCGCCGACGGGCCGCGGAGTGCGGACCCGATTCTCCGACGACTTCCTGTGGCTGCCGTTCGCCGTCGCCCGGTACGTCGAGGTGACCAGCGACACGGGCGTGCTTGACGAGCAGGTCTCATACATCCGCGGCCCGGCCCTGAAGGAGGGCGAGCACGAGTCGTACTACCTCCCGGACACGACGGCCGAGAGCGAACCGCTGTTCGTTCACTGTTTGCGGGCCCTGGACCGCGGCTGGGCGCTCGGGGCCCACGGCATCCCGCTCATGGGGTGCGGGGACTGGAACGACGGCATGAACCTGGTCGGTGCCGGCGGGAAAGGAGAGAGCGTCTGGGTCGGGTGGTTCCAGATCGCGGTCCGGACCCAGTTCGCCAATCTGGCCGAGCGTCGCGGCGACGCCGACCTGGCCGCCCGGCTCCGATCACAAGCGGAGCAGCTCCACAAGGCGATCGAGGAGCACGCGTGGGACGGCGACTGGTACCTGCGCGCCTGGTTCGACGATGAAACTCCGCTCGGATCGAAACAGAACGACGAATGTCAGATCGACTCGTTGCCGCAATCCTGGGCCATTCTGTCGGGAGTGGGAGAATTAGACCGGTCCAAAAAAGCTCTCGACGCCGCCGTGAATTTTCTGGTCGAATGGGGGTCCGGTCTGATAAAACTATTCAGACCACCGTTCGACCGTGGCTCGCTCCAGCCGGGGTACATCAAAGGTTACGTGCCCGGCATTCGGGAGAACGGCGGGCAGTACACGCATGCGGCCGTTTGGCTCGTCCAGGCACTGGCCGGGTTGGGAAAGGGCGGCGACGCCCACGCCCTCTGGCGGCTGCTCAACCCGCTTGCCCACGCGGCCACACCCGACGACGTTCGGCGTTACCGGGTGGAGCCATACGTGGTGGCGGGTGATGTGTACGGCGTCGAGCCGCACGTCGGCCGCGGCGGTTGGACGTGGTACACCGGATCGGCGGCTTGGCTCTACCGGGCCGCCCTGGAGACAATGCTCGGCTTCGACAAGCGCGGGGGGCTCCTCCAATTTGACCCCCGCATCCCGGCCGCGTGGCCCGGATACGAAGTCGATTACCGACACGGCCGCACCCTCTACCGCTGCCGGGTGGAAAACCCGTCCGGCGTCGAGCGAGGAGTCAAGGAAGTGTGGCTGGACGGTCGCGCGTCACCCGACCGCACCATCTCACTGGCCGACGACGGCCGGGATCACGAGGTGCGAGTCGTCCTCGGGTGAAACTTCGGTGAGCCGGTAAGGAATGAACCGGCACGCGGCCCCGCTCAATCGCCCAGAGGCTATTTCGCCGGTCGTCATCGGGACGCCCGGGACCATCGCCCGAACTTCCTGCAGGAAAAGGAGTCGCGTTGAACTGGCCGCCGCAACGGCCGGACCGGCAACACCGACTGACAGCTAACACATCCCTGCCGTGCGACGGACCGCCTCCGGGGATCACCGAATCCGGCACAGCGTGTGCATGATTCACCCCCTGTGGTTCGCCCACGACCCGAGGAGACACCGTGAACGATTCACCTCTGACGCCCATCCAGCCGCCGACTTCCGACAACTTTGCCGCCAAGATTCTGGCCGATGAGGAAACCCTGGTCGCCGACGACCGGGCGACTCTGACACCCTCGCAACAAGTCGAACAAAAGCTCATCGGCATTCTCAAGGCGTCGCCCCTGATGGTCAGTCACGTCCAGCGGCGTCTCAAGCCCGGCCCACGTTAACTTCGTTCACGGTATGGAGATTGAAAACGCCGGCGCCCTCGCGGGCGCCGGCGAACGGACCTGTGCCGTCCCCGCCCCGGCATCGCATTCGCGGATGATGGCTGCCGAGGAGTCCGCATGCTGGTGAAACCCACGTCCAAACTGGCCCGGTTCGGCCGGCAACTGCGCGAACTACTTCTCACCGCCGGGCAGGTCTGGCGCACGATCGCGCGACGTCACCGGTGGGCGCTGCTCGGAGCCGTGTCGGGGTCGCCGGTGCCGGTGTGAGGCGGGCTCGGCTTCTTCTCGTCGTTTTCATTTGTAACACCCGCCCGGCCCCGTCAGAATGACGGCGGCCATCGTCATTCCTTCCCGAATCTCTCCCTATGCTGACGACCTCCCGCCGCGCGTTCTTCGGAACGTCGCTCGCCGGCCTCGCGTCCGGCCAACTGTTCGCGGCCGACAAGCCGGCCGCGGCCAACCCGGTCCCGACCGAGCGCGACGATTACCCGTTCCAGCCGAACACCCTATTCCTCACCTGGCAGCGCGACCCGACCACGACGATGACCGTTCAGTGGGTCGGCACCGCGGGCGAGACGGCCGACACGACCGTCTACTACGCCCCCGTGCCGTTCGCCTCGTGGCCCGGCATGTGGCGGGCCCAGAAGCCGACGCCGAAGCCGTACCCGAAGACCGACTTCAAGGTGTTCCGGGCCGAGCTGACGCATCTGCTGTCCGGGATCGACTACCAGTTCCGGATCGGCAAGCAGTCGCCGACGTATCGGTTCCGGACCATGCCGGCGAAGGCCACCGACACGATCCACTTCGTCTCCGGCGGCGACTGCGGGATCAACCCGCACACGGTCGCGAACAACGTCCAGGCGGCCCGGCAGGACCCGATGTTCGCGGTCGTCGGCGGCGACCTGGGGTACGACAACGGCCGATCGGTCGAGGTCAGTCTCGCTTTCCTGCGAAATTACAGCAAGCACATGGTCGGCCGCGACGGGCGCCTCATCCCGATGATCGCGTGCATCGGCAACCACGAGGTGGACGGCGGGTACAACAAGCCGCGGGAGAAGGCCCCGTTCTTCTACGCCCTCTTCGACGGCCTGTATCCCGAGACCGGGTACGCGACCCTCGACTTCGGCGATTACCTGAGCCTGGTCCTGCTCGACACCGGGCACACGTCGCCCATCGGCGGCGACCAGGCGACGTGGCTGGGCAAGGCGCTCAAGGACCGGGCCGACCACCCGAACGTGTTTGTGGTGAACCACGTCCCGGCGTACCCGTCGTTCCGCAAGATGGAGGGGATCCTCGGCCGGTCCGGGACCGGGGAGCTGAACCGCAAGCACTGGGTGCCCTTGTTCCAGAAGTTCCGCGTCCCGGTCGTCCTCGAGCACCACGACCACACGTTCAAACGGACCAAGCCGCTGATCGACGGCCTGGCCGACGACAACGGGGTGCTCTACCTGGGCGACGGCTCCTGGGGTCGGCTGCGCACGCCGAAACCGCCGGAGAAGCTGGCCCACCTGGCGAAGACGAGCCGCGACTACCACCTCTCTCTGCACCGCATCCAGGGGGAGGAGCGATTCCACCTGGCGCTCGACGAGACCGGGAAGGTCATGGACGTGTGCCGGACCGCGCAGCGGAAGACCGGAACCGTCCGCACCACACCCGGTTGAGCGCCAACGGGCGGTAGTGTTTAAGCTTGCTTGAGTTGGAGTCCCGGCTTTAGCCGGTTCGGGGGCCGAAGACCGGCTAAAGCTGGGACTCCAACCAATGGCGCTTCGCTTGACCGCGATACCCCCACGGGGTATATTCCCGATATGAGGCTCCTGCCCCGGACCGGCACTGCCATCGTCACGCAGGTGACCATGGTCGCGACGCTGCTCGCCTCCTGGCCGGCCGCGGCCGGGTCGTGCGCGTGCGCCAACCCCGCGCCGGCGCGTGCGACCTTCTGCCCCTGCGCCGGAACGCCCGATCCGGCGGCGAAGCCGTGTTGCCAAAAGCACGCCGCGACGGGGAAGTCCTGCTGCGCAACCCCTCCGGCGACGGCTGATTGTGCCTACGATTTTTGCGCTTGCCCACCGACTTCGACCCCGGAGCCGACCGCCCCGCCGCGGCCGGCCGACGAGTTCGGGGGCAACGATGTCCTGGTCGCCCTGCTCGCCAACCCGGTTCCCGTTGCCGTCCCGCCCGCGCCCGAAGCCGCGGCCGGCCGACTCGTCCGCGTCACCTCACCTCCCCCGACTGACCTCGTCATTTCCCTGTCCCGCCTGACCTGCTAGGCCCGCGGTCCGTCTCGCCTTGACGCCGCGCGGCCGTTGCGGGCACACTCCGTCCGCACCTGGGCCGCAACCTGGTAGCCCGCACACTCCGTGTGCGGGGTCGGCACACGGAGTGTGCCGACTACTCTGGTCACCCGGGGACCGTTCATGAACGCCGCAAACTCAACATCGACACCCCACGGCTTCCTCAGGCGCGCCGGCTGGTGGGTGCGCTTCCCGTTCGCCCGGCTGCGCTTCCTCATCGTCCTCGGCATCATCGGGCTGGCCATCGCCAAGTGGGACTATCTCGTCGCCCGCTACGAGAAGTGGGCCCGCCCGGCGGACACCGACCATGTCCACGGCGACTACGAATTCTTCTGCCCCATGCACCCGACCGTGATCCGCGACAACAACAAAGAGAAGTGCCCGATCTGCTTCATGCCGCTCTCGAAGCGCAAGAAGGGCGAGGTGACGGACGAGACCCTTCCGGCCGGGACGGTCGCCCGGGTCCAGCTCACGCCGTACCGCGTCGCTCTGGCCGGAGTGCGGACCGTGCCGGTCGGGTTCCATTCCCTCCACAAGGAGATCACCACCGTCGGCACCGTCGAGTTCGACGAGCGGACGCTGCGCAACGTGTCCGCTCGGTTCAAGGGGCGGATCGACCAGCTTTTCGTCAACCAGACCGGGCAGTGGGTGAAGAAGGGCGACCCGCTCGCGTCGCTCTACAGCCAGGACGTGGTCGTGACCGTGCAGAACCTGCTCGACGCCCGGCAGGCGAAGAGCCCGGAACTCGAGAAGACCGCCCGCGACCGGCTCAAGCTGTGGGGGATCGACGACGACCAGGTCGCCGACATCATCAAAGCCGGCAAGCCGGTCACGCACCTCACCGTCCGCTCGCCGATCGACGGGCACGTGCTCAAGAAATACGCCCGCGAAGGTCAATACGTCGAGGAGGGGGGTCCGCTCTATGACGTCGCGGACCTCGGCACTGTTTGGGTACAGGCCCAGCTCTACGAGGACGACCTGCCGTTCCTGCCGAAGGGGCACGACCCGAAAACGGGCGCGCCGTCAAAACCGCTTCCGGTGTCGGCCACGGCACGCGGACTGCCCGGGCAGGCGTTCGACGGCACGCTGTCGTTCGTCTTCCCGCACGTCGATCCGGAGACGCGCACCCTTACCGTGCGCTTCGACGTCGACAACCCGGACCACGAGCTGCGGCCGGGGATGACGACCACGGTGCGCCTGCGGATAGGTCCGGACGGGCTGCAGGACGTCCTCGGCGGTCGGCTGCGGATGGAGGGCGGCAAGGTACTGGCCGTCCCGGAGCCGAGCGTGATCGACACCGGGAGTCAGAAGGTCGTCTACCGCGAGGACGTGCCGAACACGTTCGACGGCGTGCGCGTCGAGCTGGGTCCGCGGCTGACAGGCCCGGGCGGGACGGTGTACTTCCCGGTCCTGAAGGGGCTGGAGCCCGGGGACCGCGTGGCCGCGGCCGGGTCATTCCTGATCGACGCGGAGACGCGCCTCAACCCGGCGATGGGTTCTATCTATATCGGCGGCAGCGGAAGCGGGCGGAGTCGTCCGGGAGTCCGCCCGACCACGCCGGAGGACGAGGACGCCAGGATCGTCGCCAGCCTGGCCGGCCTGTCCGCGGAAGACCGGCCCCTGGCCGAGCGGCAGAAGTTCTGCCCGGTCATCGAGGGCAGCCGGCTCGGGTCCATGGGCAAGCCGGTCCCACTGACGATCCGCGGGCAGCGGGTCTTCGTCTGCTGCAAGAACTGCGTCAAGGCGGCCGAAGGCGATCCGGACAAGACCCTCAAGCGGGTCGAGGAGTTGCAATCGAGGACTCGATCCGACGTCGTCCCGCCGAAGCTGATGACGGAACGAGAGCAGATCGCGAAGGCCCTGGCCGAGCTGCCGGCCGGTGATCGCACGATGGCCGAGTCGCAGCGGCTTTGCCCCGTGACGGGTAAGCCGCTCGGCCTCATGGGCAAGCCCGATAAAGTCGAGGTGGACGGGTTTGCCGTGTTCACCTGCTGCGATGCGTGCAACGAGGAGGTCCGCGAGCGGGCCGACGAGATGCGGAAGAAGGTCGAGCAGTTCCGAAAGGGCGCGAGCCCGAGGAAGTAACGAGGAGAGTCATCATGAAGCGATTGACCGTCCTGTTCGCGGCCGTGGTCCTGGCGGCCGCCGGCTGCAACGAGTCGAAGCTGTCGGGCGACTCGGCCGGCGGGCCGAACGACCCGAAGGAAGCGAAGATCAAGGCGAACCTGGACCAGCTCTCGTCCGAGGATCGGGCGCTCGCGGAGCAGCAACGGTTCTGCGTCGAGGCATCCGAGAGTCGGCTGGGGTCGATGGGTGTGCCCATCAAGTTGACGGTCAGGGGCGAGCCGGTCTTCATCTGCTGCAAGGGGTGCAAGGAGGGTGTGGAGCAGGACGAAGACAAGGCCCTGGCCCGCGTGAAGGAGCTGCGGGCGAAGTATGGGAAGAAGCAGTAGCCAAACGCCTCGGCGAGATCGCGTTGAGGCGCAAATGAATTTTGAGAACCCCGAAGGGGTTCCATCCCAGAGCCGGGGGTTCGCCGCTGAGCGGCGAACCCCCGGAAAAGGCTGGGGATCCACGCAATGCAACCCTGAAAGGGTTGTAGCGCCTGGCCGTCCCCGAGGGATCGAACCCTTTCAGGGTTCGGCCGACATGTTTGGTTGACCAATCACCGGGGGTGCGCTGCGCGACCCCCGGCTTCGAGATGTAACCCCTTCGGGGTACAGACAGGCCATGATCGAGCGCCTCATCGAGTCGTCCGTTCGCAACCGGTTCGTCGTCCTCCTCGTGGCGGCGGCGCTGGCCGTGTTCGGTATGTACGCGCTGCTCGACACCCCCGTGGACGCTATCCCGGACCTGGGCGAGAACCAGGTCATCGTCTTCACCGACTGGCCCGGCCGCTCTCCGCGCGAGATCGAGGACCAGATCTCCTACCCCCTCTCCCGCAAGCTCCAGGGGCTTGCGGGCGTCCGGGCGGTTCGCTCGTCGAGCGAGTTCAACTTCTCGATGATCACCGTCATCTTCGAGGACGGGGTCGATTTCTACTTCGCCCGCCAGCGCGTGGCCGAGCGGCTGGCCCAGGCCGGCGGCTTCCTCCCGCCCGGCGTCACCCCGTACATGGCCCCGGACGCGACCGCCCTCGGCCAGATCTACTGGTACACCCTGGAGCCCGACCCGAAGCAGCCGATCGACCCGGGCCGGCTGTGGGCGGTCAACAAGTTCTACGTCGCCCCGCAGCTCAACGCCGCGTCAGGCGTCGCGGAGGTCGCGGTCGTCGGCGGGATGCCGCTCGAGTACCAGGTGGACGTCCAGCCGGAGTCGCTGCGGAGCCACGGGGTCACGGTAGGCGACCTGTTCACCGCGATCAACCGCACCAACATGCCCGCGGCCGGCGGCGTCATCCAGAAGAACAACGCCGAGTACATCGTCCGCGGCGTCGGCTGGATCCGCGACAAGGCCGACATCGAGAACACCGTCGTCAAGGAGGTGAACGGCACCCCCGTCTACGTCAAGACGGTCGCGACCGTGACGCTCGGCACACAATTCCGCCGGAGCGTCTTCGAGAAGGATGGGAACGAAGTGACCGGCGGCGTGGTGCTCATGCGGCATGGCGAGAACCCGCTTCGCGTCACGAAAAACGTCCAGGCCAAGGTCGCCGAGCTCGATGCCGGGCTCCCGCCGGGGGTGCAAATCGTCCCGGCCTACGACCGGACCCGGCTGATCCGCGGGGCGATCCACACGGTCACCGAGGTGATGTGGCACGAGATGGTCATCGCCTCCCTGGCTATCCTGCTCATCCTCGCCCACTTCCGCAGCGCGTTCGTCATCTGCGTCACGCTGCCGCTGAGCGTGCTCTTCTCGTTCGGTCTGATGTGGCTTCTGCGCCGGGCCGGGATCATCGACATCCAGGCCAACATCATGTCCCTGGCCGGGATTACGATCTCCATCGGCGTGCTGGTCGATCAGGCGATTGTGATGGTCGAGAACGCCACGCACAACCTGAAGGCGCACTTCGGGTCCGAGAAGGTGACCGGCGACACGCGCGAGCTCGTGATCCCCGCCCTGCGCACCGTCGGCCGGCCGATTTTCTTCTCGGTCCTCATCATGCTGCTGTCGTTCGTCCCGGTGTTCATGCTCACCGGTCGCGAGGGGAAGCTCTTCCACCCGCTCGCATTCACGAAGAGCTTCGCCCTGGTCGGCGTGGCCCTGATCTCGGTGACCGTCGTGCCGGCGCTGATCCCGACCTTCATCCGCGGGCGGCTGCGAGGTGAAGAAGAGAACTGGATCGTCCGCGGCTTCATGAGCGTCTACAAGCCACTACTCAGCTGGGCCCTGCCGCACCGGAACCTGGTCATGTGGGCGTTCTCGGCCCTGTTGATCCTGGCCGGCGGCCTGTTCCCCCTCCAGGCCTTCCTCGGCTACGGGGCGTCGCAGGTGGCCTGGGAATATTGCTTCCTTGCGCTCCTTGCGCTGGTCACATTCGTGACCGTGATCTTCACCCGCGGTTTTCACTGGCAGGTCCTTTCGCTTGGGACGCTCCTGCTCCTTGGTGTCGTGGCCTGGCACTTCCCGAAGATCGGCGTCTCGTTCATGCCGATGCTGGACGAGGGGACGGTGCTGGACATGCCGGTCACGGTCCCGCGCGCGAGCGTGACCGAGGTGGCCGACGACCTGAAGGCCCGGGACGCCCTGATCCGCGGGTTCCCCGAGGTCGAGTCGGTGATCGGCAAGGCGGGACGAGCCGACACGGCCACCGACCCGGCCCCGCTCGACATGCTCGAGACGTTCGTCAACTTCCGCCCCCGGGAGCACTGGCCGAAGCGCGTCCTCCGCTTCGACGACGCGGCTAGGCAGACGCGCGACATCCTGGCGACACTCGAGACCCGGGGGTTTGTCGTTTCGCGGACCAGCGCGGACGACCGCGACAACCTCTTGAATGACGCGGCGCAGAAGGCGCTGGAGCGGTTCGACGAGACGATGCGCGAGTTGGCCGCGCGGCGGTACCGGGAGTTCGAGGACGAGTTGGGCCCGGTGCTGGTCCGGTTCGCGATCACGGACACGCTACGGCGGGCCGGCGTCGACACAGACGCGACATTGATTGACGAGCTAGCCGGCGATCGGAGCGACGTGAGCCGCCCGATGTCGGCAACATCGGGCGGCTTACGCCGCTCCGCTCGCCCGACCCCCGAGTTCATCGCGCAATTGCAACTTCAAGTCGCCGAGCACCTCGCCGATCGCGGACTCATCGCCGACCCGGCCGGACTGCAACCTCACCCAAGTCAGCTCGCC
>DATFWZ010000634.1:0-23613 GCA_035258765.1 Gemmataceae bacterium
TCCCCTTTGCCATCGCTGCACTTCCTCTTGTCGCAGAACGACCAGATCAGCCGCCGGTCCGGCTGCGGAGACTCTCACCCACGCAACCCTCTGCCGCCGGCCCGGTCGGCTGTAGTGCCGGGTTCGGCGGGCTGCGCCCGACCCTATCGGGAGGGCGAGTGAATCACAGGTGGATATAGCCCATCAGGAACAGAATCAGGACGATGATCAGAAGTATTCCGAGGATGCCGCCTCCCCCGGCGACGGCGTTGTTGCCCCTCCGGTACCCGTAACCGCCGCCGAGCAGGACGAAGATCAAGATCACGACAAGGATCAATACGAGGGGACTCATGCTTGGCTCCCTGGGAAGGCGGCCGACCGAGAGGGGCGAGTTCTGCCTACTGTTGTAAGGGTCGGCTTGTGAGCCGTGGGCCACTTCGCCTCCCGAGCGGCTGCAATCGGCTAACGGAGTCGCGCGGACAAACAGATCGATCCAAACCATCTCAAGCGCATGACCCCGCCTTGCGCCGCCGACCTACAAGGTCACCGGCCGCGGCGGCGCGGGGACCTTGACTCCGCAATTACTCTCCGCCGCCGCGGTCCGGTGGACCGCCGGGTTCGGCGGCGCTGCTTGCACGGGGAGCCGAATCCGGGTTGTCACCGTGGTCGTTCGTCTGCTCGCGGCCCGACAGCTCGCTGTTCAGCCACCAGCGCAGCATGGCCCAACCACAGAGGCCGGCAGCCCCTGCCGAGAGGGATGAGAGGACCGGCCCCTCGATCAAGTGGTCCCATCGGCGGGACGACATGATGACCCCGTGGAACAGTCCGAGCCCGAATGCGGCGCCGGCCGCCACCCACGGGGCGGCGGGGCCCATCGGCCGGTGCCGGGTCCGCTCGCCGGCAACCAAACCCGCGACCGCTCCGGCTGACCCGCATACAACTGCGAACCCGACTGCGTGGTCGCGGGCGTGTTCGAACGGCGTCCGAGCGGCCCAAGTGTATCCGAAGAACTCTTTGCCCCGGATGATCGCCCCCTCATGGGCCGCGTGGTAAAAGTAGCTGGCCGGGCCGAACCCCAGGAACCCAACCAGGGCCCCGCAGACGGCCCCCGGCCCTAGCCCCCGAATCGGGGAGCCGCGACCGTTCGACCCGGCCGTCGTCATATCCCGCCTCTCCCTTCCCAGACTATCCCGCCGGACCCGCTCCTCAGGGCCAAGCGGGCTGGATCACGCCAGGCTTCGGGTGGACGCACGGAATTCAGACGGACTCGACCTCTTCGCCGCCGAACGGTACGGATCAGTTGCCGGGCCGGCTGCAACGACTTCAACCCACGCAGAAACAGAATGCCGGCCCGGTCAACTGCATCCGGTTGTTCGGCACGTTATTCAGCATGTCCCCGTTGATCCCGACTCACTCCTTCGGCTTGGTGATTTGTGCGAACCAACCGAATTCCAGCCGCGGGGCTCCGCCACCCTCCCCGAAGCTCTCGAACGTCCCTGCGAGTGTGTACTTGACTTCCGTTTCGCCTACGTTCTGGAAGAGATACCCTTTCCACGCCTGGGACGTCGTCGGATCTTTGGGGTCTTGAATTCGTAGGAAATTCAGCCGCATCGTCTTCTCGTCGTAGGCGCCGACGAACGGCTGGCCGTAGATCGTCCCTTCCACCTTAAGGCCCGCAACGCTCTTGATGACCAACTCGCCCTCGTGGCCATTGCCGTTGACCTTCCACGTGCCGGTCGGCGGTTGACCGAGCGCGAGCTCCGGGATGCACAGCAGACCACAAACGACCAGAACACATTTCAAGGAACGCGACATTGTCACACCCTCCAAGCGAGTTGTCCGGAGAGCCGTCACCTCTTTGCTGCCGAACTTCTTTTGCCAATGCGTATCGGCGCCGTATCCGGTTACGTTGCGCGTAAGCGCGTGGTTTGGCCGATTCATCTATGCTTGTCGTGGCAGCCCCGGCAATCGCGCGCCTTTGTGAGTCGCTCCACTGCCTTGTCTTCGCCCTTGATCACCGCATTGGCCGCCTCCACGAGCTCCGTAGTCTTTTTCGTCCACTCCCCGAGGTCACCCTTGGGGGGTTTCAAGCGGGACAACGCCTCGTAATAGCCGACCAGCTTCTTCTTCTCCTCGTCGCTCGCTTTGCCATTCTCGACCATGAATACCAGCGCCGTCGGCTTTGGTCGGTGGATTTCCAGCATGATCGCATTGATGGAAAGATTGGGCTTCACCGGTTTCTTGTCGGCGGCGGCGGAGCCCGCGGCCAAGACGACGCTCCCGATCGTGAACGCCAAACAGATTCGCATCATAAGAAATGACCTCTACACCACCGAACACCAAGTTCACCGGCCGCGGCGGCGCCGGGGCGTTGACTCTGCAATTACTCTCCGCCGCCGCAGTCCGGTGCAGGCGCGGGTTCGGCCGCGTCTTGCCGTCACCGCTTGGGCTCGGCGGGACGCCGCACGATGCGGACCCCGTAGACCAGCCGCTCCGGGTCGAATGGGTCGAGCCCGGCATTCGCGCGTCCCTTCGAGCCGGTCATACAGACGAGGTCGTAGGACGGGGACACCTGCCAGACCAGAAAGATGACTTTATCGACCGCCTCCTCCCGGCGGCCGCGCATCCGCCCCTCGTCGAGCCCCAGGTCCGCGAACACCTCGGCCCGCGGCCGGGACTGGCCGGGCCGGACGACACTCAGGCAGGGCAGCTTGAGGTAGTCATCCACCCCGTCCGCGGCCCGGATCGGTTCGTCCGCGCCGGCCAGCGCCCGGATCGCCGCATCCGAGTGCAGCCCGCCGTCGGGGCCAGGGGGGAGCCTCGGGGCGGCCCCGACCTCGGCCCTTGCGACCAGGCCAGCCAGTACGACCATCGACCCGACCAGGGCATTGGAGCGCGGCCGAAATATGCTCCTACCTCCTCGCCGCCGAACAACAAGCTCACCGGCCGCGCACGCCGCGACACGGCCAGCCAACTACGTATTTAACAGCGGTCCGGTGCAGCGCCGGGTTCGTCATTTGATCCTGCCTCCGGCCAAGCACCTCCTCTCCCACCCAGCACCCCCGGGAATGCGGCCCCGCGGCGTGGCACGGGCGTTACGGCTTCTGCCCGGAGATCTTTTCGAGGGCGCTGGCGTTGTCGATGGGGTAGAAGTTGTTACCGGGGCCACAGTCTCGGGCCAGCCACGCGCGAACGGCGTCCTTCTCGTGGACACTATACGTGTGGCCGGCAGAGCTCCCGTCCTTCCGCGTCACGCAGCTCCAGCGGAGGGTGAGCACATCACCGTCCTTGACGACCCGGTTGTTATCGGGAGTCGTCCGCTCGACCTTCTCGACCTTGAGTACGGCGACGTACTTGGTAATCACGCGGCCGTCCTCGTACCGGTCCACGCTGCATGTGAATTCCTGGAGGGTTCCGGTCACGACCTCGGGGGCGTCGTCCTTGTCCTTTGGCGGCGCCGCGCCCGCGACTCCGACCCACACGACCAGAACCAGCCCCAGCAACACCCGGAGAGTCGAACGCATCGCAGTTCCCCCGAATGAACCCACGGTTCCGTTCCCCACCTACTTATCTTCCGAAAAAACGAGAAAGGTAACAAAACTGTGCGCGTCATCCGCTGGGCACGTACCTCACGCGACGTGCCTCCCTCGCCGAACGCTCAGGCTAAGCTGCCGGGGCCGCCTGCAAGCGCGCTGAAGCCCGAAAAACCAGGACGGCGGCCCCGGTCAGCTTCAGCCGATGGTTCGGCGACGACTCACTCCTCGACTGTCAACGAGTCGAAAAAGGCCGTCACCGGCGGTGTGCGAAGGGCCTCCTCGGTTGGGGCCGTCACCGACACCGAATAGAGGCGCGACCCGGACGCCACCACCACCTCCCGACTGACCTTCCCGCTTCGTTTGCTCAGGATGTCCAGGCCGGGGCGTTTCTTCGGCCCGTGCTCGATTTCCTTCCGCGATACCTCGTCCTTCTGGAAGGCGAACTTGAAAGCGATCAAGAGGTCTCGCGCAGAAGTCTGATTGGCCGCCTCGGCACCGAGGTCAGTTACGCTGGCCTTGTACAGTGTGACCGCGCCAGGCGCCCTGTCCGTATACGTAGCCAGGTACGGGCCACCGGCTCCCGGCATCTCCTCGGGCTCGCCCGGCCACGTCACCCGAAAGCCCGCAGTGCCTTTGTGCACCCCGGACGGCTGGCTCGACTTCGAACATCCAGCTGCAATCAGGAACCCGGCCGCGACGAAACACAACACTATGGCGCGCATGGTAACTCTCCGCCGCCGAACACCAAATTCAGCAGCCGGGGCCGGGCGCTCGACCAGCGAACGAGACTGACCGGAATCGCCGACCCGGTCGGCTGCTTGGAGCTACCCACCGACTCGCCGCCCACTTCCAAATCTTGCGCCGCTCCGGCCGCCGAACGCTCAGCTAAGCTGCTGGGGCCGCCCGCAGGAGCTTTGAAGCGCGAAAAACCAGGATGGCGGCCCCGGTCAGCTTCAGCCGTTGGTTCGGGGATCCTCCGCGGCGGGCTCCGCCGCGAGAACGTTGGCGACTCGCCGCCTGTTTTGCAATCTCAGCATTCACTTTTCGGATTATTTGTCGGTGCCAGCCCGCCAAAGCATGATCTTCTTGTCCATGCTTCCCGTAGCCAAGGTCTTTCCGTCAGGGCTGAAGCTAACCGCCATGACGGCCAGCGTGTGGCCCTTACCGCTACGGAGCGCCTTGCCCGTGCTGACCTCCCATTGGTTCAGCGCCATGTCGACTCCGCCGGATGCGAGGACTTTTCCGTCCGGCGAAAAGGCGATCGCGTTCACGATGAAATAGGCTTTCAGCGTGCGCAATTCTTTGCCGGTCGTCACGTCCCAAAGCCTCACTTTCCCTTCCTCGGTGCCGGCGGCCAGCGTCTTGCTGTCGGGACTGAAGGCAACTGCCCGAATGGGTTCGTCTCTTACTTTGAAGGCGCCCACCTGCTTTCCCGTTGCGGCTTCGGTTACTACAACCTTGCCCGAACTCGACAACCCGCCGCTGGAAGAAGCCAGCAACTTGCCGTCTGCTGAAAACGCGAGGCCCGTCATCGGATCATTATGAGCCTGAATTCCTGCCTTCTTCTTTTGCGTGCTGATGTCCCACAGGATGACCGTTCCACCAAAGTCATCGTTCCCGGCTCCGGAGGCAAGAGTTCGACCGTCTGGCGCGATGGCGACAGATTCAACCGTCTTGGTATGTCCCTCAAGGGTAGCGACTTCTTTGTTCGTCGTCAGATCCCAGAGACGCACGGTTCGATCATTACCCGCAGAGGCCAGCGTCTTTCCGTTGGGTGTCAATGCCAGAGCGTTGACAGGACCTTTATGGCCCTTGAGCACCGTTAGTTCCTTGGCGGTGTCGAGGTCCCAGATCCTGATCGTTCCATCGTGGCTGGCCGAAATCAAATGCGTCGCGCTGCGAGTGAACAGGACGGCACTTACGACGTTGGTATGGCCGACGAAGGTCGCGGTGGGCTTATCCGCTTCCGCAGCCCGCGAACGACCTTCTTGAAAAAGCACTCCAGCCGCAAGCAACGGCAGGAGCCACACGGATAGTCCCTCACAGGATGAACGACTTGCTTTGCTCATCATGGTTTGCCCTTCGCAGGAAAAACACAGACGCATAGCCTGCCCGACAGGCCCTCGAGTCACTTCGACTTGGCGGCCAGCGTCTTCGCGCACTTCATCGCCAACTCGACGCTCTGCTTGTTTTGTGTCGAATTAATATGCGAGCGTTGGTTCGAGATGCAGTATTCCTTGCCGCCTGCCTTCACATTGAGGTGAAAGTAGTAAACCTTCACGTCAAATCCCGAAATGATGAACTCGTAGACCAGTTCATCAGATGATTCCTTGATGACTTTCTTGTCCTTGAGTGAATCATTGGCGAGGAATTTCTTCTTCAGATCCGCCAAGTCCTTGCCCTCGTTCATGACATAAAAGCCGAATGCGTCTCCTTTGGTGACCTTCACAGCGCCATAAAAGTCCTCTGCCTTAGCGCCTTCGGGCGCATCCACCGTCAGTGGCAGTCCGGCTGCCGCCAGGTCCAGCTTGGCGAGCTTCACCTCTGCGGGTTTCGGTTCGTCCGCGAAAACGCGAATTGAGCCGAGTGCCGCCAGCGCGAGGACGACAATGACGACGGTTCGCATGCTTCTCTCTGCCGCCGAACGTTGAGTTCACCGGCCGCCGCCTGTCGAACGACTTGAAGCCATAGTAAACGCTGGACGGGCGGCGGTCAGGTGCAACGCCGTGGTTCGGCCGAATCTGCTCACTTCTTGGCCTTGGGTCGCTCGGTACGGTCTCCTACCAGGACGAACCCGACTCGCCACCGCCCCGTCTCCTTTACGACCCGTAACGTCAGGGCCGTGACCGTATCCGAGTCCGTGCCACTCGCCCAAACCAAGCTGCCCTTGAACTGCACCTCGTCCTTGTCCGGTGCGATGAACTCCTCGCTGACTGCCGCGCTCTGAAAATAGATGCCGGACACGCCGAACACCCGCTCCAACGACTCGGCGACCGACGGCTTCTCCCTGTTGCCAGCCAGCGACTTCGAGTACTCGGCCGTCAACAACGCCGCCGCACTCTTGGAGTCGCCTTTCTTCATCGCGCTCAAGAAGTCGCCAGCTACCCCCCGCGCCCACTTGAGCTCCGCCTTCTTTGCATCATCGTCGGCCCGCGAGGGCACAACACAGACGGCGACGAGCGCGACACAGATGGAAAGAAGGACGCGCATGCTGAACTCCTCTCCGAAGCGGCCGAACAAATAGTTCACCCGCCCGCGGCGACGCGGTGACGTACTCTCTTCAATCACTGTCCGCCGCCGCGGTCCGGTGCACCGTCAAGTTCGGCGGCGCAGCGGCTGCCACGGTCCATGGCAGCATGACCGCTGGCGTCGCGCTGCTCTTTCGAAGGTGCACAGCACTCGCCTCAAGACTGGCAGAAAGATCTCAGGGTCACCCGGTCCCACTCCCTCAAGTCTCATCACCAATTCGGCAAATGCCTGCGGATTTGTCGGTGGATCATTTGCGACGGTTTCATAGTCCTGCAGGCAGATACCCAGGTCAACACACAGCTCATCGAGAATCGCTTGGACCTGCTGCGCAGACAGTCTGCACGGGCTCTCAACGAATCGGTCCACTGCGGCACGAACCGCCGAATTAACCTCTGACTGGTGCCTCTGCTGTCGAGTCATCCCGATCATTCAGTGCTCGGGCCGCGCGACCGCAAGTTTTGCCTCCTGCGAACAGGCGGCTGCCAATTGACGCAAAGAGGCGGCTCAAGCACGAAATGTCGAGTGGCGCGACGAAAATTCGCGAATACCTGCGTGGGCTGCGGAACCTCCCCGTGCTCGTGCAAGACAAAATCGCCGCACTCAGTTGGAATCCGCTCTGATCAGGTGGCGCCTGACTCCCGTGACGCCCGAGCCTCCGCCGCCTTGAGCGCGACATACGCCACCCGGAGCAGGGACCGGTCTCCAGGCGGCGCGCCCCCGCGCCGCCGCAGAAAGTCCCCAAGAACGTGGTCGGCTTCGGTTCGGGTCCGCCGCTCGATATCGCCCAGCATCGACGCGGACACCGCCGACCCGGGATCAGTAAGCCTTGCGAGGGACGACCTTAACTCGTCAGCGCGGGGCGAGTAGCCGGCCGCTGCCGCAATCGCCCGGCATTCGTCGAGGAGTGCAGCCGCCAGGTCGGCGCCGCCGGCCGCCACGATGTCCCCGACGGCCGCCCGTGCCAGACAGGTGAGCCCGGCCAGGGACGCCAGGAACACCCACTTCTCCCACATCACCAGCAGGATCTGATCGCTGGTCACGGCCTCGAACTTCGCGCCTACCATGGCCGCGGCGAGCGCTTCCACCCGCGGGGAACGCCCGCGGGCCCGCTCGCCGAACGTCAGCCGGTGGATGTCACTGACGTGGGAGATGTGCCCGCCCGCATCGAGTTTGGCCGAGATGAAGCATGATCCGCCCAGCACGCGGTCCGCACCGAACCGGCCGTCGAGTGCGTCGAGGTGCCGCATCCCGTTCAGCAGCGGCACGACGGCCGTGACCGGGCCCACCGCCGGCGCGAAGGACTCGATCGCGCCATCGAGGTCGTAGGCCTTGCACGAGAGGATGACCGCGTCGAACGGCTTCCGTAGGCCGACGGCCAGGACGGTGGGGGGCGAGCGGAAGGTCACGTTGCCGGCTGGGCTAGTGATGGTCAGCCCGGTGACGGCCAATCGCTCGGCCCGGGGGGGCCGGACCAGAAACGTGACGTCGCAGCCGGCCTCGAGCAGCCGACCGCCGAAGTACCCGCCGATGGCGCCGGCTCCGACGACGAGGAAACGCATGGTCCAATTCCTCACCCGCGCTAGTCGGTCCTTGTCCCATCGCTCAAACTATGGTGATCCACTTGTACCGGCACATCCTCCAGACTGATCTTGGTCCGGTCCGGTCCCTGCGCGCCTGCCGCCCGCCCCGGCTGCCGGAGGTTCTCACCCGCCCTGAAGTGCGCCGGCTCCTGGAGGCGCTGGACGCACAGGCCGGGGCCGATCCGTTCCCGCTCGTCTGCCGGTTGATTTACGGTGCAGGCTGCGCCTCAACGAGGGGTTCCGGGTGCGGGTGAAGGACATCAACCTCGACCGCGGGCAGTTAATGCTAGAGTGCGGAAAGGGGGACTAGAATCGGGCCGTCATGCTCATGCTCACGGCCCGCGAGCCGCTCTGCACACGGCTGGCCTGGCGGACCGAAGTGCACCGCCGGGACCTGGCAAGAGGGTTCGGGCGGGTGAAGCTCAATCACCCGACGATGCTAGGGCACGACTCGCTGACTCGCCGGCATTGCGCTGGTGCCAGGCAGAAGAGGTCGGTGCCGTTCGCACGGCCGGGCTGACGCTTGGTCCGGCTTCAGGTTCCCTTCAGGTTGGCCTGGTAAGCTGCCTTCTCCGTTACCCTGGCCCGGAGGCCCAGATGAAGCGATGGAGGGCCTCGGCGTTCGCCGCAGCGGTCGTCGGCTGGTGCGCCCTGACCGCCTCGTCCCAGCCCCCCGGGGGCCAAGGCGGGCCGGGCGGCAAGAGGGGCGGGCCGCCGGGTTTCGCGCCGGGCACGGTAATACCGCCGTTCGTCCGCGACTACCTGGACCTGACCGCCGAGCAGGAGAAGCGGCTCGACGAGCTGGAGGCCGAGGTCAAGCAGAACCTGGAGAGAATCCTGACGGACGAGCAGAAGAAGAAGCTCGCCGACCTGCGCCCGCCGATGGGCAAGGACGGTCCGCCGCCGAAAGGGCGAGGCCCCGGCGACAAGAACGGGCCATCGCCGAATAAGGATGGCGGCGAGCATCCCCGGGCGGCCGCCATCCAGTGGTTCACCACCTGGGAGGCCGGTGAGGCCGAGGCCGGGCGGACTGGGCGGCCGATCCTGTTCGTGTCGGCCGCCCCACACTGCGCCGGGGTATCCGGCATCTGGTGACCGGGCAAGCAGGAGATGGACAGGAGTTTCCTGTCCCGGCCTGAGGTGATCGCCGCCTCCCGTGACTTCGTGTGCGTCCGCCTGGCCACCTACGAGGACGCCGACGAAGCCCGGTTCCTGAAGGGGCTCTTCCGGACCCGGTCCGGGGAAGTGGAGAACTCGGTCTTCTGCGTGCTCGCCCCGGACGGGAGGTCGAAACTGATCCGGGCCGCCCGCGGGCCCGAGCAGGTGTACGCCGACGCGGCCGCGATGGCCGCCGACATGAAGCGGGTGGCCGGCCAATACTCGCCAATTGCGGCCCCGGCCGCGCTGCCGCTGGTGGCCGGCCCCCGCCTCGCGCTCGACGTGGCTGCCGCCGACGGGCTGCCCTTGGTTGTGATCCTCGGCAACGACGCGGTTGCCCACCAGCGGCTGGCGAGTGGCGTGGCCAAGCTCGCCTGGACCGACGAACTCATTGGCCGGTTCGTGTACGCCGAGGGGACAGCGAAGGAACTCACCGGGGTGTCGGACGTCGCCCTCGACTCAGGCGTGGTTGTCATAGTCCCCGACATGTTCGGGCTGAGGGGAACCGTGCTGCGACAGGTCGCGGCGGACGCCTCGGCAGAGAACGTCGCCAGGGAGTTGCGGGTCGCGGCGACCGAATTCAAGGCTCCGGCGAAGTACTTCCGGACGCACGTCCAAGAGGGACAACGGCTAAATGTGTACTGGGAAACTCGGGTGCCGGTGACGGACCCGATGGAGTATGCCGCGCGGGAACGCGGCCGGCGGGTCGCCCAGCCGCCAAAGGAGTAGCGCCCCGACTCCGCCCGCCGCGGGTCGGCCGAAAGGCCGGCCCGCGGCATCTTTTTCATTGGACTTTCGAGACCGCTGGAACGCACCGGTCCGAGCGTCCCCCAAGACACGTGCAACGCCCGTCGGGGGCGGCCGGTTACAATACGTATCGGGCCGGCTATGCCCGGCAGATTTCTACCCGTTGACCCGCGACCCGGACCGATGCGCGTCCTCGTGATCGAAGACGAGCCCGAGCTGCGTCGGGTCCTCGCCCAGGCGCTCCGGGAGGACGGGTACGCCGTCGACCAGGCCGCCGACGGGCCCGACGGCCTGTTCAAAGCCACCGCCTGGGCCTACGACCTCGTCCTGCTCGACCTCATGCTCCCCGGCCTCGACGGGCTCGAGCTTCTCCAGCGCCTGCGCCGGGAGAAGCATACCCCGGTCCTCGTCCTGACCGCCCGCGACGCCGTCCCGGACCGGATCCGCGGTCTGGACGTTGGGGCCGACGACTACGTGGTCAAGCCGTTCAATCTGGCCGAGGTCCTGGCCCGCGTCCGGGCCCTGATCCGCCGGGCGGCCGGGCGGGGGGATTCCACGATCGTTGTCGGGGACGTTGAGATCGACACCGCCCGCCGGGCCGTCGCCCGCGCGGGCGAGCCAGTCGGCCTGACGGCCCGCGAGTACGCCATCCTGGAGCTGCTCGCCCTGCGCCTCGGGAAGGTAGTGACCAAGACGGAGATCTACGACCACATCTTCGACGAGACGGACGACACCCTGTCCAACCTGATCGAGGTCCATGTGTCGAACATCCGCAAGAAGCTCGGCCGGGACCTGATCGAGACCCGCCGCGGGATGGGGTACGTGGTCCATGGCTAGGTCGATCCGCGTCCGTCTGCTCCTGTGGTACGCGGTCGTTTTGACCGGCGTGGTCGGGGGGTTCGCCGGTCTGCTGTACTCGGAGGTCCGGGCCGCCCGGCTGGCCGAGGTGGACGCCCAGCTCGACGCCGCCGCCGCGTCCTTGGAGTCGGCCCTCCGCCTGTTCCCCCCATTCGAGCTGGCCGGCGAGTGGCCGCCGCCCCCGCCGCCGAAGAGGGGCGGCCCGCCCAAGAAGAAGGGCCCGCCCGGCTGGAAGCCGGACCGCCCGGAATTCGGCCCGGACCCGGGATTCGAGGGTCCCGAGTTCGGCCCGAAGCCGCCAAGTCGGGAACACCTGATGTCCAGCCTGGACCTGCCCGGGCCACCCGGAAGTCGTTCCGGTGCGCTGTACTTCGGCGTCTGGCGGGCCGACGGAGGCGTCCTCAAGGCCGTCGACCTGCCCCCGGACACACCTACCCCGACCGCGATACCGGGCCGGCCAGCGCGCTCCTTCCGGGGGTCAAACCGGGAGCTGGTCGTCGCCGGGCCGGGCGGGACGTCGATCCTCGTCGGCCGCCCGGCGGAAACGGTGGCAAGCGACCTGACCGCGTTCGCCTGGCGGCTGGCCGGGACGGGGGCCGCGGTACTGGCGGTCGGGCTGGCTGGCGGTTGGCTGGTGTCGCGGCGCATCTTCCGGCCGATCGCGGCCATCACCGACACGGCGTCCCGCATCTCGGCCGACAACTTGTCCGCCCGAATCGACGCGGCCACTGTGGACCGGGAGTTGGTCGGCTTGGCCGGCGTCCTGAACGCCGCGTTCGGCCGGCTGGAGGCGGCGTTCGACCGGCAGGCCCGGTTCACGGCCGACGCCTCGCACGAACTCCGCACTCCGCTGGCCGTCATCCGGTCGCAGGCCGAGCTAACCCTGTCCCGGCAGCGGAGCCCGGACGAGTACCAGGAGGCCTTGCACACCTGCCTGCGGGCCGCGGTCCGGATGGCCGACCTGGTGGACGGGTTGCTCGCCCTGTCCCGGGCCGACGCCGGGGGGTCGGCCGTGCGCGAGCCGGTCGAACTGCACCGCGTGACCGCCGACGCCGTCGAACTCTGCCGGCCCCTGGCCGAAGGGGCGGGCCTGCGGCTGACGACCGACTTCAACCCTGTGACAGTGCAGGGGGACGCCGGCGGGCTCGGCCGGGTGGTCGGTAACTTGGTGACGAACGCCATCCGGTACAACCGGCCGGGCGGCTCTATCCACGTGGGCGTGGAGCGAGACGGCGGGGAGGCGGTGCTGACCGTCCGGGACACCGGCGAGGGGATCCCGGAGGAGCACCACGCCCACGTCTTCGAGCGGTTCTACCGGGTGGACAAGGCCCGGTCGCGGGCGACCGGGGGGAGCGGGCTGGGGCTGGCCATCGCCAAGGCCATCGTCGAGGCCCATGGCGGCACGATCGGGCTTCAGTCGAAGCCCGGCCAGGGATCGGTGTTCCACGTCCGGGTACCAGCGGCGCCGGCGCGGCCCGGCCCGGGCGGTCGGGAGCCGGGAGCGAAATGACGCGGCACAGCAGAGCGGACTCGGACTAAAAAGAAGAGACTCCCCGGCCTCGCAGGTGACAGACAATTCAACGCGCGGGCGTGAAGACTACATCCGCAGCGTGATCGCGGGCACCTTCCACTCCCGCCCGCGGGCGGCGTCGCCGAATAGACACCCGGCCCAGGCGATCGAGCCGGCGAGGCTGTCGGCCCGGTCGGCCGCCGGGACCTCGGGGAGCTTCTCCCAGGTGCTCGACCAGTGCCGCGCGAACACCGCCGCCTGGAGCATGACCGGGGTGTGGTCCGCGAGATACCGCGCCTGGATGTTCTTGGCTTCGCCGAGCGCCACCAGCTTGCCGTCGCGCGTCCGAACGTACCGGACCTGACACGGGTACCGCTCCGAGAACATCCCGGCGTCGAGCACGAAGTCGTTCGGGTCGCCGAAGAAGTTGGCGCGGGTGGACCAGGCCATCTGGATCATGGACTTCTCGTGGGCTGGGACGTCGCGAAGGGCGGGGTCCGACTGGTGTCGCTCGTGCGCGGCGGACAACGCGACAATCGGGTCTTCGTCCCCCCACGCCCGGTGGCAGGACCGCAACCACGTCAGCAGCGCCTCTCTGTCCCCCCGGATCTTGGCCGGGACCGGTCCCAGCTCCCCTTGGCTGAGGCGCCCGGCCAAGCGGTGGAGCCGGTGGGCGGGAGACAGGGCCCCGGGCCTCCCCCCGAATTCCACCTCGCCGTCCAATTGTTGCACGACCGGGACTTGCATGGCCGCGAACGACGCGGCGACCACCAGGTAGTACACGTCCGGCGGGGCCCGGCCGGCCAGGAATTCGTCCAGTGAAGAGTTCCGGCCCCCGGCGCCGAGCAGGCACTCGACGGCCGCCGTGTACAGGGGGCCGGGGTTTCGGACGACCGGCTCGCTGTACGTCGTGTACTCCGTCCGGATGCCGCGGAAGTGGGTGTTCAGGACCTCGATGGTGATGGCGTACGCCTCCATGACCGCCCGGGCCGACAGGACGCGCTGGCCCTGCGGCACGGTGATCAAGGGCAAGGCCCGGCCGCCCGGGTAGGCGGTCCCGGCGTCCGTCGCCAGGGACTCGAGGAGCCGGTAGAACCGCTGGACGATCCGGGAGAAGCACAGGTCGAAGTGGGCCGCCCAGAAGTCGTCCTGGGGCCCGGTGTCGACGAGCGCCGGCACGGTGGCACTGGTACCGAACCCGAACAGGAATGCCTGCAGGTTGTTCACTTGGTCCCAGGCGCGTCGGAGTTCGGATCCGTGCGCCGGCGACCCCTCCTCGCCCGGCATGATCAGCGGCAACGTCAGGGCGGCCGCACCGTCGCCCGTCATTTGTCGGTGGACGTAGGCGTAGAGAAGGGCGAGTGTGTAGTCCGAGAAGACCCCGTACAAGTCCGCCAGCCCGGTCGCCAGGAAGGATGTGAAGTGGGCGTGCTCGTGGCGGAAGCGCAGGATCTTGCTACGGTCGCCCTGGACGACCTCGTACAGGTGTAGCCCAAGCGGGCCCGGGACCCGGGCCCGGTTGTACTCGGCCAGCGTCTGGTCGATCGTCAGGGAGAGCGTGTGGAAGTCGAAGCTGGTGGTCATGGGGCCGCCGGGTCCTTGCGGGACGCCTTGGCCGCCCGGACTAGGACGATCGCCAGGGCCACGGCGGCCGGGACCGCGGCGGCCGGGAGCAAGTAGTAGGTGGTGATGGCCTTGGCGACCGCCCCGATCGTGGCCCCGACGGCCCAGTTGTACAGACGGTCCGGGGTGGTGATGCCCGATACCTGGGACACGACGCTCGCCCAGTACCGCTTGGCCCATGCGCGGTCGAAGAGCTCGAACCCGGCGTCCTGGGCCATCTTTGGGTTGGCGTTGACGACGGCCTGGCTGAGCTCGTAGTTGGCGACAATGATCTCTCGCAGCTCGTCGTCCGACTTGGCGGCGTACGTCACGTTCGGGTCGTCCATCTCAGGCCTCCCAGAGGGTTTTCAGATTGGGGCAACGATGCGGCGTGTTCACAGGCGGGCCAGGGCGGCCTCCACCTCGCCGGCGCGGGGTCGCCATCGGCGCGCATGATGGAGAGCGCCTCGACCAGGGACGTCCGGGCCCGGTCAGGCTTGGCCGTCTCGGAGTAGACCCGGGACAGGTTGACGAGGCCACTCGCCTGGCCGCGCCGATCACCCACCTGCTTTGCCAGCTCGATCCGCCGGTTCAGCATCGCCGTCGCCGGCCCGTACTGTCGCCGCTGTACGTAGATTTGCGCCAGGTTGTTGAGCGTGTTCCCCTCCCCCTTGCGGTCGCCGAGCCGCTCGGTGATCGGCAGGCGCATCTCGAAGAGCCGCTCGGCCTCCTTGTCGTCGCCCGCCTGCAAGTAACAGATGGCCAGGGAGTTTAGGGCATTGCTGTAGCTCTGCGCGTTGCCGATCTCTTCGGCCAGGGCCCCCTGCCGCCCCAGCAATACCGCCGCCTCCTGGAGTTGACCGAGCCGCATGAGGGGCTGGGCCACGTTGCCCGAGAGGGCGGCCTCCGCCTGCTTGACGGCCGGGCTCGGGGGCAGCCCGCGGAGCCGCGACAACCCGTCCCGGAAGGTGTCGATCGCCCGCGGGAAATCGCCGGCGCGGGTGAGGGCCATGCCGGCGTTGTTTAGCTTTTCTGCTTCCTGGCAGGCCTCGACGGCCCGCTCCTCTTTAGTCGGCATGTCCGGTCCCTCCGTCATTGGTTGGCAGGTCCGAGATGTGGGCACGCCCGGGGCCATTCGCACGTTCACGACCACGCCCGGGAACGCGTTCGTGCTGAGTCAGTTTGCCCCGGCAATCCGTCCGGTCCGCAGCGCCCGAAGCCGGTCATGTGCGGACTTTGGGCCGGCCGCGGGATCGCTCGCGCGGCTGATAAGGGAATAAGCGAAGGCGGCGGCCAATACCAGACACCGTTTTTCGCCGCCCTTGCATACGGGCCGAGGGGCGTTGGATTCTGAGGCCCGGGTGGGGCTGCGTCGTCCGGCCGCGATCGGCTGGGGCGTTGCAACCCCTTTGCCTGTAACCGGGCGGACCGCCGGGGCGGCCCAAATCGCCGCGCGAAGAGGCCGCCCGGGGAGAACCGGTTGTGAGACTGCTGCCGGTCAAAAGCACCCGCATAAGGTCGGGGCGGCCGGGGTGGAGACGTACCTCACCACTTGGTCGTGGAGCGGCACGTCGCCCGGACTGATGTCCATGGACTGGCCCAGTAACTACCGGCTACGTACCTGGGCTACCGCGAAAGCCCGCATCGGTTGCATCAGATGCACACTTGACAGTCCGGCGTCGAGCGCCAGAATACTCATAGATTCCAGGCTTTCCTGATCGTTTGGTGCCTTGGTAACCTCGGACTGAAAATCGCTAGGTCGCCGGTTCAATCCCAGCTCTGCCTGTCCCGGGGCGGACGGGCCAGGTCACTTGTCCCCTTGGGCTCGGTCGCGGCGTCGGAGTCCGTGGCCCTATCCAGAGGACGGAACCCGCCAGCGGCAGCTCCGGCCCCGGGAGTTCGCACTTCAGTGCTCCGCGAAGAATTCGATCGCCAGCCGGCTTGCCGGGAGCCGGAAGGACCCGTGGTTCCCGCGGACGGGCACCATCTCCACGTCCAGGCCGTGTGCCCTCGCCGCCTGGGCCAGCCGCCGAGTCTCCTCGACGTAGCCGTCGGAGTCGGTGGAGCAGTACAGCCGCGTCGGGCACTTGAAGCTGGCAGGGAACTCGCCCGGCGACCGCATCCGGAACTCCACCGGGTCGGACGTGTCGAACGGCACCTCCCGCTCGCGCCCCTGGATGAAGTCCCGCCGGTCCGGTGACCCGTCCAGTGCGGCCGCCGCCCGGAATCGGCCCGACGCCTGGGCCGCCAGCATGGCCAGGGTCCCGCCGGCGCTGTAGCCGGCCACGTGCACCCGGTCGGGGTCGACGCCGGGCAGTTGAGCCAGTCGGTCGGCCGCCGCCAGCACGTCGTCCACTTCGTCGTAGAACATGGTGAAGGCCCCGGGGCAGCCGTTCTCCCCGCGCAGCATCGGGGCGAGGACGGCGTACCCGGCCTGCCGGAACGGGGCGGTGTGCTCCCAGTCGCCCTCGTCGAACCCCCAGCCGCCGTGGAGGAACAGGACGGCCGGACGCCCCTTCCCGGCCGCCTTCGGGACCTGGGCCCAGGCCCGCAGACGGAGCTCCCCAGACCGGTACACCAGCTCGTCCACGTCCGGCGGCCGCTCCAGGAGGGTGACGTGCACCGCCGAGCGCGGCTCGGGCGACGGGCCGCGGCGAACGAGCTTGGTCTTGAAAGCGCTCCGCGCGGTAGCGAAGTCGGTGTCTGCCGTAGGCGCCGCGCCCCCACCGGCATTCGGGCGACATCCGGTTCCCACGACCAGAAGGAGAACGAGCAACGGCACCACCCAGCGGGTGGGTCTACAGGGACGGCTGCGCATATGAGAATTGCCCCTCGGCAGTTGGTTAGCCCGGATCGCCCGGCCGCGAATCGCACCCCTCACACGAAAATCAAGGACCACCCGCGTTGGGGAACGCCCAGGCCGATGGTCCAAAGGCGACTCGGCGGCACCGCTTACGGGGGCTACTGGAGATACCAGAAGTCGCCGGCCTTCTTGAATCGAACCGTCACCTTCTCCCCGCCCTTGCCCTTCCCTTCGAACCGGGCCCTCGTCCCGTCCGCCTCCACGACGGGTCTTACCTCCTTCACCGCTTGCAGGTCCAGCAGGACTTCTTCGGCCATCTCCGCGACCCACTTCTTCAGAAACGTCTTCGCCTTCTCCGGAGTGGCAAGTTCGACGGCCGCCTCGTCGGGCGGGAGGAAGGCGCGGAGGAACTGCTCGTACTCCTTGGCCTCCAGCAGCCGTCGCGCTTCGGCGAGCGCGCCCTCTGGAGTTCGCCGAGGGTCTTTCTTGTCGTCCGCCAGGACAGCGCCCGCCAGGACGGCCCCGATTGCGAGCACTGCCACCGTGCGACAACTGCGGCGCATATCGAGTACCTCCAGATGGCTTGGGAAACGAATTGAACTTCGCCGCGGCGGCCCAGGACTATCTCCGCCCCGAGGCAGCGGTCAGTCGGCGAAGTTCGGGTCGTCCGGTTCTGAAAACGGGTCGTGTGGGTCGTCGTCCGGATCGGGGCCCGAGGATGGCGGACCGTTCAGTCGACAGGTGGTCACCGTCGTCACCGGCCGCGTGCACAGGTCGAGCACCAGCAGATACGGCAGGCTCTCCGGGAAGAGCGTGTAGAAGACCGCCTCGCGCCAATGGCCGGGCCGGACGGGCGGCGGGGACGCCTCGCCGGGAGCCCACAGGGCGGATTTGTCCAGCCGCACCGTGCGGACATCCTTGCCGTCCACCCGAACGACGACCTCAATTTGGGGTTGCGGGCTCGGGCTTAACGGCCGGTCCTCGGGTGCGCTGACCGGGCGGCCGGGCGAGAGCTTAACGCGCCGGGGCGCCGGATTCCAGTATCAGCCCAATCCGACCGCGGGGGCAGCCTGACGGACACCATGCATGACTGAGATCGCACGTACAGTCGGCCCGTCGCCTGCGCGATAACGGCCACAACGCTGGGGCGCTCATCGTCCACACGTTCTGGCCGGTACTGAGAGGCACGCTGGCGACGGGGGAGAGCTTCAATCCGATAATGAGCGGGGTCCTGCGGAACTTGCGGACGCTCGAAGCTCCTGGTGAGCGACGACACGGCGCAGGACTGACTGCCAAGCCACTTGCGCCCCTTCCCATTTCCGGATCCACCGCAATATCCCCTCGCATGGCGATCAAGCTGTCCCGCGAGCAGGCCGCCGCCCTGGCGGACGCGCTCCACCCCCATCTCATGTCATCGGGCCCCTGGTATAGACCCGGCGGTACCGTTAGGTCGGCGGGCCGCCGGGCATACTGACTCCCGATCCGGGGGACGGGGCGGTCCCGAACGGGGACTGGTCGGAGAACCTGATGAACAAAGTCCTGCTCTTGAATGTCATCCGTCTTTGCCTCGTTGAGGCCGACAACCTGTTGGGCGCCGGACAGCACGAACGAGCCCGAGAGCTCGTCCACGGACTCGCTGAGAAAATCGACGAGTACCAGGACTACAAGAAACGCGTCCTGGCACTGACCGAGGAGGCCACGGTGGGTTGTGTGTAGGACGACCCGCGTTGCGTTTGACCTATGACTCAACAGCCGCTCTCCGGGGCGGCTTTTTCATTGAAAAGGATGGGAAGTTAGCCCGCATGACCTGGGACGAGTTACGACACGCACTCCTGCAAGCGACCGCCACGGACCGGGAGGACCTGGGGTTGGACTGCATGCGGCAGGCCCACCTCTGGTCGATGGAATTGGAGGCCAGGAAGGAACGGGGTCCGGACGAGCTCCTGATTGACGGGGACCTGGACCGGGTCACGTTCGAGTGGCACGAGGACAATCGGTGGAGAGGGGAGTTCAAGGTGACGGCCGGAGGTGCCGAGGGGGCCTGGGCCGACGAGGCCGGGGACATCCAGACCAAGGTGTTCGAACCGTTCCCGGCGTTCTGCATGCACGTGGGGACCAGATATGACGAGTGACCTGGAGGGGATTTGGCGGTTCCTGGAGGCGGACCCTGCCAACCAGGACGCGCGGGCCGCCCTGGCCGACGCCCTGGGGGACGCGGGGGACGGGCACGAGAGCCCGCTGGGGTACGGGGTGGCCTGGATGCACCACCGCGACTGCTGGCCCGAGTTCTGCTGGATAAGTGGGGACCATGGGGTGGGGTACTGGTACCTCCCCATCGACCGGGAGACCCCCGTCTTCGGTCAGAAGCTGTTTTGGGACTTCGAGTCCAAGACGTTCGTGGCGAGCGTCAAGAAGGCGGCCGAATGGTTGTGGGGCTTGAAGGTCCTGTACGAGGAGCTGTTCAAGCTGGGGCCGTGGAGGGACGAGCTGTTCCCCAAGCCCGAGCCGGTTGAACTTCCCCCCGGCACAGGCTACGCCCCAGCCCCACGTTACTCCACTCCGGCTCCGTCAGTCGTACTCGGTCGCGTCTACGAGCAGCCCAGGGACGGGTTGGTCCGGTTCATCGACCACAACGGCAACTACATGGAGGCGCGTCGCCGGACCAACCGCCCCCTCTTTGTCAACGACATCCTATTCCTCGACGACGTGGAGGCGTGATGGACGAGGAGCGGTTCGGGTACCTGAGGGCCATCGCGGCGGCCGAGAATGAGTGGGGGCCTATCCTCGCCTACGCGGACTGGCTCGAGAGGAATGGGGACCTGCCGGATGTCGTGGAGGCGATACGGTACGAGCCCGTGACCGCGTCGTTTGCCCAGGACGGTTTGGGATGGAAGCTCTGGGAGGAGCCCGGGCGCTCCTTCAAGCTCTTGGTGAAGGGGGGGGCTCATCATGGGCGTCCTCTACTCGTACAAGCAATGGCCCCGCCTCGCCACCTACGAGCGGATTTTCCCAATCGTCGAGGTCCGGGTGACGTACCAGACAGACAGTCCCCTTCGGCTCGAAGACCACGACCTGCCCATTGGACCGGAGTCTCTCCCGTTCTTGAAGCGGGTCATCCTACCGCGGACCGTGCCTCTCAACGCGTTGAACGGCAAAAAGGGACTCGTGATACACGGAGAAATGGAGCTCCACTCCAACCACCTGGCGAAGTGGAGCCCGAACATCCAGCAGAAGTGGCCCAGTGCGGTTGTGAAATGGGAGGGGTAGCTAGTACTTCCCGTCCACCATGTCCAACAGAACCTTCTTGGCCCGGTCCCGCCCGACAATCCCGACCAGTTGCTGGACCCTGGTGGCGAAGTGGGGGACCTGGTCCGGAGTACCAGGCTGTTGCGAAGCAACAGCGGTAATGGCCTTGGCCTTGTTCTTCTTCTTGGGCTTGGGCTTGGCGGGGTTGGTGGGGGGGTTGCCACCGCCACCCGTCGTCCTCTCCCGCAACTCTCTCTTGATGCCCGAAAGGGCCGAGGGAAACCCGGGGGCAGTCACGTCGATGTTCTTGTGGTGCTGCTTGATGTACTCCTTGACGTCGGTCGTCTGGGCCTCCACTCCGAGCTTGGCCAGGGCCTCTCGGATGGCGTCAGTGGCACTCATCTACTTCTCCTTGGGGAATGGGCGTTCGTTCAGGTTCTTTGTTACTCTGGCGGTTTGGGGCCGGTCGGAACAACTGGATTTGGAGGAATCCGTGTACAAGTTCGCCCTGACCAAAGACGAGGAACGTGTCCTGGCCCCCAAAGCTCGCCGGCACGTGAGGAGAGAGAAGGGGGAGGGGGTCAACCCCAACGACCACACCGCCGCCGAGCGGTTGGTGAAGTCGGCCGCGGGCATGATTGCCAAGTTCGCCCACAAGTGGGCCGATAAGACGGGGTTCCCGTTCGATGATTTGTTCCAGGAGGGGATGCTGGCGGCGACGCGGTGCCTGTCGAAGTTCGAGCCGGAACAAGGCTACAAGTTCTGCACGTACGCGAGCACGTCGGCGTGGCGGGAGAGATACGTGGAGTTGAAGAGCAAGTTTGCGAAGGAGTACGCGGTCTCCCCGAACCACCCCCTTCACGGCACGCCGCAAACGCTCGACTCGATGACCCCGCAGGAGGACCCGGCTCCGCGGGAGGACGTGGAGCCCTTCTTGAAAGTCCTGACGGGGACAACATTCGACTTCCCAGTGAGGGCATACTACGGCATCGGGATGGCGGCCATGAACCAAAGGGAAATCGGGCGAAAGCTCGGGCTGAGCGGGTCGTGCATCGCCAACCGACTTACCCAGAGCATCGAGGCAATCCGACGAGCGCTTGTTCGAGAGTACGAGAGATGGGGGGGGAAATGCCGAGGCACGAACCCGTCGCTCAATTGGCCAACGCGCGAGTCGCGCTCGACGTAGCGAAGCCCTCCTATGACCAGGGTCGTGGGGGATTTGTTCATCCCCCCAGCGTTCGGGACGAGGCGTTCATTCAGCTTGGGACAAACGTCCTCCACGTCTACTGGATGCCCGAGGGTTACAAAGCCAAGTTGTGCAAACTGGATACCGTCGAATGGGAGGGGAAACACTGGGAGGCCGAGAAGTGGGAGGAGGAAGCTCGGAATCAACTGGCCGGTCAGCCCCAAGAATAGACGGCCTTGCGGCCCTGGTGCGTACCGGGCACAAATTACCGAGTGAGCAATTACTCCAACAATCTCATCGAGCTGTTCAAGGATTTCCCAAATGTAGAGCAACTCTATGACTGAGGTTCAAGTTCTCACGCGTTCCGTTTTGGAGGCACCCGCAGACGACGCGCCACGCCTGGTCATCGCGGACTGGTATGAGGAATACGGGGACAAAGACAGGGCGGACTTCATCAGAATCCAGTGCGAGATAGCCCGGCTAGAACCGTCGGTCATCAAGAGGGTGGGCAACGCCCACGTGGACCGCGACTTCTTCCGCCTAAGCTCGCTCCGCGAGAAAGAGGAAGCCATTCTCGGACCTAGTGTCATTCCGGCCCGCAGTCGATTCAAGTGGCTCGGCTTCAGCTACACGGCTGGTCTCGGAGTCAGGTTTCACCGGGGGTTCGTCGACAAAATCGCTCTGCCGTTCGACGCCTTTTGGCGGAACGCTACCAAGTACTTTTCCAAACAGCCAATCACCCAGGTGGCACTGAGCGACAAGTGGCCCAAGCAGTTCTCGTGCGGGAGGTGGGGGTTGAGCGCGTACCCGGACAGGTTCTTCCCAAAAGGGAGAGAGCCGTCTGTAGTCAGTCACGATGCCCTCCCTGATTCTATCTGCGATGAAATTGGCACAGCCGGCTGGAACTCTTGGTACTCTCCCAAGAACGCGAGGACCGCGATGAACTGGGGGCTGGTCAAGTTTGGGCGGCAAAAGGTCGGTCTCGCCAAACTTGAAGGACCAAGGGTGATGTGCTGCCAGTGTGACCATATCATCCGTAACAAGCAACGATGCTGGGTCTGTAAAGGAAAGGGTCAAGTTCAACTGTGAGCACCCTACCTTGCCTTTCTCCGTCGCATCATCGAGATGCCTGAGGATGAGGCTCAACGCCTGGAACGGGCAACTCCCAGTATGACCCCCGGGGGCCTCGCCGGGGTAACAGACAAACGGATTCCGCTTCGCCAAGAGGCAGCGGACGGGAGCGCCCGCCTAACGAGGGCTTGGCAGTCGAATTCTGGTCCCAATGGGAACGGGTTTTGAGGCTGCCGAGGTGCCCCCCAAAGCTCCGCAACCATGGAGGCCGAGACTTGCAGACATGAAGTGTCGGGGGGCGATTTGGCCCCCCTCTCCCCTCTAGGTGACTTCACAGAGGGGGCTGGTCCAAACGAGGAACGCCCACACCGAGCGCGTAAAGAAACACGTGATTGGCCAAGTAGCTAGGAGGCATGTCATGTGGACTCGGGGCTGCCAGAACGTGCGCCGGCAAGGGTCTCGGCCGCGTGAGGAAGTGGGGTCGCATCGAACGCATGAGAGTACTGGTGCCCTGAGGCTGGTGGCAGTTTGCGATTGACCCAGTGGGGTTACCTCCTGGCAGTCAGCGTTCATGAGTACCGGCCGTAGGGAATCGGTAGAACTCCATTTCGGGAAGGGGCGGACCGTTGTGTGTGCGGGCCAACGCACGTGACCGCAGTCAAGCACACCTCGTAGTGCCCAGTCAGTCCGCTGGAGAAGGCAGTGCTGATGGCCCCTGGGCCAATTGACGTCGTCGGCGGGCGTCGCCAACACGACCTTGGAGGCAAGTGACGAGGTGGATGTTCGCTACTCCAGGGGGGACCCAAGGTATCAGGCGTGTCAAGCGGACTTCTAAAGGGTCGAAGCCGCAACACCGGAGGCCGAGAAAGTAGTGGTGTTGGTCGGTCCAGCATCAGTTGGACGAGCTCGCCCCCAAGCTCTCGTCTGGGCGGAGTGTACGGAGGTGCCTAAGTGCCTGTGGGGAAAATAGCCTTGAATCCGTTGATCGGTCAAGGGTAGTTTCGCGGGCATGAAACCGACACGGATGTCGACCGCCTCCGCGTACCCGGCCCGGATGAGCGACGAGTTGTGGGCCGTCCTCGAGCCCC
>DATFWZ010000635.1:0-3460 GCA_035258765.1 Gemmataceae bacterium
GCCGGTTCTGGTGGCTTGTCCCGCTCTTCGCCCTTTGGGCCAATCTGCACATCCAATTCGTGCTCGGTCTGGGGCTCTTTGGCTTGGGACTTGGCCTGTTGACGGTAGTCCGACCGGCTTCAGTGGAAGACGCGCGTCGGCACTGGCTTGGCTGGCTGGCCCTCGCGGCCGGGTGCGCGGTGGCGACGCTCGCGAACCCGTATCACGCCCGGCTCTACGCGGTGGTGTGGGAGTACGCCACGCAGACCGGCGCCTTGCGCGTGGTCTCCGAGCTCGCCCCGCCCGACTTTGGCACCTGGTGGAACTGGCCGCTCGCGATCCTGCTCCTTTGGGCGGCGGCCACGTGCGTCGTCCGGCGATTCCCGCTCGTCGATACCGCGATCCTGGTTGTCGGCGCCGCGTTCAGCCTGCGGATGCAGCGGGACATCTGGTTCGGAGCGCTGGCCGCCGCCGCGGTCTTGACCCGACTTCCGCCGGAGTCGACGACCCGGCATCGTGAATTTGGCCGATTAATCCTGGCGACGCTCGCGGCCCTGGCGCTGACGCGCCCTGTCTGGCACATCGGCCCGGGCGCGGGTCGGACGCCGTCGGCCGTGAACGCGGCGGCGTATCCGGCCGGGGCGGCGGAATTTCTGCAGTCGCAACGGCCGCCGGGGCCGCTGTACAACCACTTCAATTGGGGCGGGTACCTGATTTGGGCGCTCCCGGAGTACCCGGTCGGCCTGGACGGTCGAACCAACTTGTACGGCGAGGAACGACTCGACCGGGCCTTCCGTGCCTGGCTGGGAGATGCAGACGCGGACCCGGACCTGTCAGCGGCCGGGGTCGTGCTGGCCCCGAGGAAGCTGGGCCGAAGCGAGGTCCCGCTGACTAACGTGTTGCGGAGCGATTCGCGGTGGCGGGTGGCCTACGAGGACGATGTAGCGGTCGTGTTCGTCCCCGTGCGATCGCCGTGAGGCCCGCGGCATTCCCCTGTCCGCCGCGGCCGCGGGACGGTATTCTGGAAGCGCTATCCGCCTGCCAACTCGGAGGGATGTGATGAAGTCATGTATGCTGGTCGCCGCGACTCTGGGCCTTCTGGTCGCAACCGCATGGGGAGATGCGGCGCCGAAGCTCCCCAAGGAGGACAAGGACGACCTCAAGAAGCTCCAGGGGGACTGGACGTTCACCGCATGGGAGACCGGCGGCCGCGCGCTGGCCAAGGAGGCTTTGGAGACCGCCAAGTGGACTGTGAAGGGCGACAAATACACGTTCGAGATGGGGGGCGTCGAGGAGGAAGGCACGATCAAGTTCGACTCGGCGAAGAAGCCGGCGACCATCGACCTGGCGATCACCTCGGGCAACGACGCGGGCAAGAATCAGGTCGGCATTGTCCGCATTGACGGGGACACGGTCACGTTTTGCTTTGCCCGGCCCGGGGCCGAGGACCGACCGACCGAGTTCAAGACCACGGCCGACGACAACCACATCCTTGTGACGGTCAAGCGCGTGAAGAAAGACGACTGAGTCGATTGGTTGCCGGAAGCACCCGCGGGCTGTGCTATTTTGGCTTCGGTCCGGCCGCCGCACCGCGGGCCGCTGCCCAGAGTCGCGCGAGCGTCCCGGACAGACCTTGCGGCCAGTCGGCGACCGCCTCGACCGTGGTTCCGGCGGCCGTCAGCTTCCCGGCCCACTTGCCGTCCGGGCGCCGGATCAGGGCAATTTGCGTCCCATTTGGGAGGGCCTGGATCGCCTCCCCCTTACCCGGCAGGGCGGCCGCGGCGGCCCGCCGCTCGTCCTCGGCCTTGGCGACACAGGCCGGGCACCTACTCTGCTGGAACTTCGCCAGTCGCTGGGCCCGGTACTTGTCCACCGCGTAGTGCTGGAATTCGCACAGACACCCGCACGCCCGGGCCACCATCGGTCGGGCGATAATCTCACCGGTCGGGACGCCCATCTCTTTCCCCCCTCCCGAATCTAATCCGCTATTGCCAGTTTAGGGACGGGCGCCCGGATCGGCCCCCGGGTGGTCTGCAGATGACGCGCGGGAACGGAACCACCAATCCGAACCCGCCACTCACTTTCGCACCAACCTGTAGAGGTCTGAGCCCATCTTCATGATGTAGAGCACGTCACCCTTCGGGTCGTACTCCAGCCACGTCAGTGGCGAATTGCCCTTTAGCTCCTTCGGCAAGGCGATCGGCTTGCCCCAGGTTTCCCCGCCGTCCGTGCTCTCGAGGATTCCAGCCTTCGTAAGCACAACGAGGTGCTTCGCGTCCTTGCCGAAAATCGGACCGTACGTTCCATCCTTCATGTTGGATTTCTTCGTCCACGTCTTGCCCTTGTCGGCTGTCGCGAGCAGGGCGCCCTCGACGATCCAATAGACCGTCCCTTCTTGCCACTTGGGCAAGGCGGTGGCCGTGTACTCGGCGACGGGCTCGAACGTCTTGCCCGCGTCGGTGGTCCGGAGAAGCCGCGGCTTCGGCCGTTCTTTCGTCCGGGCCTCGGCGACCACCGCCGTCCGGTCGTCGAACACCCACGCCGGTCCGTACCCCTTCCCCACCTCGGCGAACGTCTTGCCGCCGTCGCGAGAGGCCAGCAACAGCCCGCCGGACTCGTGCTTCAAGGCGAGGACGAACTTCATCTCCGGGTCCGTCCAGTCAACCGCCGCCCAATCGACATGTGCGCACTTCGCGTCCAGCTGCGTCCAGGCCGCGCCGCCGTCCGGACTGACGGAGACCGGTGCCCCATACACGAGTGCCAGAAGCGCCCGCCGCGTCTTGCCCGTCGTGTCGAAGGCGAGACACCCCGGCCACTCGGTGCGCCCCTTGACCACCGGGCCGTGCTTCTTCCACGTCACCCCTCGGTCGGTGGACCGGTACAGTCCCTTCTCGCTGAGGTCGATGAGCACGTCCCCAGTCGAGTGGTCAACGACCACTCCGCACACCCCGCCAAACCCGGGCTTCTCCGCTTTGACAAGTTCGGCCGTTGTCGCCTCCCAGTCTGCGGCCGACGCGCGGCCGATGGCCAGACACAGTCCGCACACCACCCAGCGCGACATGCTCATCTCCGGTTACTTGGTTCCGATGCAATAGAGGTTTCGTGCGCCGCGGAGGAACAGCCGGTCGTCGGATACCGCGGGCGACGCCTGGCTCGGATCGGCAAGGTCGCTCACGCCGAGGACGTCGAACTTCGGCCCGGCGTTGACCACGTAACTCTTCCCGGCACTTGCGAAGTAGATGCGCCCGTCGGCCGTCGCGACCGGGCTCGGGACGGCCGACGCCCCCGGCAGGCGGTCGGCAAACATCAGCTTTCCGTCCGCCAGCCGCCAGCAGTGGAGGAGGTCCGGACTTTGCAGCCGGAAGAGGTATTCGCCGACCGTGACCGGAGAGCCGATGCTTCCGTCCGGCACCTTGGGGATCTTCCACTTCAGGTGGGTCTTGGTCACGTCGCCGGTCCCGGTCGGATCGACGGCAATCCC
>DATFWZ010000636.1:0-7025 GCA_035258765.1 Gemmataceae bacterium
CACGGGCACGGGAAAGGAAATGGCGAAGGAGCCCGCGCCCGCCAAGCCCGCCCCGGGGGACGCCGTGGTGGCCGTGACGATCGTCAATGACGGCCAGCGCGTCGCCATCGCCCGGGCCGACGACCGGACCGCCATCTACGAACTCGATGGGTTGAAGAAGGTGAAAGAGTACCACGGCCTGGAGGGCGAGCGGCAGCTCGTCGCCTCCCCGGACGGCCGGTCGCTCCTGATGATCCAGCCGGGGGCGATGCAAGTGTTTGAGCTGCCGTAGCCCGATCGGTTACTGGATCAAGAGGTCGGCGACGGATCGCGGAGGCGCCGGGGCTTCGCAGTAGACGCACTGCGGCCGCTTCCACCCGAGGGTCCGGCCGCACTGCTCACATATTCGGGGCGGAGCTGCCTGCCGGGCCGCCATCGCCGCCTGCACCCGGGCCAACAACTCGGCGTCCGCCACTCCGGTGAACGCGCGCAACACGTCGGCCAGCGCGGCGATGATGCCCGTCTGCACCTCAAGCTTCCGTTCCAGGTCGCGAACCCGGTTGCGCAGGCCGGTGAATTGGATCCGGTCCATCTGGCCGGAATAGACGCCGTCGTCGTAATCCTCGCACAGCTGATCCATGACACCCGCCTACGCCAACACCTCGCGGATCGGCTCGCCGCCGTGGGCGATCGGCACCGGCCGGCCGGCCTTGTCCGCGATCAATGTCTCCGGGTCGATTCCAAGGCAGTGGTAGATAGTGGCGCAGACGTCCGCGGGCCGGACCGGTCGGTCCTTGACGAACGCCGCCTGGGAGTCGCTCGCGCCGCAGACCGTCCCGCCCCGGATCCCGGCGCCGGCCAATACCACCGAGTAGCAGTACGTCCAGTGATCGCGGCCGGCTGAGCCGTTGACTCGTGGGGTGCGGCCGAAGTCGCTCATCGTCACGACCAGCGTCTCGTCGAGCAGGCCGCGGTCCTCCAGGTCGCCGAGCAGGGCGTCGTACGTTTGGTCGAGGTTCGGCAGGTTGACCTGCTTGAGCTGGACGAAGTTGTTGCTGTGCGTGTCCCAGTACG
Source organism: Gemmataceae bacterium (assembly GCA_035258765.1). Classification (GTDB taxonomy): domain Bacteria; phylum Planctomycetota; class Planctomycetia; order Gemmatales; family Gemmataceae; genus SIAJ01. The sequence continues at coordinate 1,054 of DATFWZ010000636.1, forward strand.
GGTCGAGATTGGTGGGGACCTTGGCCGAGTACCCGTCCCAATAGACGTCCACGAATCGCACCCCGGCCTCGATCAGTTTGCGGCCGATCAGGGCGCTCTGGCCGAACAGGTGCCGGCCGTACCGGTCGCGGACCTTCGGGTCCTCGGCCTCCACATCGAACGCGGCCTTCAGCTTGGAAGTGGTGAGCAGGCTGAACGCCCGCTGCCGGACGCGATCGAAGGTGTCGGCGCCGAGGCGCTCGACGCGCCGGTGCTCGTCGTCGAGCTGCTCGAGCAGCGCGCGCCGGGTGTCGAGCCGGTCGAGGGTCATCCCGGCGCCGAGCACGGCGTCGGCCAGCTTGGGCGTGCCGAGCCACATCGGCCTCCGGCCGGCTGGCGGCTTCGGGTCGATGGCCGGAGTGCATTCGCTGCAGAGCGGGTCGAATCGCTTGCCGAGGAAGCCGCCCCACGGGCCGGGCCGCTTCAGCGCGAACCCCCAGCCCAGGTAGGTCGGCACGGCGACGTAGTGCGGCAGGTCGGTCCTCGGCGGCTTCAGGTACTCGCAGACGGCGCCCATGGCCGGCGGGAACGAGTCTTTCGGGATCGGGTCGTTGACATCGACCGGTTGCTCGCTCCCCGTGAAGCCCGGGAGCGTGTTGTGACATCCCGCCTTGTGCGTGACCGAGCGCACGATCGCACCGCGGTGCATCCACCGGGCCGTCTTTGGCAGGTGCTCGCAGACCTGGATGCCGCTGACGCTGGTCGCGATCGGCTTGAATTCCCCACGGATCTCGGCAGGCGCCTGGGGCTTCAAGTCGAACATGTCCTGCGTCGGTGCGCCGCCGTGCAGGTACAGGACGAGGACGTTCTTGGCCTGTCCTGCTCGGGCGTCGCGGGACTTCTGCTCCTCCGAGGCCAGAAGATTGGGGAGTGTGAAGGAGCCGCCAAGGACCGACAAGGCCCCGACGGTCATGGCCTCGCGGCGAGTAACGCCGTCGCAGAATTGTCGCGGCCGGCCGAGGACGCGGAGCATGGGAGACTCCGGAGAGGGGTGTGAGCAGGATTGTACCCCCGAATCGCCGGCGCATGCGAGAGGTTTCCCATCGTAGAGCACGCGTCGCGCGTGCTCGTGCCTTTGAGCACGCGCGACGCGTGCTCTTCGGGAGGGTGTTCCTCTGGCGCGCGAGTCGCGGTAATCTGATGGGTAACCGGCGACACCTTCCCGCCTCCCGGGCTGCTACGCATGCGACTGACCTCCTTGACCACGGTACTGCTTTTTGCGACGACTGCCGCGGCCGACCCGCCCAAGGGGATCGACTTCGCGCACGACGTCGTGCCGATCCTCAAGGCGCGCTGCGCCAAGTGCCACACGAACGGCACCTACAAGGGCTCCGTCTCGTTCGACACCCGGGCGGAAGTCTTGAAGAAAGCCGCGGTGCCGGGGAAGGCATCGGAAAGCGAGCTGTTCCGGCGAATCACCAGCAACGACCCGGACACCCGCATGCCCGCGAAGTCCGAGGCACTTCCGGCGAAGGAAGTGAAGGTTCTGGAGGCCTGGATCAACGAGGGTCTCGCCTGGGAACCCGGGTTCTCGTTCAAGCCGCAGGTGTACATGGCGCCGCTCAAGCCGCGGCGGCCGGCCGTCCCCGGGTCGAGTCGTGGATCGACCCACCCGATTGATCGGCTCCTTTCGACCTACTTCGCCACACACAGGATTGCAGTCCCCGCGCCGCTCGACGACGCGGCCTTCGCGCGCCGGGCCTACCTCGACCTGATCGGCCTCCTGCCGGCCCCGAGCGAGCTGGAAGCGTTTCTGAAGGACGACGCCAAGGACAAGCACACCGCCCTCGTGCGCCGGCTGCTCGACGACAAGCGGGCCTATGCCGACCACTGGCTGGCGTTCTGGAACGACCTGTTGCGCAACGAGTACAAGGGCACGGGGTACATCGACGGGGGTCGGAAGCAGATCACGGCCTGGCTGTACCAGTCGCTCCTCGACAACAAGCCCTACGACCGATTCGCACGCGAGCTGATCAACCCGACGCCGGAGTCTGAGGGCTTTGCCCGCGGGATCAAGTGGCGCGGGCAGGTGAACGCCAGCCAGATTGTCGAGCTGCAGTTCTCTCAAAATGTGGGCCAGGTGTTCTTCGGTGCCAACCTGAAGTGCGCCTCGTGCCACGACAGCTTCATCGACCACTGGAAGCTGGACGATTCGTACGGCCTGGCCGCGGTGGTCGCCGACGGGCCGCTGCCGACCTACCGGTGCGACAAGCCGACTGGCAAGACTGCCGGTCCAAAGTTCCTCTTCCCGGAGCTGGGAACAATCGACCCCAACCTGCCGAAGGCGAAGCGGCTCGAGCGCCTGGCGGAACTGGCGACGCACCCGGACAACGGTCGGTTCACCCGGACGATCGCAAATCGGATCTGGCACCGGCTCATGGGCCGCGGGCTGGTTCATCCGGTGGACGTGATGGGCAACAAGCCGTGGTCGGAAGATCTGCTCGACTACCTGGCGACGTACCTCGCGGACAACAAGTACGACTTGAAGAAGCTGATGGAACACATCGCCACTTCGGACGCGTACCGGGCGCGGGCGGTGCCGCTGGCGGCCGACGTGTCCGGCGACGACTACGTCTACCGGGGGCCCGAGTTGAAGCGGCTGACGGCCGAGCAGTTCGTGGACGCGGTCTGGATGCTGACGGGCACCGCCCCGGCCAAGCCGGTGGCGCCGGCCCCGATCCCGCCGTTCCCGGATGGCACGCCGCGAGAGCGCCGGTTCGTCCGGGCGACGCTGGTGGATGCCGATTTGTTGATGCGTTCGCTGGGCCGGCCGAACCGGGAGCAGGTGGTGACGACGCGCCCGGACCAGTTGAGTACGTTGCAAGCGCTCGACCTGGCGAACGGCAAAATCCTGACCGACCTGTTGGCCCGCGGGGCCGCGAACATCCTGAAGAAGGCCCCGAAGGCGACGGCCGACGAAATTTCCACGGACCTGTTCGTCCGGGCGTTATGCCGGAAGCCGACGGCGGATGAGTTGGTGGCGGCCCGGGGGCTGATCGGGGAGACGCCGACGGCGGAGGGGGTGGCGGACTTGCTTTGGGCCGTGGTCATGTTGCCGGAGTTTCAGCTAGTGCGGTAAAATGGCCGGGAAACGGAGGCTGCCTGCATGGCAACGAAATTACCGCTGACGCCGCGACCTGTCCCGCTCACCGAACTCGACAACGGTGTGCTGCGGGTGACCGGGACGCGCATTCCGTTGGAGCGAATCATCGAGCATTACAAGGAAGGTGACACGCCCGAGGGAATTGTCGAGGCGTTCGACACCCTCCGGCTTGCAGACGTCTACACGCTGATCGGGTACTACTTGGATCACCTCGAGCAGGTCGAGCAGTATTTGCGAGAGCAGGACGAGCACGCGGAGGAGATCCGGCGAAAGGTTGAGGCATTCCAGGGGCCCCGAGCTCTAACGCGCGAGGTCCTCCTCGAGCGAAAGGCGCGCATGGAGGAGGCGAAGCGCAATGCTGAGGCTGGCCGCTGACGCGGCCTTCAACGGAAAGGCGTTCGCCGCGCTGCGTCGCCGCGAGCCGGTGCTGGACATTGTCCGGGTCCAAGACGTGGGGCTGAGGACGGCCCCTGACCCAGACGTTCTCGCCTGGGCCGCGTCGGAGGGTCGAATCCTTCTGACACACGACCGGAAGACCGTGCCCGATCATGCGTACGACCGCGTCCGTGCCGGTCTTCCGATGCCGGGCGTATTTGTCATTCGGGACTTAACGAAGCGCATCGGCGACATGGTGGACGAGATCCTCCTCGTCGCCCATTGCAGTGAGCAACACGAGTGGGCGGACAAGGTGGAGCACTTGCCGCTCTGAGTATGAGGCCCGCCATGATTTATTCTGAACTCTCCCGCCGCGACTTCCTCCGCGGCGTGACCGCCGCGGGCCTCGCCACCGTCGCCGGCGGCGCGCCTCGCCTCCTCGCCGCCGACCCGGTCAAGCACCCGGCCCCGACCGCGGACACCTGCATCCTCCTCTGGATGGCCGGCGGCATGGGCGCCCCGGACACGTTTGACCCGAAGCGGTACACCCCGTTCGAGGTCGGCGTCCCAGTCGAGAAGATCCTGTCCACCTTCCCGGCCATCGACACCGTGGTCGACAACATCAAGATCACTCAAGGGCTGGAGCACATCGCCAGGGTGCTCGACCGGGGGACGCTCATCCGCTCGCATGTGGTCGCCGACCTGGGCAACATCCTGCACTCGCGGCACCAGTACCACTGGCACACCGGCTACGTCCCGCCGCAGACTGTCGCGTGCCCGCACCTCGGGTCATGGATCGGCCGCGTCCTGGGCCCGAAGAACCCGGCCATCCCGCCGTTTATCAACATCGGCCAGCGGTTGGAAGGAGTCGGCGAGTCCGAGGAACTGAAGGCGTTCACGACCGGGGGGTTCTTCGGCACCGAGTTCGGGCCGTTCAACCTGCCGTTCCCGACCGACGCGGCCGACGCGGTGCGTCCGCCCAAGGGCATGACCCCCGAGCGCTTCGAGTCGCGGCACGCCAGGTACAAGGAGCTGATCAAGCGGAGCCCGGTCGGGGAGATGGCGAGCGACCACCACCACGAGTCGATGCTCCGGGCCGTCGAAAACGCGCACCGGCTTCTCAACTCGAAGGAGCGCGACGCGTTCGACCTGTCGAAGGAGCCCCGGCGTAGTTACGAGAAGTACGACGCCGGCCGGTTTGGGCTCGGCTGCCTGCTCGCCCGGCGGCTGGCCGAAGCCGGGGCCCGGTTCATCGAGGTGACCACGGAGTACGTGCCGTTCCTGCACTGGGACACGCACGAGAACGGCCACACGACCTACGACCGGATGAAGAAGGAGATCGACCGCCCCGTAGCTCAGCTCATCCTCGACCTGGAGGAGCGGGGGCTATTGGATCGCACGCTGGTAATCCTCGCGAGCGAGTTCAGCCGCGACATGATGATCGAGGGGGTGCCGGGGAGCACGGCCAAGGACCAGTCGCGGGCCGTGACGGATGTGCTCAAGGAGATGAAGCACTACGGGCTGCACCGACACTTCACCGGATCCGGTTCGGTGCTGATGTTCGGCGGCGGGATCAAGAAGGGCCTCCTGTACGGCGAAACCGCCCCCGAGCGGCCACTCCTGGCAACCAAGAACCAGGTAACCATCCGCGACCTGCATGCAACGATCTTCACGGCGATGGGCATCTCGCCGCGGACGTCGTTTGACGTCGAGAAGCGGCCGTTCTACGCGACCGAGGATGGGAAGGGGGTGCCGGTCAAGGAGTTGTTTGCGAAACGGTAAGGACTCTCCTGCACGCGTCAGATTCCGGAAGTCAGTTTCGCGTAATCGACTGAAGATTGCCAAATTGACACACACACACTTGGCAATCTTCGTGGCAACCTCGGCTCGGTAGCCGCAACCGGGCCAGTTGCGGCTACGGAAATGCAATCATCCCTTCAGCGCCGCGCGCGTTCGTTCGACCAGGGCGCTGTCCTTGTCCCCGGACCCCTTGAGCCAGAACACGCTGGCCGCCAGGAACCGGTTCCGCCATGACGGGGACACGTGGGCGTAGTCTTCCAGCACCGCTGAGCTGAACTTGTAGTCGTGCGAGTCAGTCCCCTTGCGGAAGATCAGCCGCCGGGCCGCGTCCGTGATCGGTGCCGGGTCCGGGTTTTCCTTCAGGTATCCGAGCACCTTGCGAGCGGCCGTCGGCTTGTCCTTCGACAGGTCGGCGAAGATCTCTTCGACCGCCAGGTCCCCCGTCGCCTTCGGGGCCAGCGGCTCCAGGGTGTCGAGCCGTAGGTCGCTAAGCTGTTCCTTGCGGTTGGCGATCTCGCCGCGGAACATCGGCACGAACGACGCGTTCTGGAGCAGCAGCCAGCGGCGGGTCTCGTCGTCCGCGGTCGTCTCGTAGGCGAACCGGATGGCGTTGGCCGTCGTGACCGCGTGCAGCGACGGGATCCCCGGCCGGCGC
>DATFWZ010000637.1:0-15445 GCA_035258765.1 Gemmataceae bacterium
CTTATGCGATGATGTCGCTCACCAAAACCGAAACGGTCGGTAGTTGTACGAGGGAAATTGACTCGCCGGGCCGCAGCGTCCGGACGTCCTCGAACTTCCCATCCGCCCGCGGCCGCCGATGGACTTCCAGACATCGATCGACGAGATTGACGATCCAGTACTCGGCGATCCCGTTCTCGGCGTAGAGCGGCCCCTTGACTTCGCGGTCGTACACGAGAGACGCGTCGGCCACCTCGACCACGAGATATACGTCCGCCGGGCGGGGCTTGCCGCTCGCGTAGAAATCATCGTGTCGCACGAGGAGCGCGAAGTCTGGCTCCGGCTCGCTGTCGGCTAGGCGAATGGGATTTTGAACGGTCCGCGTCGCCGCCTTACCGACCAGGTCGAAGAAGAGTTCGACGATTCGATTAAGGCACGCAGCGTGGAGGTCTCCGATGGACATCTTGGGCACGACCTCCCCGCGGATGAGTTCGACGTTGTGATTTTCCGTCAGGATGCCATGCCGGATCATCTTCTCGTATTCATCCACGGACCATCGGAATCGCGGTCGTTGCACCACCATTCGGCCCTCCACCCGGGCTCAAGTCTGACGATTCAGCTGGTAGTGATTATACCAGCAGCAACCTCGTGCCCGCCAATCCGCTATGAATATCACCGAAGTCGTCTGCCAGATCCTCCGCATCCCCAACGTCCAGGCCAAGACCGCGAGCAGCCAGGACTCGGTCCTCGTCCGTGTCCGCACCGACACCGAGCTCGAGGGGATCGGCGAGGCTGACTCGTCCCCGGAGGTGGTGAAGGCCATCATCGACGCCCCGTTCAGCCACAACATCGCCTGTGGACTGCGGCAGCTCCTCGTCGGCGAGGACCCGCTCGAGCACGAACGGCTCTGGCAGAAGATGTATCGCCGCACGATGTACTTCGGCCGGAAGGCCGTCGGCATCACCGCGATGGCCGCGGTGGACGTCGCGTTGTGGGACTTGAAGGGCAAGGCGTTCGGGCAGCCGGTCCACAAGCTCCTCGGCGGGAAGCAGCACGACCGCGTTCGCGGCTACGCGTCGATCCTGTTCGGCCGCGACGGCAAGGAGACGGGCGACATCGCTCGGCGCTGGCGCGAGGCCGGGTACACCGCGGTTAAGTTCGGCTGGGAGCCGATGGGCCAGAGCGAGAAGCTCGACATCGAGCTGGTTCGCGGGGCCCGCGACGGGCTGGGCCCGGATGCGATGCTCCTCATCGACGCCGGGTGCGTTTGGGACGCGCGCACCGCCCTGCGGCGGGCACACGCGTTCGCCGAGTTCGACCCCGGGTGGCTGGAGGAGCCGCTCCGCGAGGACGACATCGACGGGTACGTTTGGCTGCGCGACCGGTCGCCGGTCCCGATCGCGGCGGGGGAGGGGGAGTGCGGCCGCGAGTCGTTCCGGCCGTTCATCGACCGGCGGGCGCTCGACGTCTACCAGGTGGACCTTTCGCGCTGCGGGTTCACGGACGCGGCGTACATCCGGGCCCGCGTCGAGGAGATCGGCGCCCGGCTCTGCAACCACTGCTACACGAGCCCGGTCACCGTCGCGGCGTGCGCCGACTGGCTCTGCACCTGCCGGGACGCCTTCGTCTTCGAAGACTGCGTCGAGGACTCGCCACTGCGGCACGAGCTGACCGTCGAGAAGGTCCAGTCCGTGGACGGGTGGATGCGCCCGCCGGACGGCCCCGGCCTGGGGGTGACGCTCAACGAGGACTTCGTGAAGCGCTACCTGATCGCCGAGTCACGATGACCCCTCCCACACGCGTCCGCTACCAGGTCCTCGTCCTGGCCTGCCTCCTCTCTGCCCTCACCTACCTGGACCGGGCGTGCTTCGGCATGGCCGCTCCGTCAATCGTTACCGACCTCGGGCTGACCAGCGTCGCCGACCTCAAGGGGGCGATCACCGCGTTCGCGATCGCCTACGGCCTGTTCGAAATCCCGACCGGCTGGTGGGGCGACCGGTACGGGCCGCGGCGCGTCCTCATCCGCATCGTCCTGTGGTGGTCGTTCTTCACCGCGCTTACCGGCCTCGTGGGCTGGAAGGTGGCCGGGGTCACGTTCGGCGGGCTCGTGTTCCTCACCATGGTCCGGTTCCTGTTCGGGATGGGCGAGGCCGGGGCCTTCCCGAACATTGCCCGGGCCCTGCAGAACTGGTACCCGCCTCCCGCCCGGGCCCGGGCCCAGGGGCTCGTGTGGATGTCGGCCCGGCTCATGGGCGGGCTCACACCACTGGCGTGGACGCTTCTCGTCGCCGGGACCGCGGTCACTGCACCGCTGCTGACTTGGCGTGGCGCCTTCGTACTGTTCGGCCTGCTCGGCGTGACCTGGTGTGTTGCGTTCGCCCTTTGGTTCCGCGACCGGCCGGCCGATCACCCGGGGGTAAGCGCGACCGAGCGCGACCTGATCGCCGCCGGGGGCAACGCCGACCCGGCACACGGCACAGTCCCGTGGAGTCAGGTTCTCTTCAACCGCAACCTGGTGTGTCTGTACTTGATGTACTTCGGCATCACATACGGCTGGTACTTCAACATGACGTACCTGCCAGCCTGCCTGGAGACGCGGTACGACGTCGAGCCGACGAGCGTGATCGGCGCGGTCTACAAGGGGGGGCCGCTGTGGCTCGGCGCAGTCGGCTGCCTGGTCGGCGGATACTTCACGGACGCGCTCTTGCGGCGCGGGATGAACCTGCGCTGGTCCCGGCGGCTGCCTGGGCTCGCTGGCCTGGTCCTGTGTGCCGTGTGCTACTTCGTCGCCGCCGGGATGCCGAGCGCCTGGTCGTTCGCGCTGGCGATCTCGCTGGCCGCGTTCTTCAACGACCTGGTCATCGGCGGGGCTTGGGCGACGTGTCAGGACGTCGGGGGCCGGCACACGGCCGTCGTCGCTGCGTGCATGAACACGGCCGCGAGCGCCTCCGCCGCCATCGCGGGTTGGTTCAGCGGCGTCGTCCTCGACCGGGCGCTCGCCGGTCGCGCTGCGGAGGTCGGGACGGAGGTGGACAAACTCGCTCAGGGCGACCACACTGCCGGACTGGTGGCCGGGTACGAGATCAACCTGCTAATCTTCGCGGCGGTCACGGCGCTGGCGGCCCTCGCGTGGCTCGGGGCGCACGCTGATCGTCCGGTTCCACCGACTAATGAGCCGGTTAAATACATCAACAATTCATGAATTAGCCAGCTGACATATCGCGGACTCGCCGCGCAGAATTGAACAGGTTGTGAGATGACTCTCATTGATCCTGCGGCAAATTGCAGCGCCACGGCGAGCGCGCGCTTAGTTCAATGGGCTCGCGACTCTCAAGAATCCCTCATGTCTGAACACCGCATGAGTCTTTGATTTCGGTGCGATCCCGTCGCCGCGACCGCGGGGTTTAGAAGCCACGTAGCGACGGCTCGCAACCCTCGTCGCGAGCCGTCTTGACTTCATTCCCCGTACCGTCCGAGGTCGTCATGCTCCCCTCAATCCGGAACCGGCTCCGAGCGTTCACGCTGATTGAATTGCTCGTCGTCATCGCCATCATCGCCATTTTGATCGGCCTGTTGCTGCCGGCCGTACAGAAGGTGCGTGAGGCGGCGAATCGCATGAAGTGTTCCAACAACCTCAAGCAGATCGGGCTCGCCTGCCACAACTACAATGACACGAACAACAGGCTCCCGCCGCTCTACTACGAGTACGGGCCCCGCGGCCCGGTCCTGTTCCTGCTCCTGCCGTACATCGAGCAGGACAACATCTACAACCAGTCGGCGAATGCCATTTACGGCGGCACGTACCCGGACATGATCTACGGCGTGCCGCAGGGTGATGGCACCTACTGGCGGCCGTGCGCCCGGCCGATCAAGACCTATCTCTGCCCGTCCGACCCAACCGGGCCGGACGACGGGCTCTGGGCCGTCAGCAGCGACCCGAATGACCTTGGCAAGTGGGCGTTTTCCAACTACGGGGCCAACTTCCAGGTGTTCGGCAACCCGGACGCCGGGAACGTGGACTACTCGAATCAACAGACCGGCCTCGGCGTCGCGACCATCCAGGACGGCACGTCGAACACGATCTTCTTCGCGGAGAAGTTCCGCACCTGCTATCCGAACTTCGGCTCCCTCTGGGGGCACGGGTGGTGGAATGTGACCTACGAGGCCGAGTTCGCCTACGGGTCGCGAGATGGGCTCACCCCATATACCGCCTCGGCTTCCATTACCGGTGTGGTGGGCCCGGCGTCGCGGTTCCAGACGATTCCGCCGAGCGCATTCTCCCCGGACTGCAACCCGATGATGACGCAGGCCCTGCACACTGGGACGATCCTGGTGGCGATGGGTGACGGCAGCGTGCGGACGGTGGCGGCCGGTGTGTCCGGCGACACCTGGTGGGCGGTGCTGACGCCGAATGGCGGCGAGACGCTCGGTTCCAATTGGTGATCACTCCCGACGAGAAGGAGGCCGCCATGTCGCGGCTCAGTTTCCTCATACTGCTCATGGCCATCGGCGTGACCGGGTGCGGGAAGCCGGCGCGGACTTCGGCCGAGGCCAAGGGCCCGCCGGTCCAATTCACGCAGAACAAGCTGCCGACGTTCGGCGCACCCGGCGAGCCGGGCCCACGGCCCCCGATGTTGGCGAAGCGGAAATAGCCCGCCGACACATAACCCCCGGCTGCACCGCCTATCCTGTTCAGGGCGGTGGGCGCGGCCCGGGGGCCCGATGATTGACTTGCGCGGCGTGTCGAAGTCGTTCGGCCCGGTTCGGGTCCTGGACGCGGTGTCCGTATCCGTCGCGCCCGGGCGGACCACGACCCTGCTCGGGCCGAGCGGCGGCGGGAAGTCCACTCTGCTGCGGGTCATGAACGGCCTCGTCCGGCCGGACGCCGGCGACGTCTACTTCGACGGCGCCCCGCTCACCCCGGCCAACGCCCGGGCCATTCGACACCACATCGGGTACGTCGTCCAGGACGGCGGGCTGTTCCCGCATCTCACCGCAGCCGGCAACGTGACACTCCTGGCCCGCCACCTCGGCTGGGATCGCGACCGCGCCCGCGCCCGGCTGGCCGCGCTAGGCGAATTGGCCCGGCTGCCGGCCGAGGTCCTGGCCCGCTATCCGGCCGAGCTGTCCGGCGGGCAGCGACAACGGGTCGCACTGATGCGCGCCCTGATGCTCGACCCGGCCGCGCTTCTCCTCGATGAGCCGCTCGGGGCGCTCGACCCGATCACGCGATCGCAACTCCAGGCCGACCTGCGCACCATCTTTCGCCAATTGAACAAGACGGTCGTGCTGGTCACACATGACCTGGCGGAGGCCGCCTACTTCGCCGACGATGTGGCCCTGCTGGCGGCCGGGCGAGTGGAACAGCGGGGCCCGATGCATGAGCTGATCCGGAAGCCCGCGACTCCATTCGTGACCGAATTCGTCCGCGCCCAACGCGAGCCGCTCGAGGCGCTCCGGGAGGCGGGGGCGTGAGCGAAATGACAAGCCCGCCGATTCGCAGTGCCCGTACTTCTCCCCTCTCCCCCCGCTTCGGGGGGAGAGAGGCCGGGGGTGAGGGGGGTCTGCGCTCGCCGGGTATACGACGCGCGTCTCGACCCAGCGAGCCTCAACCCCCCTCACCCCTAACCCCTCTCCCCTCGAAGCGGGGGGAGAGGGGAATCGGCGTAGGGTTCCTCACCGTGATTTTGCTGTTGAATGTTCCTTCCTTGGCCGCCGCCGAGACCGTCCGCATCGGCTCAAAAGCCGACACGGAAACCACGATCCTCGCCGAAGTCGTCGCCCACCTGGTCCGCGATGCCGGCCGGGAGGTCCAACTGAAGACGCGGCTCGGGGGAACCCGATTTGTCTGGGACGCGCTGCTCGCCGACTCACTCGATGTGTACCCGGAATACACCGGCACGCTATCCGAACAGATCTTCGCTGGTCGCGGTATCCGCGGCGAGCCCGCCCTGCGCGCCGAGCTCGGCCGGCTCGGGCTGGGCATGACCCGCCCGCTCGGGTTCGCCAACAACTACGCGCTCGGGATGCGGCGGCAGCGCGCCGCCGAGCTGGGAATTCGCACGATCTCGGACGCACGTCGTCACCCGGCGCTGCGACTCGGGTTCAGCAACGAATTCCTGAATCGTGAGGACGGGTGGCCGGGGCTCAAGGCTCGATATGGCCTGCCGCAGGTTGATGTGAAGGGGATGGACCATCGCGTGGCGTACGAGGCCTTGGTCGCCGGGAGCATCGACGCGACCGAGCTATACACGACGGACGCCGAGATCCGGCAGTTCGACCTCGTCACCCTGGACGACGACCTCGGCTTCTTCCCGCTCTACGAGGCCGTCCTCGTGTACCGGCTCGACCTGGAGTCGCGGGCTCCGGAGGCGGTGACTGCGTTCAAGAAGCTCGAAGGACGGGTGACGCCCGCGGCCGTGATCGCCATGAACTCGCGGGCCACGGAAAAGGTCCCGGCGGCGGAAATCGCGGCCGACTACATCGAGGAGCAGTTCGGGATTCGCCCGGCCGTAACCCGCGAGTCCGACGCCCGCCGGCTGTGGCGGCTCACGGCGGAGCACCTGACACTGGTCGGGATCGCCCTCGCGGGGGCCCTCGTCGTGGCGCTCCCGATGGGCGTCGCGGCCGGTCGCCGACCGAGGCTTGGACAGGGCCTGATCGCGGCGGCGGGGGTCATTCAGACGATCCCGTCGCTCGCCCTGTTGGTATTCATGATCCCACTCTTGAAGACTGGGGCCGTGCCCGCCATCGTCGCCTTGTTTCTCTACGGCTTGCTACCGATCATCGCGAACACGGCCGCGGGGCTACGGTCCATCCCGCCGTCGGTCGCGGAATCGGCCGAGGCGCTCGGCTTATCGCCGCTCGCCCGGTTGTGGCGGATCGACTTGCCGCTTGCCTCCCGGTCGATCCTGGCCGGGGTGAAGACGTCGGCCGTTATCATGATCGGGACGGCCACGCTCGGGGCCCTGATCGGCGCCGGCGGGTACGGGCAACCCATCATCACCGGGCTGCAGCTCAACGACCGGCGGGAGATCCTGTTCGGGGCGGTCCCGGCCGCGATCATGGCCCTGGTCGCCCAGGGACTGTTCGAGCTGTCGGAGCGAGTGATCGTCCCGCGGGGGTTGCGGCTCGAACGGGCCGAGTGAGAAGTGCCTGACGACAGCCCGCAGAAGATCTTGCAGTTCCGCCAGCTGCTCGGTAGGATTCGATCGGCTACTCGTGCTGGGTGGCCACCCACACATGCCATGATGGCGGTGGCCCGGGCCGAGGAATGACTCCTCGGCTCGCTTCGATTACGGCCTACCCGCACACGTCCAAATATTGCACGCTGAACAGTCCGGCGTCGTCCACCCAGACACGGCGCAGTTCTAGCCCGGCGGCCCGGGCCAAGTGGCGAAATGCTTCTGGGGTGTACTTGTACGAGTGCTCGGTGCAAATCGTCTCCCCGGCCGCGAACCGGAAGGTCGCGCCGGCGACCCGCACAACCTGTCGTCGCCGACTCACCAGGTGCATCTCGATCCGGCTCTCGTCGGAGTTGAAGACGGCCCGGTGCTCGAACGAATCCGGGTCGAAATCGGCCCCAAGCTCGCGGTTGATCCGCACGAGCAGGTTCAGATTGAACTCCGCGGTCACCCCAGCCGCGTCGTTGTACGCCGGCTCGAGAATCGCGACCGACTTGCGTAGATCCACCCCGACCAGGAACCCGCCCCCCGGCCCGCAAAGCCGGGCAATCCCCTCCATGAGCCGCCGGGCCTCGGCGGGCCCGAAGTTGCCGATCGTCGAGCCGGGGAAGTAGACGACCCGGCGGCGCTCGGTCCGCTTCGTCGGCGGCAACTGGAACTCGCCGGAGAAGTCCGCCCACACCGGCAGCACTTCCAGGTTGGGGAAGCGAGCTGCGACGGCGTTCGCGGACGCCAGCAGGTGCTCCCGGCTGATGTCCACGGGGACATACGCGATCGGGTCGCGGAGCCGCTCCAATAAGAGCGGCGTCTTCAGACTGCTGCCGCTGCCGTACTCGATCAGCAGGCAGTCGGGCCCGAGCTCCGCGGCCATGGCCCCCGCGTCGCGCCACAGGATGGCCAGCTCGGTCCGGGTCGGGTAGTACTCGGGCAGCCCGCAGATGCGGTCAAAGAGCTGGCTGCCGCGCTCGTCGTAGAGGTACTTACACGGCAGCGTCTTGGGCCGCGCGGACAGCCCGGCGAGGACGTCGTCGCGGAACTGCGCCAGGGGCGAGCGCCGGGTCAGGCCGAGCGGGCGAGCCGCAGTCCCGTGAATTGCCATCGCGCCTCGGGGGGGAAGAAGTTGCGATAGGTGGCCCGGACGTGCGAGCGGGGCGTCACGCACGACCCGCCGCGGAGCACCATCTGGTTGCACATGAACTTGCCGTTGTACTCCCCCAACGCCCCGGCCAACGGACGGTACCCCGGGTACGGGGAGTAAGGGCTCTGTGTCCACTCCCAGACGTCGCCGAACACTTGCTTGAGCACACCATCGTTAGAGGCGGCCGCCGGGTGAAGGGTGCCGGTCTCCAACAGGTTGCCGTCCAACGCGACATCCGCGCACGCCACCTCCCACTCGGCCTCGGTCGGCAGCCGGGCGCCGGCCCAGCGGGCGTAGGCGTCGGCCTCGTAGAAGCTGACCTGACACACCGGCTCGGACTCCTCCACGGGGCGCATCCCGCCGAGCGTAAAGAGGTGCCAGCGATCCGCGTGCCGCTGCCAGTAGAGCGGGGACTCCCATTCGTGCTGCCGGCGGGCGTGCCAGCCGTCCGACAGCCAAAGCTCGGGTCGGTCGTAACCGCCGTCGGCCATGAACTCCAGGAACTCGCCACACGTGACCAGTCGCGACGCGATCGCGAACGGCTCGAGGAAGACGCGGTGTGCCGGGCCCTCGTTGTCGAACGCGAACCCGACGCCGCCGTGCCCGATCCGCCGGATCCCGGCGTCGAATGTGAGCCACTTCATCGTCGGGACGGCACTCGGCGAAGACGGCGGGAGGTCACGGTACGCCGGCCGAAGCGGGTTTTGGGCAAAGGCGTGCTTGATGTCGGTGAAGAGCAATTCGAGGTGCTGTTGCTCGTGATTCAGCCCGAGGTCAATGACTGGCGCCAGGCGGCCGAGGTCCGCCGGGGACAACTGTGGCAACCGGTCGGCCATCGCGGCATCGACGTGGGCCCGGTAGCGGAACACGTCGGCCGCGGACGGCCGGGTCAGGAGCCCGCGCTTCGGCCGCGGGTGGCGGTCGCCGACCGCGTCGTAGTACGAGTTGAATAGGTAATTGAATGCCGGGTCGAATGGCCGGTAGCCGCCGAAGGCGGGGTCGGACAGGACGAACGTCTCGTAGAACCAGCTCGTATGCGCCAGGTGCCACTTGACGGGACTCGCGTCGGGCATGGACTGGACGGCCATGTCCTCGGGGGAGAGCGGCTCGCACGCGGCCACCATCGCGGCCCGCACCTCGCGGTAGCGCGCGACCACGACGGCCGCGTCGGTGGCGTCCGGGAGGATGGTGGGAGCGTCGCGCATGCCCGGCTCCGGCGGAATACCGATGAGCGAACTGGCCTGATGAATAGTCGCCGCGGATTCGGGAGTAAAGGGGCCGGGCCCTGCCGCGCGGCGCACTTCATGAGATACAGCGAAGGAACCGCGGCCTTACGACCGCCGGCTCATTCGTCGGGCGTTAATGGGCGGCGATTCAACACCAGCTGCTGTTTGCAGTCCGGCCACGATGCGGCCGCGGGGGCGGGTACAGGTCCCCGCCCACGCCGTGCAGCGATCAGAGAACTCGCAAGAATGCCACCAGCTCGGCCTTCTCCTCCTTCGAGAGCTTCAATTCCAGCACGATGTTGAAGAATTCAACCGTGTCATCGAGGGTCAACAGTCGCCCGTCGTGGAAGTAGGGCGGCGACTCCTTGATCCCGCGGAGCGGGAACGTCTTGATCGGCCCCTGCTTCGTGGCCATCATGCCGTTGATCGTCTGCGGCTTGTAGAAGCGCTCGACCTGCAGGTCGTGCAAGGTGTTGTCGGTGTAGTACGGCGCGGGGTGGCATTCGGCGCAGCGGGCCTTGCCGAAGAAAAGCTTCTGACCCTTCATCTCCGCGGTGTCCTCGCCGAACTTCTTCGGGTCCAGCTTCCCGTCCCACCCAAGCGCCGGGGCCGGCGGGAAGTCGAGCAGGTTCTGGAACTCGGCCATGGTGTGGACCTGCGTGCTGCGGTCGAGCCGGTTGATGCCCTTGGCACTCGATGTCACGATGTCGCCGTCGAAGTACGCGGCCAGCTGTTCGAACTCGGTGAAGTCCTCGACCGACTTGAGCGAGCGCTGCGAGCCGAACAGCCGCTGAATGTTGACCCCCCGGAGGCTCGGGGTGTCGATCCGCCGGCGATGCTCCTGCGGGCGGATGTCGCCCACGAGGTGGGTGGCCGCGGACGTATGGCCGTTCAGGTGGCAGTCGAGACAGGCCACGCCCTGCATGCCCTGGGGGTGGTTCGTCTTCCGGTCGGCGGTCGCGTTGAACTGCTGCTGCGGAAACTGCGTCAACAGCAGCCGCAAGCCGTCCAGGTCCTTGCCATTCAGGATGCCGCGGAAGATGTCCTGGAAGTTCTCGATGGTGACGACCTTGCCCTGCGAGACGTCCCCCAGGTCGGGACGGGTGGTCAGGAAAATGGCCGGCGGGAACTCGGGCAGGAATTGCTCCGGGATGTCGAAGTCGAGGTCAAACCGCTCCAGCCGGGCGAACTGCTTGATCTGATGCGGGGGGAACAGCATGCCGCCGGCCGCGTGGTTCGGGTGCGGCAGCGGCAGGTAACCCTTGGGGAAGAGGCCCTTCTCGCGAATCTCGTCGGACGTCATCGCGGCGAGTGACTCGAACGTCGTGCCGTCCGGCAGCTTGGCCGTCGGCCCGACCGGGATCGGCTTGCCGCGAGTCATCTTGACTTTGTCGTCGGGCCGGGCGGCGAGGTTGTAGCGCTCGTCGAGCAGGGCCTTCTGCCGGGCGACGATTTCCGCCTTGGCCGCCTTGTCCTTGGCCATCATTTGCTCAAACGACTCCTGCCCGACCAGCGCGGGGCTGACCTGGTCGTAGCTCGTCTTGCCGACGCCGGGCTTCGGCGGCTGGGTCGCCCCGGGTCGGGCGAGGTAGAGCAGGACGGCCAGGCCGGTCAGACTCAGGAGCACGGGTCGCAGGTACCGCGGGATCGTGAGACGCATCGTCGGTCCTCCTTCGTTGGAGATGAACACGAGAGAAGGGGGTGTCTGCGTAGACTCCCGGAACGGGCGAGTGGATGGCCGAAGAAGACGGCGGTCGGGTAGGGTAGGCGCGCAGGCCCGAATCGGCGCCGGGCCCGCGAATTCAGGCTTAGAGTGGCCAGGGGCCGGAACGATTCATAGTCCGGTCAGCCCGAGGACGGCCAAGGAGTCCCGGTGGATCAGGGCCTCGATCTCGGCGTCGTTCAGTCGCGGCAGGGCCGTGCCGTCGAGCATCCCGTTCAGCCGCCGCAGCCCGTCAATGGACGCAGACACCGTGGTGAACGGGTAGTCACTCCCGAACAGCACCTTGTCCCACACGCCATATTCCTGCACCAGCATCAGACTGTGGTAGAGCTGGAAGGGTCGGTAGTGCAACGCACTCACGTCGGCATAGACATTCGGGTGTTTGCGGATCGTGACCACGCACTCGGCCTCGTACGGGTGACCGAGGTGGGCCAGGACGATCTTCACGTCCGGGAACCGGATGGCGACCCGGTCGATCAGTCGCGGGAGAGTGCAATCGAGCGGGGCCTGTGCGACGAATGTCGTGCCAGTGTGCAGGAGGACCGGCAGCCCGTGCTCGGTGGCGTAGCGCCAAAGCGGGTGAAGCCGGCCGTCGTCCGGGGCGAAGCCCGCGTACATCGGCAGGAGCTTGATCCCGCGCAGGCCGAGCTCGCGGTGCCCCTCCACGAGTTCCCGCTCCCACCCGGGCTGCGTCGGATCGACGGATAGGAAGCCAATCAGAGTGTCCGGATGCGCCGCGACGTAGTCGGCGACGTACCGATCCTCGACCCAGACGCCACTCAGCCGGGCCTTGCCGCCGAACACGACGGTGCGCGTATCGGCCGGGGCGGCGCGTCGGTAGTCCTCGTAGCGGACCGTGAGATCGACCTCGACCCCGGCCCGGGCCCGCTTCGCCTGGCGGCGGAAGTCGTCGCCGAAATGCCGCTGGTAATCCCAGGCGTGGCTATGGACGTCGATGATCATGCCGGGATTATGCGCCGGCGCCGACCGCTCCGCCAGACCCGACCCTTGTGTGGCGCGCCCCCGTGGGCTACGTTGGGCGGCCATGCGGTACGCGCTCCTGAGCCTGTTGTGCGCCGTGGCGGTGATCGCCTACGTCCAGCGGATGGCCCTCAGCCTCTCCACAAAGGACATCCAGGCCGACCTCCGGATCGACGAGGGGGCGATGGGACTGATCATGGGGTGCTGGTTCTGGGGCTATGCCCTGCTCCAGATTCCCGCCGGGTGGGTGACGGACCGGATCGGCAGTAAGCGATCGCTCGTCGTGTTCGTCGCCTTGTGGTCCGCGCTGACCGGGACGGCGGCGCTCGCGGGCGGGTTCTACCAGCTCCTCTTTCTCTGGTCGCTCGTCGGATTGGCGCAAACCGGCCTCGTGCCGGGCGCGGCCAAGGCGATCGGCACCTGGTTCCCGCCGACCGGGCGGGCATTCGCATCCGGCCTGTTCGCGGCGAGCATGGCCCTCGGGTCTGCCGTGGCCCCGCTCGTGTCGGCGTGGCTGCTCTTGCGGTACGACTGGCAGCAACTGCTCCGAATCTACATGATCCCCGGCCTTCTTTGGGTGGCCGTTTTCGCGCTGGTCGTACCAGACCGCCGCGACACTGCCCCCCAATCCGGCTGGTTTGCCGCGACGATCGTGCGCATGGCCACGAGTTTGCCGATGCAGCTCCTCTGCCTGCAGCAGTTCCTGCGGGCCGCGGCTATGGTGTTCTTTTTCACCTGGTTTCCGCGGTTCCTGCAGGAGACGTGGCAAGTGAGCCAGTTCGAATCCGGGCAACTCGCCTGGTGGCCGGGGATTGGGGCAATGTTCGGCGGAATCTCTGGCGGGATCGTGTCGGACTGGCTCCTGAAAGTGACCGGCCGCCGCCGGATCAGCCGGCAAGGAGTGGCCGTCTTCGGCACACTGCTGTGCGCCGGGCTGGCCCTGTTCGCCACCTATTCCGCGGACGTCACCGTCGCGGTCCTGCTCCTCAGTGCCGCGGCATTCTGGGGATTCTTCGCCGGAGTGAGCGGGTACTCTGTCTGCCTCGACGTCAGCGGCCGGCGAGTGGGTACCGTGATCAGCGTGATGAACACGTGCGGCAACGTCGGCGGCGGAGTCTTCCCGATCGTGATCGGCTGGCTGGTGAGCCGGACCGGCAATTGGGACTTCGTGCTGCCGCTCTTCGCGGCGATGTTTGTAGCCGACGCCATTTGTTGGGCCCTGATGAACCCGAAACGACCGCTGTTCGAGGACGACGAATTCCGGGAGACACGCTCATGACACGCGCGCGGGCGGAGTATCGCTACGAAAAACTGACCTGGCCCGAGATCAACGACGCGATCGAGCAGGGCCAGGTGTGCATCGTCCCGTGCGGGGCGGTCGAGCAGCACGGGCACCACCTGCCGCTCGACGTGGACCTCGTCTGTCCAGTCGGGATCGCGATCGGGGCCGGCAAGGCGATCCCGGACAAGATGCTCGTGCTTCCCGTCGTCGCCTACGGCTACACCGGGCACGTCATGGACTTCCCCGGGACGATCAACAACGACTTCGAGCACTTCATGCACCACGTGCTCGACATCACGAAATCACTGGCCTACCACGGGTTCAAGAAAATCGTGCTCCTGAACGGGCACGGGTCGAACATGCCCAACCTCGACCTGGTGGCCCGGCGGACCAACCTGGAGACGGACGCCGAGTGCTGCCTGATCGGCTGGTGGAACCTGCTCACGGTGAACAAGGAGTTCCTGCCGCGGTGGCGGCAGAGCAAGTTCCCCGGGGGGTGTTCGCACGCCTGCGAGCTGGAAACATCACTCTACCTGTACCTGGACGGCGATAACGTGCGGAAGGACCAGATCAAGAGCGGGACCATCTCGTTCAACGAGGAGAACAGCCCGTTCAACTGGGTGGATCTGTTCGCCGCCGGGCCGGCGACGGTCATCTCGTGGACGAGCTCGTACTCCGAAACGGGCGTCCTGGGCGACGCCGAGTTGGCGACGGCGGAGAAAGGGCAGGAGGCCTACGAGGAAGCGGTGAGGCAGTTGGCGCGGTTCGTGACGTGGTTCAAGGATCGGCCGAAGGATCAGAGGCGCGACCGGCATCGGAAGCCGCCGACGATGCCAATTCCCTGGGGCCAGCGACCGTTGGCCTGACATTCCTACCTTCTTGGAGGAATCCACGATGAAGATCGCTGACCTCCGCCTCACTGGCTTGGCCGGCGCCACTGTCGAGGGGGGCTGGGCCGAGGAGCTCGAGCCGCAGGACAATATCAACACGATCGTCGAAGTCGTCACCGACGACGGGCTCGTCGGCATTGGCAGCGCGATGACCAGTCTGGCCCTCGTCGAGGCGGGCGCCAGGCTCCTGAAGCCCTTCCTGGTCGGCGAGCGGGCCGACGAGCCGGCCCGCGTCAGCGAGAAGCTACGTCAGCACACCTTCTGGCAGGGTCGCGGCGGGGCTGTCGAGCACGCGATCAGCGGGATCGACATCGCCCTCTGCGACCTGTTCGGGAAGGTCACGAACCAGCCGGTCGCCCGGCTGCTGGGCGGAATCTATCGCGACAAGATCAAGCCCTACGGCTCACTCCTGTTCGACGAGCCGGACGCCTTGCGGTGGAAGCTGTCGCAGGCGACGGCCCGCGGTTTCCAGGCGATCAAACTGGGCTGGAAGCCGTTCGGCCGGCGCGACGCGAAGACCGACGAGCTACTAATTGAAACGGCCCGCGAGGTGGTCGGGCCTGGCGTCGAGTTGATGGTGGACGCGGGCGGAAGCGACGCGTTCTGGCCGCACGGGTACAAGTGGGCGATGCGGACCGCGCAGATGCTGTCCGCGTACGACGTGGTCTGGTTCGAGGAGGCCCTGCCGCCGGACGACGTGGCCGGCTTCATCGAGCTGCGCCGGCACTCGCCGGTCCCGATCGCGACTGGTGAGGTGCTCACCCGCCGGCAGAGCTTCTGGCCGTACCTCCGGCAGCACGCGGTGGACATTATCCAGCCGGACTGCACCAAGTGCGGCGGGCTGACGGAGGCGTGGCGGATCGGCTGGATGGCGTACGAACACAACATCCAGCTCGTCCCGCACGGTTGGAACACCGCGATCGGCCTGGCCGCCGACCTGCACCTGACGGCGGCGCTGCCGGTGGCCCGGTACGTCGAATTCCTGACCCCGTCCCCGTATATGGATCGGCTGGTGACGACGCCCATGAGGCCGGACGCGGAC
>DATFWZ010000638.1:0-5520 GCA_035258765.1 Gemmataceae bacterium
AAGCTCCGCGGCAGCCTGAAGGAGCGCATGGCCGAGGCCGGCGTCGGGACGATCCTGCTGACGACCGCGTTCGCCCGCCACTACGCGACCGCCACGGCCATCGCCCTACGGTCGGGGGCCGGATGAGCTGTGACGACGTACGCGCTCTGACTTATTCCCGCGACACGTCGATCACCAGCTGCCGGGCGAACTTGTAAGCCTGCCGGATCGCCATGGCCCGCCCTTCCATCTGGGCGTCGGTAATGATCTTGCCCGGTTCCGCCCGGTGCAGGCCGGCGATTTCCAGGGTGAGCGGCAGAAGCGACATGAACTCCTTCATCTTGGCCTGCTGACGATCGTTGTCGACGGACATGGCAGGTGGCCCCTTTCAACTTGATCCCGGACGTGGGAGGATACGCCCATCGTAACCCCGGTCGCGGGTTCGGTAAAGTCGTCGGGGAATGAACATGGCTCGCAGCGCCGGGCTCGCAGGCTTACTCTGGCTCCTGGTCGCCCCGGCCCCGTTCGAGGCCGCCAACAAGAAGCACCTTCGGGAGGACCCCATGTCGGACACCTATGTCATCGAGACGAGCTTGGGAAACATCACCGTCGAGCTCGACGCCCAAAAGGCCCCGCTGCACGCGGCCAATTTCGCGAAGTACGCGGACGACCGCTTCTACGACGGGCTGATGTTCCACCGCGTGATCAAGGACTTCATGATCCAGGCCGGTGGGCACACACCGGACATGGCCCAGAAGACAGCGACGGGCGCGGGCGTGAAGAACGAGTCGTTGAACGGCCTCAAGAACTTGCGTGGAACCCTGGCCGCGGCCCGGACGTCGGATCCGGACAGCGCCAAGGCCCAGTTCTTCATCAACCTGAAAGACAACGCCTTCCTGGACGGCGACTCGGCGGGCAGGAAGATCGGCTATTCAGTTTTCGGTCGGGTGACGTCCGGGATGGACGTGGTGGACAAGATCGCGGCCGTGAAGACCGGGTCGCACGGCGGGCACAAAGACGTGCCGGTCGAAGCGGTGACGATCAAGTCGGTGAAGCGGGCCGGGAAATAATCGTAGGCGACATTCGACATTCGAGCCGTGGGCCTTCGAACCGGACCGCAGGTTTAAAGAACTCCCTTCGTCGAAGGCACTCCGGTCCCCCGCGGGTCCATCTCTGTGGCCGCGCGCAGCGCCCGGGCCGTCCCCTTGAAGATTGCCTCGATGATGTGGTGCGTGTTCCGGCCGTGGTGCAGCACGACATGGAGGTTGAAAGCACCCGCGGACGAGACGGCCCGCCAGAACTCCTCCGCCAGCGACGCGTGAAAGCTTCCCAGCGTTTCATTTGGCACGTCCGCGTTCCAGACCAGGAACGGCCGGCCGCTCAGGTCCACCGCGGCGGTGACGAGGGCCTCGTCCATCGGCACCGTCGCGGAGCCGAAGCGGCGAATGCCGCTCTTGTCGCCTAAGGCCTGGGCCAGGCACTTGCCGAAACAAATGCCGACGTCCTCGACCGTGTGGTGTGAATCGACCTGGAGGTCCCCCTGGCATTTCACGGTCAGGTCGAAGAGGCCGTGCTTGGCCAGGTGCGTCAGCATGTGGTCGAAGAAACCGACGCTGGTGGCCAGGTCGTGCCGGCCGGTCCCGTCGAGGTTGAGGGATAGGTCGATCTTCGTTTCCGCGGTCTCACGGCGGATGGTGGCGGTGCGCGGCATGGCGTTCGGGCGACCCGTTGGGTCGCCCGCTAAACGGATAGGATGTTGGCCAATTCCTTCAACAGCTTGTCAATCTCCTGGTCAGTCCCGACTGACACGCGCAATCCGTCACCGTATTCCGGGTAATTCATGTACCGGACAAGCACTTTCCGGGCCTTCAGCGCCTCGTAGAGCGGCTTGACCGGGCGGTCTGACCGGCGGGCCCAGACGAAATTCGACTGACTCGGGGTCACTTCGAACCCGAGCCCGCGCAACGACTCCGTTAGACGCTCGCGAGTCGCGACAATCTTCCGCCGCGTCTGGCGGAGATAGTCTTGATCTTGAATCGCCGCGGTCGCGGCGGCCAGGCTCAGGACGTCGCAGTTGTATGAGTCCTTCACCTTTACCAGCTCGCGGATCACCGCCGTGTGCGCGACCGCGAACCCGAAACGGATGCCGGCCAGCGAGTAGGCCTTGCTGAGCGTCCGGGTCACGATCAGATTGCGTTCGGACGTGTAGCTCAATCCGTTCGTCTCGGCGTAATCGACGTAGGCTTCGTCGAGCACGACCGGGCGGCGATTGCGTCGCGCGAATTCGGCCACATCCGCCGGGTCAATCATGGTTCCGGACGGCGAATTCGGGTTGGCGATGAAGGTCAGGTCCGCATCCTCGACCGGCCACGGCTGCGGGAGTTGCCAGTCGCGTGTGAACGGGACGGTGACGAACCGGGCCCCCTGAATTTCGGCGAGCGTCTTGTAGAGGAGGTAGCTCGGTGTCGGCGAGGCGATCAGGCCGCCCTCGGGCACGAACGCCCGCGTCAAGATCGTCAGGATGTCGTCCGATCCGTTGCCGATCAGGATCTGGTCGGGCATCAGGCCCAAAACCCTCGACGCGGCCTGGCGGAACGCGTCGCCGATGGGATCGGGATACTTGCGGAGGCGGTCGCTCGTGAGGGACTCGCGGATCGCCTCGAAGACGCGCGGGGACGGCGGGTAAGGGTTCTCGTTGGTGTTGAGCTTGATGTATTCGCCGTCCCGCGGCTGCTCGCCGGGCGTGTACCCGGCCATCGAGAGGACGTTGGGTCGAATCCCCGGCATGGCTTATGGGTCCCATAGGACCTATAGGTCCTATGGGACCTATAGAGGTCGTTTACTTCTTCATCTTGGCCGCGGCCGCCGCCGCCTTCTTGGACGGGCGCAACTGCAGCGGCTTGTCGGCCACCCGGGCGGACACGCTCGCGGCGTGGGCCGTCAGCCCCTCCTTGGTGGCCATCGAGATCACGTCGTCGGCGATCTCCCGCAGCCCGGCCCGGGTGAAGTTCATGATGCTTGTCCGCCGGCGGAAGTCGTTCACGCTAAGCCCACTGGCAAACCGAGCGGTCCCGCCGGTCGGCAACACGTGCGACGGCCCCGCCGCGTAGTCGCCGAGAGCGACCGGCGTGAACGGCCCCAGGAAAATCGCCCCGGCGTTGTCCACCTTCTCGGCGAACGCCTCCGGGTCGCGGGTCTGCACGTGCAAGTGCTCCGGGGCGAGCTGGTTCACGACCATCACACCCTCGGCCCGGTCCTTGACGACGACGAAGGCGCCGTACTCCACGAGGCTGTCGCGGGCTTGCTCGCTGCGATCCAGGTGGTTCAGGTACTTGTTCAGCGACCGCTCCACCTCGTCCGGCAAATCGGCGTGCCAGGTGACCAGGACGGAGACCCCCGGGGAGTGCTCGGCCTGGGCGATCAGGTCGAGGGCGACGAAGTCCGGCTGGGCCGACTCGTCGGCGGCGACGACCACCTCGCTCGGCCCGGCCAGGCAGTCGATGGCCACTTGGCCGAAGACGAACCGCTTGGCCAGGGTGACGAAGATATTCCCCGGGCCGACGACCATGTCCACCGGCTCGATACCCTCGACGCCATAGGCGAGCGCCGCGACCGCCTGGGCCCCGCCGACGCGATAGACCTCTTTCACGCCCAGCAGGTAACAGACAGCGAGCATGTCGCGGTTGTTCGCGCCATTCGCCGTCGGCGGCATCACGACGACAATCTCCTTGACCTCGGCCGCCTGGGCGGGGCAGACGGTCATGAGCAGGGTGGACGGGTACGCGGCCGCCCCGCCTGGGACGCACACACCAACGCGCCGGAGCGGGCGGTGACGGAGTTGGAGCTCGTAGTGCTCGGACACCGGCAAGAGGGCGTCCTTGCTCATGAGCCCGACCTGGAACTGCAGGACGTTGTCGCGGACGCGGCGGGCGGTGTCGATGAACGCGGGATCGGCCTGCTCGTAGGCGGCCGCCATCTCGTCCGCGGGGACGCGGATCTGCTTCGGGGTGAGCCGGACCTTGTCGAACTGCTCGGTGTAGTTGAGCAGGGCCGGCAGGCCCTTGGTGCGAACGTCGGTGCAGATCCGTTCGACCACCTTGACCGGCGGCAGAGCCTCGCCGAACACGGCCTGGGTCAGCTTGCGGCTGCCCGGGGCGACCACGTTCGCCTGGTCGGCGAACGGGTTCTTCAGCGCGGCCAGGTGCTTGGCAGCCTGAGGATGCGAAGTGTCAATTCGGCGAATCTTCAAAGACGGCATTTCCTCTCCCTCAGGGATGCAGGTGCCGGGTGGTTCGGGTCAAGGTCGGCCGGGGTCAATCGCCCCCACGGACTTGAGTGACCGGCCACGAGGGCGACCACTTAAAAGTAGCAACTATACGGGTGCCACTGGGTGAATGCAAGGAACCGCCCGGCAAGTTTGGTGTCGCTAATAAAGTCTCGTCATTACGGGTGTTAAGTCAGTGCGATCATCCCCACGTCACCAACCCGGACTCGAACGAGTTGGCCAGATCGACATGTCGCGGCAGGACGCGAACGCAGAAGCCGTACTGGCCGCTCGCCCGGCACTCAGTCGAGCCGGCGAATACCTCGGGGGTATCCGTCGGCCGCAGCAGCGTCACGCGGGGGTTGGCGATCTCGCCGAACGAATCGATCACGCCGTGATAGAGTTGCACGGCGACGTCGTCGGGCTCGAGCGGGCCCAGGTGAACGCGGGCCTGCACGGCGAACTCGTCGCCGACGTGCAGCGCCTCGTTCGGCGGGGCGGTCACCTCCTCAACCCGGACTTCGCGCCAGTGCTCGCGCACCCGACGCCGCCACGCGGCCAGCGCCTTGGCCGCGCCGAAGTCCGCGGCCGACAGCCGGGCCATCCGGTCGTGTGACGGGACGTATGAG
Organism: Gemmataceae bacterium; assembly: GCA_035258765.1. Taxonomy (GTDB): domain Bacteria; phylum Planctomycetota; class Planctomycetia; order Gemmatales; family Gemmataceae; genus SIAJ01. The sequence continues at coordinate 4,873 of DATFWZ010000638.1, forward strand.
ACCTCCGTATACTCGCGGACCATGCGGTTCGTGTTAAACACGGACACGTTGGTCGCGATCGACCGCTTCATCCGCCGAAGCCAAGCCCGCGGCAGGCCGTCCGGCCCGCGGGTGTAAAACTCCGGGACGATCTCGCGCTCGATCAGGTCGTACAGGGCGCTCGACTCGACCTCGTCCTGGTAGTGCTGGTCGGCGAACTCCTCCCCGGAGCCGATTCGCCAGCCATTATCGCCCCGGTAGCCCTCGTCCCACCAGCCGTCGAGTACGCTGAGGTTGAGCCCACCGTTGACGCAGACTTTCATGCCACTGGTCCCGCTCGCCTCCAGCGGCCGGCGGGGGTTGTTCAGCCAAACGTCTACTCCCTGGACCAGGTACCGGGCCAGGTTCATGTCGTAGTCCTCGAGGAAAACGACGCGGCGTCTAAACTCGGGCCGGCGGGCGTACTGGACCAGTTGGGCGATCAGCTCCTTGCCCCCCTGGTCCTTCGGGTGCGCCTTACCGGAGAATACAAGCTGAACAGGCCGGTCCTTGTTGTTCAGGATTGCGTTCAGTCGCTCGAGGTTGCGGAAGACGAGCGTGCCGCGCTTGTAGGTGGCGAAGCGGCGGGCGAAGCCGATGGTGAGGGCCTCCGGGTCAAGAACTTCTTCG
>DATFWZ010000639.1:0-23836 GCA_035258765.1 Gemmataceae bacterium
CAGCAAGACTGCGCTTCCTGCCACCAACAGTACCTGCCCATGGCCGCGGTGGGCCATGCCCGCGATCGATCCGTTCGCTTCGATCATGAGATCGCCAGGGAGCAGATCGACTCTCTTGCCAAACTCACGCACCCGGCTTTCCAGCAGGAGTTCATAGCTCAAGCCCTCTTCCACCCGGACCCGGCTCACACACTTGGTTACCACTTGTTTGGTTTCGCTGCCGAGGAGGTCCCACCGAGCGCCGCGACGGATGGCATGGTGCATCACCTGGTCACGGTTCAGGCGTCGGACGGCCGGTGGGTCAACAATCTGCCGCGGCCTCCAATGGCCTCGGGCGACGTCAGTGCCACGGCGCTCGCGATTCACGCGATCCAACACTACGGCTGGGCGAGCCGCAAGGAAGAGTTCGCGGCCAGTGTCGAACGGGCTCGCGAGTGGCTGAGGAACGTCAAAGCGGGAACAAATGAAGAGGCGGTCTTTCAACTGCTCGGGCTGCACTGGGCCGGCGAGCCGCCGAAGAAGCTGGCCGACCTGGCGAACGCACTCCGCCGAATGCAACGACCGGATGGCGGCTGGGCTCAACTGCCAATGTTGGATAGCGATGCCTACGCGACGGGTGAGGTCCTCTACACGCTTGCGCAAACCGTGAAGGTTCCCCTGACCGATCCGGCCTGGCAGCGCGGGCTGCGATTCCTGCTGCAGCGGCAGGAGGACGACGGAACCTGGCACGTGACCCGGCGGGCATTCCCCTTCCAGCCGACGATGAATAGTGGGTTCCCGCACCACCGCGACTCGTGGATTTCGGCGGCGGCCACCAGCTGGGCGGTCCTGGCGTTGACCCAGGCCTTGCCAGTCGGTCCCGCGTCGGTCGAGCCCGCCGCCGCCCGTCCCATGCCCCCGGCGCGAATGCCGACAAGCGCGGAGAGAATTAGTTTCGCAGAGCAGATCAAGCCGCTTCTGGAGCGCTCATGTGTCGCCTGTCATAGCGGTGAAAAGCCGCGTGGACTTCTCCGCATCGATTCGCGGGACGGCGTTCTCAAGGGCGGGGCGTCCGGGACCGCCGCCATCGTTCCCGGACACAGCGAGAACAGCCCGTTGATCGATTACGCGTCCGGTCAAGTGCCCGAGTCGGAAATGCCGCCCAAGGCCGCGCGGCAGAGGTTCCCCGCCCTGACAACGGGCGAGCTCGAGTTGCTCCGCGCGTGGATTGATCAAGGCGCCAACTGGCCGTCGGGCGCGTTGCTGTCCGCGTCAAAGCTTGATAAGCAACGGTAATCGACAAGGAAATGGAGTCAATTGTGAACCACTCGCCGCCGTGGCAGGAACTCGTCCGACGGCCGAATTCGGCCGGAAGTCGTGGTGCGGAATCCGAGAATCGACAAGCGAGTCGGCGCGACGCCGGGGAACGCGGACTTCACCCGGATCATGAGCACGACGAGGACTCATCGCGATCCTTCCTTATGGTCCTGTTCCGCGCGCTCGGGGCAATGCACGCATGACCAGATACGTCCAAATCCTGCCGTTCGCCGGAAAGGTTGTGTGATCCGTACCACTTCGCCCGGCAGTTCAAGGCCGCCACCTGGTTCCCGCCGCACCAGTACGTTATCTGACGCGGTATCGAGCGCGCCAAGCACCTGTCGCAGGCGGGAACGGGGCTCCCCTTGGCAGAGGTCGCCGCGCATGCCCGCTTCTCGGACCAGGGTCAATTCTCGCACCACTTCAAGCGCCTCGTCGGCGTCACGCGGCGGCGGTTCCGGATGCCCGCAAGAATCGCCCAGTTGGCCGCAAGCCGCTCCAAGAACGCCGTCGGTGAGCCGTTTAGCATCCGTGTGTGGGCGGGGTGCGTGTCGCCCCGAGGCCCGGTTGGCCGGGAGCGAGTCGTTCCCCAGTCGGTGCCGGGCGCGCGTCTGCCCGTCGCGCCGGACCCTCCGGAAGACTAGGGCAGCCAACATCGTTTTTCCCTTGAGAGGTGTCAATCAGATGGCAACCGAAGGAACACTGTCTCGCGCCTGGGATCAGCACCTGGCCTTGGAGTTCGCCGTGAAAGACCCTGACCAGGCACTGGCGACGATGACGGCGAACCCCTCCGTCAACGTGGTCGCGCTGATGGTCGGCGGCCGGGGCCGTGCCGAAGTGCGCGAATTCTATGCGCATTACTTCATTCCGCAAATCCCGGCGGACATGGAGACGATCCCCGTCTCGCGGACCATCGGACGGGACCGGGTCGTCGACGAGCTGGTACTGCGGTTCACGCACTCGATCCGCATGGACTGGCTTCTGCCCGGCATTGCGCCGACCGGCAAGCGGGTGGAGGTCCCGATGGTCGCCATCGTGCAGTTCGAGGGCGACAAGGTGGCGCACGAGCGGCTCTACTGGGACCAGGCGTCGATGCTCGTGCAGATCGGCTTGCTCGATCGAACGCTTCCGGTTCGCGGGGGCGAGATCGCGGCGCAAGTGCTGAACCCGACTCAGCCGATGAACGAACTGATCCGGCGCGAGTCGAACAAGAACCGATAGTTTGCCCGCGGAGTAACCATCGCCCGGCCCCTGGACCCCAACGAGATTGCTCGGCCAAGGAGTGAAGATGGAGCGAATCGTCTACCTCGACCGCGGCGCCGTCCCCGTCGAGGTCCGCCGGCCGGCATTCGACCACCAGTGGGTCGAGTACCCGACGACGCGACCGGAGGAAGTGAAGGCAAGGTTGGCGGGCGCTACGATCGCGATCACTCATCGCGTGTCGCTGAAGGGTGAGCATTTGCCGCCCACGCTGCGTCTGATCGCGGTCGGCGCCACGGGCTACGAGCGCATCGACCTGGCCGCGTGCCGGCGGCGCGGGGTGCACGTGTGCAACGTCCGCGGGTGGAGCCGGTCCGTTCCGGAGCACGTTTTCGCCCTCGCCCTCGCGCTTCGGCGAAACCTGCTTGCTTATCACTCGGCGGTTCGATCGGGGGTGTGGTCGTCGCTTCCCGAGCCCTCGGTGTTCGCGGAGCCAATGGGTCGCACGCTGCGGGGCAGCACTCTCGGGATCATCGGCTTCGGCACGCTGGGCCGGTCGGTAGCCCGGATTGGCCGCGGGTTCGGGATGCGCGTCCTTGTCGCGGAACGGAAAGGCCCGGCCATTCCGCGGGCGGGTCGCGTCCCATTCCTCAGAGTCCTTCGAAGGAGTGACGTACTGGCCGTGCTTTGCCCGCTCACGCCGGAGACGCGGCGCCTGATCGGTGCCGAAGAGCTTGCCCTCTTGAAACCCGATGCGCTCGTGATCAACTGCGCGCGCGGGGGAATTGTCGATGAGTTCGCGCTGGCCGAGGCGCTTGCGGAAGGTCGCATCGGCGGGGCGGGAATCGACTCCTTGGAGACCGAACCACCCCCGCCGGATAACCAGCTGCTCCGCCTGAAGCTCGACAACCTCATCGTCACGCCTCACGTGGCGTGGAATAGCGAGAAGTCGTTGGCCAACCTGGTGGAACTTCTCATCGAGAACATCGAAGCCTTTGTGCTCGGCTCACCGCGAAACCTCGTGGCGTAGGAGTGTGAGACCTTCTCGACAACGTTAGCCAGAAAGACATGGAGACACGATGACAAAGCAAGAAATGCCCCGTCTGATTGGTGTCCGCCACGTCGGCCTCAGCGCCCTGGACCCGGTCGCGCTTGCCGAATTCTATCGGGACGTGCTCGGCCTTCGGCTGGTCCCGACGGACACGGCCGCACTCGGCACGACCGCGTTCCTCAGCAGCCACCCGGTCGCGGCGGTCGTCGACCTGGTGTTCTTCGCTAACTCGAGCTATCAACACACGGCCTTCGAAGTCGCCTCACTGGCGGACCTCCGCGCCCTCTACCGGCAAGTGACCGGCCGGGGCGTGCCGGTCAAGATGGCGCTCAATCACGGGGTCTCGCTCTCCTTTTATTTCGAGGACCCCGAGGGGCACATGATCGAGGTGTACTGGCCGACGGGGGTCGACACGATCCCGCGGCACGGGGAGTCCATCGACCTGACACAATCGGAAGAAGCCCTGCGGCGCGATGTGCCGGAGATGGCCGCGTGAGCCGGGGTTGCGAAACCCGGGCGGTGGTGACCTGGCTGGGGATTGGCCGAGGACGCCGGTCGAATTCGGCGACCGGGTCCGCGTTGTGTGCTCTGGCCGGCATCCCGCCCCGTCTCTAAACTCTCTGTTCCGACAAATACCAGACTTTCCGTTGGGGATACGACCGTGGCGGTTCGCATTCGGATGAAGCCGATGGGCCGGAAGCACCGGCACTATTACCGGATCGTGGCCATCGACGCCCGCCAGCCGAATGACGGCCGGGTCATCGAGGAACTGGGCACCTACGACCCGCAGGTCGCCGACAACGACAAGACGGTGACCCTGCGCCCGGACCGCGTCAAGCACTGGCAGAGCGTCGGCGCCAAGGCGTCGCACAAGGTGACGATCCTCCTGAACAAGTTCATGGCCAGGTTCGAGGCCCAGGCCGCGGCGACGCCGGCCGAGGGTGAGAAGAAGGCCTGAGGTAGGGCGACGGCAGAGACGACTTGCCGGGAAGGCAGAGAGTAAGATTAAGAGTAGGATTTGGATTAGGAAGAGGAGGGAGAGCAAGAGTAAGAGTAGGAAAACCTGGCCGGGCCTCTGTCCTGCTCTTTCTCCTAATCTTGCTCTTCCTCCTCTTCCTAATCCAAATCCTACTCTTAATCTTACTCCTCTTGTCCGGGGCCAAGCCTCGTGCACAAGTGGCCGCCTGGTGGGGAAGGGCCATGCGCTTCGACGTGCTGACCCTCTTCCCCGAAATGTTCTCAGGATACCTCTCGCAGAGCATCCTGAAGCTGGCCCAACAGCGCGGACTGGTCGAGGTCCACCTCTGGAACCTCCGCGACTGGGCGACGGGCAAGCACAAGAGCGTGGACGACCGGCCGTTCGGCGGCGGACCCGGGATGGTAATGATGCCCGGCCCGGTGTTCGATTGCGTCGAGGCGGTGCAAAGTCAGGCCGAGCCGGGCGAGCTGGTCATGCTCACCCCGGCCGGCGAGCGGCTGACGCAGCGGGTGGTCGAGGAACTGGCGGCCAAGAAGCGCCTGCTGCTGCTGTGCGGCCGCTACGAGGGGTTCGACGAGCGGATCCGCCTGGGGTTGAAGCCCCGGGAGATTTCGGCCGGCGACTTCGTCTGCAACGGCGGCGAGGTGCCGGCCATGGTGGTCATTGACACGGTGATCCGGCTGACCCCCGGCGTCCTCGGCGACGAGCAGTCCGCGGCGGACGAGTCGCACAGCGAGGAGGGTCGGTTGGAGTATCCGCAATACACGCGACCGCGCGAGTTCCGGGGGATGAGCGTCCCCGAGGTGCTCCTGAGCGGCGACCACGGGGCCATCGCGGAATGGCGCAAGCAACAGAGTGAGCTGCGCAGCCGCGAGCGGGCGGCCCGACGAGCTAACCACGAACCGGAAGACAGTCATGAAGAGTCATCTCATCGCCCTGATCGAGAAGCAGCAGGCGGCCAAGGTGGCCGAGCTGAACAAGAAGCAGAGCGAACTCATCAAGCAGCCGAGCGAACGGACGGTACCGGAGATTCAGGTGGGTGACACGGTGGACGTGCACTTCTGGATCGAGCTGGGCGAGAAGGGCCGGACGCAGGTGTTCAACGGGACCGTGATTGCCATCAAGGGCGAGAAGCCGGACGAGTTCGTCACCGTCCGCCGGATCGTCCAGGGCGAGGGGGTGGAGCGGATTTTCCCGCTGCTCTCCCCACGGATCTCGAAGATCGAGGTGAAGAAGACCGGCCACGTTCGGCGGGCGAAGCTGTACTACCTGCGCAAGCGGGTGGGCAAGGCGACGCGGCTGAAGGAGCGGAAGAAGGGCGAGGCCGAAACGACATCGAAGGCCCAGAAGGCGGAAAAGGCCGCGGCCAAGTAATTGCCGCGGGCGGCGGCATCGGGTACTCTCGGGAGCGGTGGGCAGAAGCCCACCGCTTCGCGTTTCCCCGGAGCCAAACGTGTTACCACCCGGCTTCAGTCGATTCCCGGTCTGGCGGCGCTGGTTCGGCCGCCGGTCCGAGCGCGCCGCGGCGAAATACCTCCGACGGCACCGTTTGCGCATCCTCGGGATGAACCTCGACGACCGCCGCGGCGAGATCGACGTGCTCGCCCTCGACGGGCAGACGCTGGTGATCGTCGAGGTCCGGTCGAGCGAGACGAAGACGTTCGACGAGCTGGCCGCGACGGTAGACTTCGACAAGCAGCGGCGGTTGACGGACGCGACGCTGCGGTTCGTGCAGCGGCGGAAGTTGTGGAACGTCGGGGTGCGGTTCGACGTGCTCGCCCTGCGCTGGCCGCCCGGGGCCCGCGAACCCGAGGTCCGGCATTACCGTCATGCCTTTCAGTCGGTCGGCAAATACCAATTCCATTCCTGATCCCGGCGCGCCATGAAATCGGTTGACGAGCAGCTCGAATTGATCCGCCGCGGTACGGAGCAGGTCGAGCCGGCGGACGGGCTGCGCAAGAAGCTCGAGAAGAGCGTCCATTCGGGCAAGCCGCTGCGGGTGAAGTACGGCATCGACCCGACCGGGATCGATGTTCACCTGGGGCACACGGTTCCGCTCCGGAAGCTCCGGCAGTTCCAGGAGCTCGGCCACCAGGCGGTGCTGATCATCGGCAATTACACGGCCCTGGTCGGCGACCCGAGCGGGCGGGACGAGACGCGGAAAAGCCTGACGCAGGAGCAAGTCGAGGCCAATGCCAAGGACTACTTGAAACAGATTAGCAGGATCATTGATGCGAGCCGGGCGGAGGTGCGCTTCAACGGCGAGTGGTTCGCGAAGTTCAACTTTCTCGACGTGCTCCGCATGATGGGCCAGATCACCTTGCAGCGGATGCTGGAGCGCGACGACTTTACCAAGCGGGTGAGGGAGGGGAAGCCCATCTCGCTACACGAGTGCCTGTACCCCCTCATGCAAGGCTACGACAGTGTCGCGATCAACGCGGACGTCGAGCTGGGCGGCAGCGAACAACTATTCAACCTGATGGTCGGCCGCGACCTGCAGCGGAACGCCGTCCAAATCGGCTTCGACAAGGCGCAGGAGCCGCAGGTAGCGATCACCCTCCCCATCTTGCGAGGGCTGGACGGCCACCGAAAAATGGGGAAGAGCCTCGAAAACTACATCGGCGTTGGGGAGTCGGCCGACCAGCAGTTTGGAAAGACGATGAGCATCCCGGACGACCTTATGCGCGACTGGTTCACTCTGCTCACCGACCGGCTGGCGGCCGAGATTGACGAGTTAGTGGACCCCGCAAAGACGCACCCGATGGCGGCGAAGAAAACGCTCGCCCGCGACATCGTGACCTTCTACCACGGGGCCGACGCCGCAACAACAGCCCAGGCGAACTGGGAGAAGCAGTTCTCGGAGAAGAAGGACCCGGACAACATTCCCGAGGTCCTCCTCCCGGCTGACGCGGCTGCGAAAGAGATGGGTGTATTGCGACTACTTGTAGCCGTCGGCTTCTGCAAGAGCAACAACGAAGCCCGGCAAAAGGTGATCGAGGGGGCCGTGACCATCGGCCCGGACCGGATGAGGGTGACGGATCCGAAGGCCACCGTGGCCGTCGAGGACGGGATGATCGTCCGGCTCGGGAGCAAGAAGATTACCCGGGTGAAACTTGGCAGCTGAAATTGACGGGCGACTACTTGCCTGCCCGGCGTGTCTACCTGCGGCAGATCGGTCGCCGACAAACTTGCCGGGGCACCGGGCGGAGTGTTCTATCCGGATTGCGGTTTGTCAAGTTCTGGACCCCCGGAAAATGTCCAGAATTCCGCAGGCCGCCACTTGGCATGCATGTGTGGCGGCCTGAGGCGGCCTGACGGGCTGCCTGTGCTGGTAAGGATTTGCGCCCATTCGTCCAGTTGCCAGAATGTCGTTGTTGGCGGCCTGAGAAATCGGCCCGGCGTTGTCGGTTGAGGTTTCCGATCCGTGTTCGTTGACCGTGTCGAGATCTTCGTGAAGGCCGGCGACGGGGGCCGCGGGATGAGCAGCTTCCGGCGCGAGAAATATGTCCCCAAGGGCGGCCCGGACGGCGGCGACGGCGGCGACGGTGGGTCGGTGATCATCCGGGCCGCGGCCAACGCGGACAACCTTGCCCCGCTCGTGCACCAGAAGCACTGGAAGGCCCCGAACGGCGGGCCGGGCGGGTCGTCGCTGTGTCATGGGAAGAAGGCCAGGGACCTGATTATCGAAGTCCCCCCGGGAACCATCGTCCGCGACCGCGACCGCGGGCATGTCCTCAAGGACCTCACGGAGATCGGCCAGCAGGTAACGGTCGCCCACGGCGGCCGCGGGGGGCGGGGCAACAAGTACTTCGCGACGCCGACGAACCGCGCCCCGCGCGAATACGAGCCGGGTGGCGAGGGCGAGGAGCGGTGGATTAACCTGGAACTCAAAGTCATTGCCGATGTCGGCCTGGTCGGCCTTCCGAACGCGGGCAAGTCCACGCTCCTCTCCCGATTGTCCCGGGCCCGGCCCGAGATCGCTGACTACCCGTTCACCACCAAGTACCCCAACCTCGGCATCGTCAGCGTCGGCGGCGACCGGTCATTCGTGCTGGCCGATCTTCCCGGATTGATCGAAGGGGCTCACAGCGGGGTGGGGCTCGGTCACGAGTTCCTGCGGCACGTGGAGCGGACTCGGGTGCTCGTGCACCTCGTCGAGCCATTCCCGACCGACGGCCGTGACCCGGTGCAAAACTACCGGACGATCCGTCGCGAGCTCGAGCTTTACAGCCCGGAACTCGCCCGGAAACCGGAGTTCGTCGCGGTCAGCAAGTCCGAATTGACGGAAAGTAGCGAGGTCCGCGACCGGCTCGCGCAGGAGCTCGGGATCGAAGTGGATTCCATTTCAGCCGTCACCGGTCAGGGGCTCGCCGCGTTGATGACGAAGGTCGTGGCCAAGCTCGACGAGCTGCGCCGCGCGCCGGTCGAACCCGCTGCACCCAAGTCCTGAGGGGCCGCCATGCCGGACGCGGTCGTGGACATCGGCAACAGCCGGATCAAGTTCTGCCGATGCGCGGGCGGGGCGCTGCAATTGCCGGTCCGCGGTCTGCCCGCCGATGATCTAGCCGGCTGGGAGCGAGTCGCGAGCGAATGGGGGTTCGGTCCCGGTCGCGTCTGGGCAGTCGCTGGCTCTAACAGCGACCGTCTACAGCAATTCGTCGCGTGGGCCGAGTTCCGGGGTGATCGCGTCATCGCAATCGACTCGCCGCGAAAGGTCCCGATTGGTAAGAGCGTGGACGAGCCGGACCGGGTCGGCGTCGATCGGCTGCTGGACGCTCTCGCCGCGAAGGCCATCGGGAAACCCGGTCAGCCCGCAATCATCGTGGACGCGGGGTCCGCGGTGACCGTGAACTTCCTGGACGCGGAAGGGAGCTTTGCCGGCGGCGTGATCTTCCCGGGACTCCGTCTCATGGCACACGCCCTCAAGGAGCGAACAACGGCCTTACCGCTGATCGATCCGTCCGGCGCGATGCCGGCCGGTCCTCCTGGCAAGAACACGGACGCGGCGATCAAGCTTGGCCTCTTGTACTCGGTCGCCGGCGGGATCGACGCGACCGTTCGCGCGATCGCGACGCACTGCGCCAGGGCTCCGCACTTGTTCCTCACCGGCGGCGACATGACGCCGCAACTCGCTGGACTGATTCAATCGCGACACCAGTTTCGCAGCGAGCTGCGACCCACCCTCACCCTGGAAGGCATCCTCCGGGCGGCGGAGTCCCTGTCATGACTCCGACGCGCGTGGCCGTCCTGACGCCGCCCGGCAGCGCCGCGGTCGCCGTCCTCTCCGTCCGCGGCCCGGACGTGTGGCCGGTGATCCAAGAGCTGTTTCGGACAATCAAGGGAGAATCGCTCGCCGCCCCGCCGGCCGGCTTCGCCTTCGGCCGCCTCGGCGATGGAACCGCGGACGAGGTCATCCTGGCGTCACACTCCGCGGACGCCTTCGAAATCCATTGCCACGGCGGCCGGCTGGTGGTCTTGTGGCTGCTCGAGCTGTTCCGGGCGCGCGGCATTGTCGAGGTGGATTCGCGGGAGATGGCGGAGGGGCTCGATCGTGAGGCGTGGAATCTGCTCCGCCACGCCCGAACACCGCGGACCGCGGCCATTTTGCTCGACCAGGCGCAAGGGGCGTATGCCCGAGCGATGGAGCGGATCGGCCGCGGCGGACCTGACGCCGACGGGTTACGTGCGTTGCTCCGGCGCAACGCGCGTTCGGGCCGGCACCTCATCGAGCCGTGGAAGGTGGCAATCGCCGGGCCGCCGAACGCGGGCAAGAGCAGCCTCCTCAATGCGCTGGCCGGGTTTAGTCGGAGCGTCGTGTCGCCGATCCCGGGCACGACCCGCGACGCGGTGTCCGTGTCCCTTGCCTTCGACGGCTGGCCGGTGGAAGTGGTCGATACGGCCGGGCTGCGGGAGTCACCGGACGTCGTCGAGCGCGAGGGCGTCGATCGGGCGCGGGCCGCGGTTGAGGGCAGTGACATCGTCCTCTGGGTCGCGGACGCGGCGGGCCCGTTGCCGGCTTCGACCGACGAGGTCGCCCGGGACCTCGCGGTTACGTCCGGGAGGCTACAGGTCGTCCTCAACAAGATCGACTTGGTCGCGGTACCGGCGGGCGTGGTGCCCGAAGCGGTTCGAGTCTCGGCACTGTCAGGAGAGGGGCTGTCGGACCTGGCGTCGCGGTTGGCCGCTGTGCTGGTTCCCGACCCACCGCAACCGGGTGAGCCGGTGCCGTACACGGCCGAAGAATGTGCGCGGTGGTCACCCGCGTAGCGAAATGGGGATGGACTCCACGTGCTCGCGGCGGAGGAAGAAGGTGTTGAGGCACCGGTCGCCGTGCACGCGCCGCCGGAGCCGCTGCCCGTCAAATCGATACGTCTCGTAACCCGCGCAGCGCAGCGTGACGCCCAGTTCCGCGGCCGCCGAGGCCGGGTCGTCCGGGTTTCCGGAAAGCTCGATCAACCAGGCCGGGCGGTGGGTGCGGATCAGGGCGGCGGCCCCACGAACGACGGGTAGCTCGTGCCCCTCGACATCGCATTTCACGAAGTCAACGCGATCATGTCGGGCGAACAGGTCGTCGAGCTTCCAGGCTTTCACCGGTACGGCCCGCAGGCCCGCCGGGGCACTGGCGCCGACGATCCGGGCCTCGTAGTAATTCTCCCCGCCGGTCGAGTACCGGGGCACCGCCATCGTGACTCTTCCGGTCGAGTCGGACGCCGCAAGGTTGTGGACCAGGACCTGAGCAAGACCGAGCCGAAGCACATTGGACCGCAGGACGTCGAACGTCGTCGGCACCGGCTCGATCGCGTGCACGCGGCCCGTCGGCGCCACTGCGGCGGCGAGGAATCGTGAATAAAGCCCGAAGTTCGCCCCCACGTCCAGCGCGCATCCTCCGCGCGGCACCAGGTATTGCAGGAGGGCCATGTCCGGCTCCGGCTCGGCCGCCGCGAGCTTGCGGGCATAGTGGTGCTTGCGGACGAATTGCAGAACCGGCCCCGGGAGGAACCGGAGGGCGAGCTGCTTGGCGGCCGGAAACGGCATGGTCCAACCTCGGCACGAGTCGGGCCGAAGATTGGACCACGATCGATTAGATTTGTCTACCGCAACCCAGTCACCCGCCGCAACCCTTCGCGGGGCCCGTGGCCTCGGCCATAACGCTCAATTGCACCAGGCTCCGGTCTTGCTCCTTCTCCAGGTAGGCGCGACCCTTCTTCACGTTGACGTGGTCCCAGGGGAGCAGCTCGGCGATCGGCCGCTTGCGGTGGACGTAGAAGCCGGAGTCGATGCCCAGGTCTTCCACGGCCTTCCACCAAATCCCGGGCCGGAAGCACTCCTTCCAGGCGTCGAGCCGGGCCCCGCGACGCCACGCCTCGTGGATCACCGGCGCGACCCGGCGGTCGCCGCGGGTCAGCAGGCCCTCCAGAAGACTCGTTTCGATGTCGTGCTGCTTGACCGCGACCGACCGGACCTTGCACTTGTTTCGCAGGTACTGGCCGGCCCAGTGAAAGTACTCGCGGGTCTGCATGCCGTTCCACTGGTACGGGGTGTGCGGCTTCGGGACGAAGTTGGAGACCGACGCGGTGACGTCCGTCGGCTTGCCGCGGACGTCGCGGCCGATCTTCGCGATCGTCTCGGCCATCTCAATGATCCCATCCAGGTCGGCGGTCCGCTCGCCGGGGAGCCCGCAGAGGAAGTACAGCTTCACCCGCTGCCAGCCGCCCTTGAACGCCTCGCGACAGCCCTCGTACAGGTCGTCGTTCTTGATTCGCTTGCGGATCTGCTCGCGCATGTCGTCGCGGGCGACCTCGGGGGCCAGCGTCAGCCCGGCCTTGCGAATCCCCTGCATGAGCTGCGGCAGCGTGCGAAGTTGGTGGTTGATCCGCAGGCTCGGGAGCGAGACGTTCACGCCCAGTGGGTTGAACACTTCGTGCATCCGCTTGACCAGCTCCTCGAAGTGCGGGTAGTCGCTTGTCGAGAGGCTCAGGAGCGAAATCTCGTTGGTCCCGGTGTTGCGGTAACTCTCGAGAGCGGCCTGGACGATGGTCTCGACATTTCGCAATCGCAACGGCCGCTTGATCACAGTGGATTGGCAGAACCGGCACTGGTGCGGGCAGCCGCGCATGATCTCGATGGCGATCCGGTCGTGCGGAGTCTGGATGAACGGCACGACCGGTCGCGTCGGCAGCGGGATGTCGTCCAGGTCCTGGCCGATCGTGCAGGCCATCACCTCTTTGGGCACATCGGCTCGTGTCCGGTGCATCGCGGCCAGAGTGCCGTCGGCGTGGTACTCCGGCTCGTAAAACATGGGCGCGTAGGCCCACGTCGTCGAGCCGACCAGCTCCGCGATCATCTCCTGCCGCCGGCGGAAGGAGAGGTCGCCGTCGCGCAGTGCCTTCTCCTTGAGGGCCACCCACGTGTCCATCGTCCAGGCGAGCGATTCCTCGCCGTCGCCGATGATGAACAGGTCAACGAACGGGGCGAGCATCTCGGGGTTCTGAGCGCCCGGCCCGCCAGCGATGATTAGCGGGTCGCTGACCCGTCGCTCGGCCGAGAACAGCGGGATACCGCCCAGGTCGAGCATGGTCAGCACGTTTGTGTAGCTGACCTCGTACTGCAGGCTGAACCCGACGAGGTCGAACTCGCGGAGGGGGGTAAACGTCTCGAGCGAATAAAGCGGCAGGCGATGGTCGCGGAGCTCGGCTTCCCAGTCGGTCCACGGCGTGAACGCCCGCTCACAGGCCCACCGGGCGTCCGCGTTCATCAGGCTGTAAAGGACTTGGAGCCCGTGGTGGCTCATCCCGAGCTGGTAGGTGTCCGGGAACGCCAGGCACAGCTTCCCGCGAACCTGCCGGTGGTCCTTGACGACGCTATTCAGCTCGCCGCCGATGTACTGGGCGGGCGTCCCGACGCGTGGCAGGATCCGGAAGACCGCTTCTTTCAGCGCGGTATTGAGCATTCAGCAATCTCCGACGATCGGCCAGACCCAATTAGATTAACTGTTCGGACGACCGGAGCGAAGGGGACCACCAAAAGAACGGCCGCCCGATCGGGCGGCCATGGTAGCTCTGAAGAAACGCCGGTCAACTCTTCATCTCGTACACTGCGAGCTTGTTGTGACCAGCGGCGATCAGGGTCTCCGCGTACTCGGACGACGCCACGTCGTGGACGTGCATGCCGACTTTCTCCCCGCGAAGCGTCTTCTTGGCGTCCGCATCGAGAAAGACGATGAAGCCCTCGTTTGCACCCCCGGCCCCGAGGAGCCACGACCCATCGGGCGCATATTCGAGGTGGTTCACGAGCCCCTGATATTTGTCGCTTGCGTACTCGGCCAGGCGCTTGGATGCCCGCCAGTCGAACAGCTCGATCCGGGCCTTGGCTTCCAGGTGATCGATGTTGCCGATCTTGCCGGTACCCCCGACGGCCAGCGTCTTCCCGTCGGGTGAAAAGGCGAGGGAGCGAATCCCGCCGATCGAGTGCAGCCGCTGCACCGGGTCCCACGTGTACATGACCGGGGCCTCCATCTCGGCCAGGGCCTTTCCGGTCGCCACGTCCCAAACCCTGATCTTGCCAACCTTGTCCCCGGTCGCGAGGTGTTTGCCGTCCGCGGAGAACGCGGCGGCGTAGAGCATCGACCCGAATCCGTGGGGCGTCTTCTCGCCATGTCCGCGGAGCTCGTGGATCAGCTTGCCGTCGGCCGCGTTCCATACGCGGCAGACCATGTCGTCGGCGATGCTCGCGATCGTCTTCCCCTCCCGGCTGGCGACGACGCGGCGGATCCACTTCGCGTGTGCCTCGTGGCTGCGGACGGTCTTGTTCGATTCCGTGTCGAACCACGTCAGCTTCTGGTCATAGCTGCCGCTGACAAGCGTTTTGCCCGCCAGCGCCACGCCGGTGACGTAGCTCTCGTGAGCGTAAAGCTCTTTTGGTTCGAACTTCGCGGCCGTGATGTCGGCTTCATAGACCTTGAAGTCCGAGCAGCCGAGGAACACCCGGGCGGAGTCCGGCACGCGGGCGATCGCGAAGGTGATCGCCTTGTGCGGGATGTCCTTGACGAGCTTGAGCTTTTCGGGGTTGGCCATGTTGGACCCTTGTTATTTCACCGCGCCGCCGCGCTCACGCGAGAACTTCGATGATCGGATCCGTCCCAGGCTCGACCAGCGGGACCGGCCGCGACCCCAGGTAGTAGTTCTTGTGTGGGTTGATGCCCAGGGCGGAGTAGATCGTCGCGAACAGCTTCGCGGCATCGACCTCCCCTTCGGCGACTTTGTTGCCAGTCGCGTCCGTCTTGCCATACACCCCCGGCTTGATTCCACACCCGGTGAGCGAGCATGACCACGCGGAGGCGAAGTGATCGCGGCCCAGGCTCGGGTTAATGCCGGGGGTGCGACCAAACTCCGCGAGGGTGATGATCAACGTGTGTTCGAGCAAGCTTCGGTCCTTCAAATCATCGACCAGGGCGGCCATCACGTAATCCAGCTCCGGGACCATCTCCTGGTGCGTCTCGAAATTCTGCCCGTGGCTGTCCCACCACGCCCGCGCGACGCGGACGAACGGGACGCCGGCCTCGATCAATCGCCGGGCGATCAGGCACTGCTCGCCGAACTGGCCGCGACCGTAGAGGTCGCGGACCTTGTCCGACTCCTTGGTCACATCGAAGAGCGCCTCGCTCGACATCAGCCCGCGGACCCGCTGGTAGGCCTCGTTCTGACTGCCGAGCGTCGGCGACGTGCGACCCTGGGCAAACTGCTGGCTCAGGAGGTCGCGGAGGTCGGCCCGCTGCTGGTGATCGAGCTCGGTCATGCCGTCGATCTTGCGGATGTTCTCGGGCATGTTGTTGGTCGTCAGCTCCATCGGGGCGAAGCGGCTGCCGAGGAAGCCGGCGTCGCCGGGGGCCATCCCGCGACCTTCCGTCTGAGTGTAGAAGGTGACGTAGTCGGGCACCTTGCTGTCCGCCCGGCCCATCTCGCGGGCGACGACGGCCCCGAGGTCGGGGAACTTGACGTTGGCCTCGTCGCGGCGGCCGCGCATCATCAACTTGGCCCCGCCGCCGTGGTCCGCGTTCTTCGTGTTCAGCGACCGGATGATCAAGGTGTGTTTCATCCGGTCAGCCATCTTCGGCATCAGCTCCGAGATGTGGACGCCGGGCATGGCCGTCTTGATGGACCGGAACGGGCCGCCGGTCGCGGCGCCCGGTTTCGGGTCCCAGGTTTCGAGCTGGCTCGCACCGCCCGCCAGCCAGAGGAGTATGACCCGCTTCTGCTGCTTCTTCAGTTCGCCGGCCAGCGCCGGGCTGGACAGCCATTCGAGCCCGGTCATGTCGGCGAATGCGGCCGTCCCGACCGCGGCCGCAGTGCCCAGGAAACCGCGGCGCGAAATCGCGTGGTCGGTGGAACCGCAGAAGTGCTTGATGCCCACGGCCAGTCCCCTCTCAATAGTTGAAGCGGAACTCCGACCCGCTGATCAATGCCCAGATGACTTGACGGTACGCTTCGGATAGTCGGTCGGACCGGCGGCCGATGTACTCCTTGAGTGCTCGCTGCTCCTCCGGGGTCGGCGGCCGGCAGAGGACCGACCGGACGGCCAGATCGATTGCCTTGTCCGGGTCGTTGGCCGCCTTGACGCGGGCCAGCAGCCGGTCGTTCCCGTCCGCGAGGTATTCCCGGGCGATCTTGTCGCCGTTGCTGAAGAGGAGGGCTTCGCTGACGCCGATCTGGAAGTCGTCCGTCGGCTGCGCGAATGAGCCGGCGAATCCGCGGGCGGCGGACTCAAGGCCTTCGATTCGCTTCTCGAACTCCTCCGGCTTGCCCGACTCAAACGCCTGCGGATCGCTCGTCGCGATCCTGAGCGACGTCGCCATTTGCATCGGCGTCAGCGCTTTGAGCCGGCCGACCGCGAACAACCCCGGGCCCGGAATGGTGTCGCCCGTCCATTTGCTCGAGCGCGAATAAGCCTTGCTCAGGACGATTCCGCGAATGACCCGCCGCAGGTCATATTTGTGTGACGACACGTCGCGGGCCAGCCACTCCAGCAGTTCCGGGTGACTTGGCTTGTTCTCGCTGTGCATCTGGTCGAGCGGCATGACCAGGCCGTAGCCGAGGAACCGGTGCCAGAGTCGGTTGGCGATCGCCCGCGAGAAGAACTCGGCTTCCTTCGACTGAAGGGCCACTTCGACCAGCTTCGCCCGGGCGCTGAACGACGGCGGCGGCGGGGCCTTCTTGTCCTTCTTGAACTGCTCGAACTTCTCGCGCTCCTTTTTCTCCTCGTCCTTGGTCGGCTCCTTGAGTCCCGGGGCGTTGACCGCAGTCCCGGTAAGGAACATCATCTTCGCCTGCCGCTCCGGCCCCTTCGTCGGCTTGAATCGGACCAGGCCGTACTCGCGCTCGGCCAGGAACCCGCCGTTGTCGAAGGTCCGCGAGAAGAACGACTTCATCCCGTAGAAATGGTCCTGCTTCCAGTCGCTCACCAGAGGATGGTCGTGACACTGAGCGCAGGAGACGTTGACCCCGAAGAAGATGATGCTCGTGTCGATCGTCACGCGGTCAATGTCGGCAACGCGCGAGCGCAGGAAGTCGCTCGAGCCTTTAGTCTTGGGGTCGCTTTCGTCCGGCAGGAGCAGCTCGCGGAAGATCTGGTCCCACGGTCGGTTCTCGCCGAGGGCCCGGGTGAGGTAATCGCGGAGTCCGTTGCCGCCCCCGCGATTGTTCGGGCCGGCGAGCATTGCCTCGAACTGATTGGCCTGGTGGCGGACGAAACCGGGCGACGCCATGAGCCGGTCAACGAGCTTCTCCCGCTTCGCCGGGTCGGTGGACTCGACGAATGAGCGGGTCTCGGCCGGGGTCGGGATGCGGCCGACGAGGTCGAGGGTCAGCCGGCGGATCAGGGTGTAATCGTCGGCTTGCGGGGCGGGCGTGATCGCGGATTTCGTTAGCTTGGCATCGACGTAGTGGTCGATCGCCTCCGGGATGGGGCGATTGTCGGGAAGCAAGTCGGCGCGAGCGACGCACGCGGCGAGGAGAAAGGCGGGGAGGGCCAGGCGGACCGACCGCATCGGGGCAGCCTCGAGCAAGGAAAGACGCCGGCGGAGATCCTGGGCGGATCGGTCGCCGCGCCTGGACGAGCGCGGCGGGTGGGATGGAGGAATTATCGGTCAGACCACCCCCGGATGCAACAACAAAGAAGTCCGAGTTGCCTATTTCAATGGGTCGTGCTCGACCCCGAGCAACCTGTACCAGGCGGCGAGCCCCGCGAGCTCTAGCTTCGCCCGGTCGCCGGCATCGCGGACCACGACCGGCCGCGGGGCCGCGAGCGCGACCAGCTGTTTGACGTCAAATTGCTCCAGGAGCCCGAAGCAGAAGAGCTCCGGCGATTGTTCGAGCGGCCGGTTGGTTTCGATGATTTCCTGCAAGCTGCCGAGTGGGTTGATGACCTCGACCCGGGCAATCGCCTTCTCGTCCAGCCCCGCGGCTACCAGCACGATGATGCTGCTCCGCGGACCGTCGGCGATGACGGAGACGAGTGTCTTCGTTTCTCCGCCGGCCCAACGAGCAACGCAAAGCAACTCGTTCGCCTGCAGGCCGAGCGGCCGGTCGCCGACCGTGGCGATCAGCAGGGCCCAGAGGTAGTCGCGCTTCGTTGGGTGTGATTCGCCAAAGCCGTACAGATCCGCGGCCAAAACCCGTTGTCCGGCCCCGAGAAGCCGCTCGGCTTCAGCGGAGAGCGACGCCCGGCCTTTATCGCCGATCAGAATTGTCGTCCCCTTGGGCTCACCCTTCACCAGCTCCACGACCGGAACCGTCCACCGCTCGTCAAGCTTCAGTTGCCAGAGCGTCGCCTTGATTCCGTCCTTGTCCGCGTACTTCGGCTCGTGGCGCGGCGAGAATCGCGGGTCCACCTTCATCCCGGGGGTGATCCGCAACACCTCGGCAAGCGCATGTCGCTTCCGGCTCTGCCAATCGGCCGCTTGCCGGTCGGTGGACGGTAGATCGCCGTCGCGGGGCAAGTTCTTCGCCAGTGCATTCGCCAGGGCGTTCATGTCGAGTGTGTCCTTCGGCAGCGGCACGTCCAGGGCTTCCTTCGTCTTGACCTCCTTGTCGCACGGAATCTCGTCGGCACTGTATTTCGCGTCGTCTGGGAAGAAGAAGTCGCCGAGCATCCGGTACAGGGCCTGGCGGTTGTCCTTAAGGAAGTTGTGAGTCCCTGGCGACTCATTCACGTGCGTGCGTAATGCTTTTTCGCGATCGACGAGCTTGAAGAACGGCGCGGCCCCAGTGCGCAACGGGTCCAAGGCATATCCGGACTCGAAGCAGCAATCGTCTTTCGCGTTGTAAGTCAGAAGCGTGGGGCGGGGGGCGCGCATTGCGGTCAGGTGCGTGTAGTCCACAACCGTGGCCAGGTCCGTGGGCGTTTGCTCCGAGTCGCCGAGGTCTTTGTGGTGATCGACTCGCGTCAGGAAGCTCGAATAACCCGCCACCGGATTGGACAGGGTCACACGCGTGTCGAGGCTGCTGATGATGATCGTTTGCCAGCCCCCGCCGGAGAGCCCGCTGACGGCCACGCGCTTCGGGTCCGCATTCGGGTGGGCGAGCAGGATGTCGAGGCCGCGCGACATGCTCAAGTAGAACGGGGCCAGGCCGCTCGAGCCGCACAGGTCGAGCTGGTTCATCACGCCGTGCCGGTAACCCGCCCCGCGAATCTGACCCATCCCCAGCCATTCGACGTTGAGAACGACCATCCCGCGCCGGGCCATGTTGATGCAGCGAACTTGCTTGTAGTCGGCGGCCTTGCCGTTCGGGTCGTGCCCGTTCACCGCGAGGCTGACCGGGACTTTCCCATCGAGCTTGTCCGGCTCGTAGAGCAGGGCCGGGATCCAGAATCCCGGGAGGATCTCGTAACGCAGCTTCTTGATGCGATACCCTTCCATGCGGATTGTTTCCAGCCACTCGACCTGCGCCTTGGCGTCTCGCCACTTCGCCGCCTCGCCGCGAAACACCGCGATCTTGAGCACCTCCTGGCGAAGTTGTTCCGCCTCCCGCTCCCAGTCGGCGGCCGTTTTGATGCTGCTCTTCTCACTGCCCGGCGGGTGCAGACGCGGGACTTTTGCCCGGACGTGATCCGCGACTTCGAGCGTGACCTCATCCGGGGCAAATAAGGGTCGCTTGAGGAAATCGGCGACCGGCGTGGGGTCGGCGGCCAGGGCGGGGGCAACGAGCAGGAGGGAAAACAGGGAGTGGCGCGGCATGCGGTGTCCTCGGCGGGCGCCCGCGGAGGATACCACGCGGAAGAGTCAAAATCAGCGATCATGTTACGTCGGCGAGCCGGGAGCGTGGGCGACCGGAGTAACAAGGTCCGCTCGCTGACGCTCCCGGCTCGCCGCCCCACCCGGCTGCTACTTCTTGCCAGAGGCCATGAACTCCTTCACCGCCTCGTACTTCGGCGACGTTTCCTGAAGTGAATGTTCGAGCAGCCCCCAGCTGCCCCACTTGGTGTACTTCCCGACCGACGAGAACACACAGTAGGTGCTCCCGCCGATCTCCTGCCAGTTCTTCATGTCCTCCAAGTACAGCTCCTTCATCCGCGGGTGCCGGTTGGCCTCGTGAAAGAGTTTGGTCAGCTTCTCGTTGTTCTCCGCCCCGGCGTAGCCGACCAGGTGCTGCCCGCTCTCGTAGGCCATGAGCTTCAGGTTGCGCTTCTTCGCCTCCTCCATGTATTTCTCGTTCGTCTTGCGGTTGTCCGCGATCATCTTCTTGCAGCCGTCGAGCAGCTCGTCCACGGTCATGGCGACCACCTTGTCGGCCGTCTTGGGATCACCGAATGCGTTTCCGAAATAGGGGGCGATCGCCACTGCGTCGGCGCTCTTGTAAGCGTCCTGCCAGTCCATGGCCGTCGTCCCGGTCCACGGATTGGCCCCGTGAGCGGCAAGTACGCGCACCAGCCGGTCCTTCCCGCCGAACACCTGTTCGAAGATCTTGAAGATCTCGACCGACCGCTGGGCCGAAAACCGGAGCTGGGCCTCGTACTCGTTCGTGCTCAGGCCGAGCTTCAGTCCTTGGTCCTTACAATACTTGGCCTGGTCGAACATGGTGTTCCAGGTCTCGTTGCTGTACTCGACGTACACCTTCCGCTTCGGGTCGAGACGGGCCTTGACCAGTTGGGCGAACTTCTTGATGTAATCGTCGTTCGCGAGATGCGGGAGACAGAGCCACGGGTCGGCCTTGAGCGTGTTGGCAAGGTCGATGCAGTACTCGAGGGCGACCCCTTCATTCGTGGCTTGTGTCGGGTCTTTTTCCTTCGGCCGCTGTTCCCACTTCTCCTGCTTCGAGTTGTTCGTCCGCTGCCAGTCCATGAATCGGACGACTTGAAATCCCTCGTAGCGCTTCAGGAATGCAGGCAGAAACGGGCTGGAAGCTTTGCGGTGCTCGGCCTTCTGCACCTTGATGTTCTTGACCGGGTTCTTCGGGTCGGTCTTGCGGACGCGGAGTGCCAGGAATTGCAAGTTCGGGTTGACGTCGATCTCGCCCGGGCGGTTGAGAGTCGCTCGGGCAGCTTCACTGAACTCGATTTCCCCGTTCCCCTCCCAGGTGACGAAGTACTTGCCCCCCGGGATTTTGCCGGGCATGTCCACGAACATGAGGGACTCGGCGAACTGTTTGTCCGCGAGCCGGGTGGGCCAGCCGGTCTTTTCGACCCCCTCCAACTTGCCCCCTTCGCCGTACGCGGCCCCCTCTTTTTGTGGGGTCCAGGGGCGCGACGCCTTGAAGGCGTCCACGAAGATGTTCTCGGTGGACCAGTCCGCCACCCCGGCGAGGTTGATCCCGATCGGGTACGGCGAGTCGGCGCGAGCGGTCGTGGGAGAGGTGAGTGTCAGGGCAGCCCAGAGCAGGCCGGCACAGAGCGGGCGACCAAAATCGGTACGGGACATACGGGTCTCACGACGGGCAGACAGGAATGGGCCGGTGATACTGTAATGGCCGCCCAACGAAGGAGGAGGGGCATGCCCGCCCGACGCGGCGATTCGGGGCCGATCGACGACCGACCGGTCCGGGTAGGCCGGAGAATCGGGGCAGTTGCGGCGGGACAAGTTGGCGGCGCGGCCGCGGACGAGCCGGCAGGGCGGGGGGGCCGCGGCGCCACGCGTTCGGGGCGGAGGGTCTGTAGCGATCCGGATATTTGTGCCGCCCGTGCCGGGTTTGCTCATGATCCGGGCCGGGGCAGCCGATCTAGGGACGGAGGAACCAGAACACGCCATCGGCGCGGCGCCGGACGGGTCGCCACGCCACGGATCGGCGGATCACGGAGTCGGACACATGCGCAAGGGATTCCTCGGCACGCTCGCCGCCCTGGCGGCAGGGGCCGGGCTGACGTTCGGGCAGTCGTACACCCCGCCGCCCGGCCCGGGAGGCCCCGCCGACTTCGGCTACTACTCGCCGGACGGAAACCCCGTCATCATGCCGCCCGGGATGGAGGGGATGGTCCCGCCGGGGGCGATGGGCCGTGGGCCCTACGGCTCAGGCGGCGGCATCTTCAACAGCGGCAACGGGGGGCCGCCCCGGATCTGGTTCGGGGCCGATTACCTCTACTGGATGCCCCGGTCGCTCGACATCCAGTACCCGCTCGTCACAACTTCCGCCCCGGCCGACCTGGGCGTCCTCGGCGCGGCGACTACGGCCGCACTGTGCGGTCCGAATTCCGATGTCGGGTACTCAAACGTCAACGGTTTCCGGGCCTGGCTGGGCTGTGCGATCGGCGACGGCGACCGGTCCGGGATCGAGGTGGGCGGGTTCTGGCTGGAGAAGGAGCATCGCACTTTCAGCTTTGCCTCGAATGGCGCCGGGTCGCCGGTGCTGGCCGTCCCGTTCGTGGACCTCCAAACCGGGGTGCAGGGGGCCTACGTGGTCTCGGCCCCTGGAATCGCGAATGGCTCGATCATTGTCGGTACCGAGTTTCACGCTTGGGGCGTCGAGGCGAACTGCGTGTTCAACCTGTACCGTCCGGGCGCGGATGCCGGCGGATTGGAATTCCTGGTCGGTGCCCGGTTCTTCGAGCTCGAGGAGCGGCTGACGCTGAACACGTCATCCACGGCGATCACGGTGCCGCCGATTGTCAGCCCGTCCGTCTTCTTCCCGGGCGGGGGCGGGCTCTTCGCCGGGGCCCCCGTCGCCCCTGGCACGATCACGACCTTCGACTCGATTCGCACGTTCAATGAGTTCTACGGGGCGCAGGTCGGCGTTCGGGGCGAGCACGGGCTCGGGAAGTTCTCGATCGCGTTTACCGGCAAGGTGGCGGCCGGGATGGTGCGTGAATGGGTGGAGCTGGACGGGGCGTCCGCCTCGACCGTCGGCGGGACGGCCTCGGTTCAGCCGGGCGGGATTCTCAACCTCGCCCAGGACCTGTGCAAGCACCGCAAGGACCGGTTCGCCTGGATGCCCGAAGGCGACATCAACATCGCCTGCTACATCACGCCGAAGTGCCGCATCCAGGCCGGGTACAGCTTCATGTGGATCAGCAACGTGCTGCGGCCGACGAGTGTAACAACCCCGGTCCTGGCGCCGAGCCTGATCCCGACGTCGCCGACATTCACCGGCGCGCCTCCCGGCAATGTACCGCCGCGAGACATCGTCCACGACACCGACTTCTTCCTGCATGGGTTCAACGTCGGGGTCCAGATCTCGTTCTGACCCGATGTTCCGGGACTCGACAGTCGGCCGGCCCCGCGGGGCCGGCCGACTTCTTTTGTCCCCGAGATGTTGCTTGGGTCGCCGGTCCGACGAATGTCGCCGCGCGTCGGTACGGGACGCTCGTCATTGCGACCAACGCGTCGGCGACCGCTCCCACCGATGTGCCTTTAGCTCCCGCACCAGGTCAGGGGGAAGGGGTCCGGTGTCGCTGGCCGCCAGGTTTGCACGGACGTGCTTCTCCTTCCGCATCCCGGGGATGACCGTCGCCACGTCCGGGTTCGACAGGACGAACCGCAACGCCATTTCGGCCATCGTGGACCCGGGCGGGACGAGCGGCTTCAACCGGTCCGCCCGCTCCACGCTCGGGACCAGGTTCTCCGACACGAAATAAGTGTTCCGCCAGTCCCCCTCGGGCCACTTGCTGTCCTTCGTCAGTGTGCCCGTGAGGGTCCCTTCGTCGAACGGCACTCGGGCAATGACCGCGACCCCCAGCTCGCGACACGCGGGGAAGAGCTCGTCCTCCGGGTTCTGGTCGAACACGTTGTAGATGGCCTGGACTGAATCGATGAGGCCGGTGCGTAGAGTCCGGAGCACGTTCGCCGGTTCCCACCGGTTGATGCTGACTCCGAAGCCGCGGACCAG
>DATFWZ010000640.1:0-2449 GCA_035258765.1 Gemmataceae bacterium
CCAAGTCCGCGGCCTCGTGACGAAACGCCGTCCCCGGCAGGACCGCCAGATTGAACACCTGCATCCGCGAGTATAATCCGCCGTCGTACAGGTAGCGAAGCCCTGCTCGAACCGATTCGGCTGTATCGCCGGGCAGCCCAATGATCAGATCGACCGTGACCCGCATCCCGGCATCGATGAGCGCCCGAACGCCGCGCTCGAACGCCTTCAGGTTGTTCTTCCGGCTCATCAATTCCATCGCGTCCGGGTCCACTGACTGGAGCCCGACCTCAACCTCGTCGAACCCGGCGTCGCGGAGGAGGCCGGCGATCTCAACGGTGATCCCCTCGGCCCGCAACTCGCCAAAGTACCGGAACCGGCGGCCCGGGTTGCCCTCTGCCAGCGTCCGAACAAACCCGGCGAAGTCCTTCCGCTGGTTGAGCGTCGGGTCGAGCAGGAACACCTCTTCGGCCCCACGGTTGCGGGCATGGGCGAGACTTGCGAGGACCAGATCCCGCGAGAGGAAGTACTGAGTGTCGTAGCTTTTCGGGTAATAGCAGAACTTGCAGTTGAACACGCACCCGCGGGTGGACTCGAGGAGAAGCATCCGCTCGTCGGCGGCATCGAGGATGCCGGCCAAGTACGGCGAGCCGAGGCGATCGAGATCCGGGAGTGGGGTGCGGGCCGCGGGCAGGCGGTCCGGCCGGAATCGCGCGCCGTCCGCGGGTGGGACGTAAAGCCCGGCGACCGGGACCGGCGGGATGTCCTCGCCGTCGAGCACGCCGAGTAGAAGCTGGGCAAACGTTTGTTCGCCCTCACCGATGGCCGCGAAATCGTAGTCGGGCGAGTCGAGTACCCAGGCGTTGTCGGACGTGATCTCCGGCCCGCCGAGAACGATCTTCGTGCCCGGCCGTCGCCGCTTGAGCTCGCGGGCGATCCACAGCGTGCGTTCGATGTTCCAGAGGTAACAGGTGAACCCAACCATCCATGGCTCGCGGGCGGCCAGTTCCTCGACGAGTCCCCGGTCCCCGAGCCGGTTGGCCAGGTGTGCGGGAAGAACGTCGATCGCGTAGTCGTGGCCGAGTCCGCGGGCCTCGGCGTAAAGCTTGAGGTAGGCCGCGGCGAGCGGGACGTTCCCCCGAATCGGGCCCGGTCCGAGTGGCGGAATCGGGAGCTGGACCAGGACGACACTGCGGCGCACTGAGTGCATGAGCGGATTATAACCGTTGCATGAACCGCGAATACCACCAGTCGGACCACAGGCGCACCCGCTCGTCGGCCACGCTCTCGTCCGCCGATCGCTCGCCGGCTCCCACGCCGGCAACTCGCCGTTCGAGCAGGTCGGCTAGCAATGACTTCAACGACTGGACCAGCCGACCGGCCTGCACGAGCACGGCCCAGGCCGCCCCACGCGAGACAACGGCCCGGCCGACGATCTCCACCCGGGCCTTGGCGAGGAGGTCCTCGTAAAGGCTCAGTTCGGCTTTTCCACCGCTGTCCGACTTTCCGTAGACCGCCAGCAGCGCGTCCTGGTCCCGATCCTGCTGGATGACGGCAACACCGTGGGCCGGTGCCGGCAGAAAATCCCGTACGTACCGTGCCAGCGCCGTTGCAACCCAGTTGTAGTCGAGGGGGTTCATTGGACACCTCCGCTCGGCCCGGCCGCCGGAGGAGGAACCCGCAGGTGATCCTGAGGCGCGAGCCGAATTCAGTGAAGAGAAATTAGCCCGGAAGCGAGTGAGATGGATACGTCAGAGGCCGGCGCCGTTGCTGACGACGAGTCGCAGGAAGACCGAGTGCTCAGAACGGGAAGTGGTGAGATTTCGATCCATGACAACTGACCGGCAGACTGTTAGTCGCTTCCACAAATCTTACCCCGTCTCTTCGACCTACCCAAGTCCAATCGGCGGAATCCATCGCCTGGCCGCGGCACGATCGGATTACTCCCGCCGATACCACGGGACGTTCACCACGCTCACCCGTTCCAGCCCACTGAAGTACAAGTACCCCTTGATGAGCGCCGCCGTCTGGTTGTGCAGCAGGAAGTGGTACCAACGCCGCTGCACCAACTCCGGAACGACGACTACGATGGACCGGTCTGGATGGGTCTTTGCCAACTCGCCCAAGAACTTGATGGGAGGGCCGTACAGCCGCCGGTACGGAGAGGTCACGACCGTCAGCCGCGGGGCCGGCACACCAGCCCCACGGCACGGGTCGGTCACGTAGTTCCCCCAATCCTTTTCCAGGGACTGCAGCCGTCGATCATCGGCCGCGATGTGCAGGGCATAGACCTCGGGCGACAGCCGCATGGCGACCCGCAATGCCTTCCGCGTCACACGCGACCAGCCGCGGACCAGGACGACCACCAGGGGCGGTTGCAGGCCCTTCGGGTCGAGCGGCTCGGCAGTGGTCAACTCGCGGGCGATCTCGCCGAAGTGCCGGCGCACTCCGACGAAAATCACTATCAGCC
>DATFWZ010000641.1:0-2479 GCA_035258765.1 Gemmataceae bacterium
CCGGCCGGCGGACGTCCATCGGCCATAAAGTAACCGCCTCACTTGGACCCGCTGCGGGAGCCGCCGATGAACGCCGAATCCGCATACGCCGAGCTGATCCGTCGCACGAAAGAAGCTGCCGTCCTGTCCGCCTGTGGAGCCGTGCTCGGGTGGGACGAGCGGACCTATATGCCCCGCAACGGGTCCACCTTTCGCGGCGACCAGATGGGCCTCATCGCCCGACTGACGCACGAGATGACCACGGACCCGAAGGTCGGCGAGTGTCTCACAGCCGTGGAAGGCTCGGCGCTGACGAAAGACCCGGAGTCGCCGGAGGCGGTCAACGTCCGGGAAATCCGCCGGGGTTATGACCGGGCGGTCAAGTTGCCGAAGGACCTGGTCGAGGAGCTGGCCCGCGTCACCACACGTGCCCAGCAGGTCTGGCAGGAGGCCCGGGCCGCTAACGACTTCCCCAAGTTCCGCCCGTGGCTCGAGAAGGTGGTCGCCCTGAAGCGCCGGGAGGCCGACGCCGTCGGGTACAAGGACCACCCGTACGACGCCCTCCTCGACGAGTACGAGCCGGGAGCCACTGCGGCCCACGTGCGACAAGTCTTCGCCGCGCTGTCGGCCGACCTGATCCCCATCATCGCCGCGATTTCCGGGTCAAAGCGCCAGCCGCAACGCGACGTGCTGGAACGCGAGTACCCGGTCGAGGTCCAGCAGGCGTTCGTCCGGTCCGCAGCGGAGGCGGTCGGGTTCGACTTCGAGTCTGGCCGGCTCGACGTCACCACCCATCCGTTCTGCTCCGGGATCGGCCCCGGCGACTGCCGGATCACCACGCGATACAACCCGCGATTCTTCAACGAGGCGTTCTTCGGCGTCCTGCACGAGACTGGGCACGGGCTGTACGAACAAGGGCTCCTGGCGGAGCACTTCGGCACGCCGCGCGGGAACTACTGTTCGCTGGGCATCCACGAATCGCAGTCGCGGATGTGGGAGAACCAGGTTGGCCGCGGCCAGCCGTTCTGGCAGCACTTTTTCCCGAAGGCGCAACAGGCCTTTCCCGCCGCCCTCGGCGAGGTCGCGCTCGACGACTTCTACTTTGCCATCAACGAGGCGCGGCCGTCGTTCATCCGCGTCGAGGCCGACGAGGCGACCTACAACCTGCACATCGTCTTGCGGTTCGAGTTGGAGCTTGCGCTCCTGTCTGGCGACCTGAAGCCCGGCGACCTGCCGGGCGCATGGAACGAGCGGTTCACAAAGATGTTCGGCCTGACGCCGCCGGACAACCGCCGCGGATGCCTCCAGGACATCCACTGGAGCATGGGCGGGATTGGCTACTTCCCGACCTACACGCTCGGCAACCTGTACGCGGCCCAGTTCATGCGCGCCGCCCGGGAACAACTCCCGGGGCTGGACGACGGCTTTGCCCGCGGGGAGTTCCGTCCGCTCAAGTCGTGGCTGAACGAGAAGGTGCACCGGCCCGGCCGATCCTATTGGTCGGAGGCGCTGTGCCGGCGGGTCACGGGCGAAGGGCTGAGGCACGAGCCGTTGGTCGGCTACTTGCGCGACAAGTACGCCCCGCTCTACCAGCTTTGACGATCAGTCCAGGCTGCCCGCGACCTCGCCGGCGAGGCGGGCGTTGGCCACGATGAGTGCCTGGTTCGTCTTGAGGGACTTGCCGCCCGTGTGGACGGCGACTCGCGATAGCAGGAACGGTGTGAGCGCCGGCCCGCGCACAGTGGCGGCAGCCGCCTCCGCCTCGGCCCGCGCGAGCGCTGCGTCGAACTCCGTCGTCGTCAGCGCCACGTCCTCAGACGCCGGTTGGGCAAGCATCGCTCCTGCACCCCCCATCCGGGTGTGAGTGGCGAAAAGCCTGGCCGCTTCGTCCGCCGCGTCCACGCGCGCTGACACCGGGAGCCCGCTGTCCCGCACGTAGAAGGCGGGGAACCGGTCCGTCCGGTAACCAATCACGGGGACGCCAAGAGTTTCAAGAAGCTCGAGAGTCCGCGGGAGGTCGAGGATACTCTTCGCCCCGGCGCAGACCACCAGCACCGCCGTTCGCGACAGCTCTACCAGGTCGGCCGAGATGTCGAAAGGCTGGGCCGCGTCCCGGTGCGCGCCGCCGATCCCGCCGGTGGCGAAGACGCGGATCCCGGCGTGGTGCGCCAGGTGCATCGTCGCTGCCACGGTGGTCGCGGCCGTTCGCCCCTTTACGGCGGCCAAAGCCAGATCGCGACGACTCGCTTTCAACACACCGTCCGAACTCGCTAATTGCTCAATTTGAGCGTCGGTCAGACCAACCGTCGGCCGTCCCTGCCAGACGGCGATCGTTGCGGGGACCGCCCCGGCTTCGCGGACCGCATACTCGGCCGCCCGGGCCGTTTCCAGGTTGGCCGGCCACGGCAACCCATGCGCGATCAGCGTCGATTCCAGGGCGACGACGGGGTAACCGTCGGCCAGGGCCGTTCGCACTTCGGTGTTGACCGTCAGCCAATCC
>DATFWZ010000642.1:0-10970 GCA_035258765.1 Gemmataceae bacterium
TACCGTGATCTTCTTCGAGAGGTCACCGTTCGCGACGGCCGTGGTTACCTCGGCGATGTTCCGCACCTGGGCGGTCAAGTTGCCGGCCATCGAGTTCACTGAGTCGGTGAGGTCCTTCCACGTCCCGGCCACCCCCTTGACTTTCGCCTGCCCGCCGAGCTTACCTTCCGTCCCCACCTCGCGTGCGACCCGCGTCACCTCGGACGCGAAGCTCGAGAGCTGATCGACCATCGTGTTGATGGTCCGGGCGGTGCGGAAGAACTCGCCCTGGAGCGGACGGTCGTCGATCTCCAGGGCCATGGTCTTGGACAGGTCACCCTGGGCGACGGCACCGATCACGCGGGCGGTCTCGATCGTCGGGTGAACCAGGTCGTCGATCAGCTCGTTCACGGAGCTGACGGATTCGCGCCAGAACCCGGTGACGTCGCCGAGTGAGAGTCGCTGGCTGAGCTTGCCCTCCTTGCCGACGACCCGGCTCAATCGCGCCAGCTCGCCCGCCATCCGCTCGTTCAACTCGACGACCTCGTTGAAGGCGTCCGCCACCTTCCCCGCGACGCCGGTCCAGTCGGCCGGTAGCCGGATGTCGGCCTCCCCCTTCTTGAGTGCATTCAGCGCCCGCAGCAGGATTCCCATCTCGTTTCCGCTGACGGCAGGCTCTTGCAGGGTTGGCGGCATGATGGAACACTCCGAGAGTTTCCGGACTGGGGTTCCTATCACTCAGTGACCAAACCGGCGCGGACCGTGCGCCGGGCGGAGTCGCTCGAGAGGGGGTGCTCGGTAAGACCGGGGTCGCGAGTTTGATCGGGCGAATCCCGCCGGCGCGCACCGCGGGCTTGATGAGAGGGTAGCACTTTTCGTACCACATGGAGTTGCGATGTGGCCCGCCGCAATGGCGAGTCATTAGAGTGGGCACTAACGATTACAAAGGACGAACTTGAGACGACACGCCTCGAACGCGACCTACCGGGGCTTTCGCTGGGAGGACTCGGCGGGCGAAGTTGCGAGGCGGATGCCGCCGCGTATGGGAACTTCTTCGCCTGATTGTGTGCCCGGGGGTGTCGAACGCCAGAGGGTGCCCGCCCGGGCACGCTCGCGCCCCGTCTCAAATAGCCGAGTCATCTCTACCGGGTTGAACGAAGTCGCGTCGTCCGGGACAGGAACGTCTGCAGGAACGGCGCTCAGGCGGTAATTCATGCCGGTCGAAAGGCAAAGGGCGTAGAGCTGAAACAGGTCCCCCCGGGTCTGCGAGTACAGTAGCGCTGAGATGGCGGACTCCGCGATCGGTAGCAGGCGCCGCGCGACCGGCGCCGGGTCGGAGAACAGCTTACCGGCGACGATCACGTAAAGGTTTGACCCCGCGAGCGGTCGGTCGCCCAGCGCGGCGAGCCGCTCGCGGGGCACCTGGGGCGGGCGAAAGAAAACCGACGCGGTCACTCCGCCATCGACGTGAAATTCCTCATAGACCTTGCCGTCTACTTCGATCGGGATCGGGACGGGCGGGAAGAAGCCGGGGATTGCGGCCGAAGCCAAGAGGACGCGACGGAACAGCGCCAGGTCAGCCGGTCTGCCGCGGGCGGCGATCGCGCCCATGTCCCAAACGACCAGTCGCCGGCCGTCGAGGTGCGTGGTGCCGACGTAAAGTCGCCGGCCTTTCGCGTGTTCGGCGGCGACCTCGCGAAGGAGCTCGGGGCCGACGGTGGCCTCGATCAACCGCGCGAGCGGCTTCGAGTCGGCCAGTGAGTCCGAGAAGACGGCCGCGAGGTCGGATCGCCGCGCATAGATGTCCTTGTCCGTGACCCGGGTGTAGAATTTCCGCAAGTCGGGGTCGCGAGCGGGGCCGAGGAAGGCCAGCGTGGCGACCAGCGCACCCGTGCTCACGCCCGTGACCACGTCGAATTTTGGCCGCGTGCCCGCCTCCGACCACCCGGCCAGCACCCCTGCCGAATAGGCCCCGTAGGCCCCGCCACCGGACAGGACAAGGACGTTAAACGACGCCGGACCCTTCACGGACGCGCGAACGACGGCCGGCGACTGGTCGCTGACCGATTCGATCACTCTTACATCAAGGACCGGGACACGGTCGCCTGCCGACTGTCGATCGACCAGGTCGGTGACCGGGACCGGGCCGACGCGGTCGTCTCTGGACACCAGAGACTGACACGCCGGCAGTCCAATTGCCACCACGGCCACGATGATGATGCCGCGCACGCCCCCACCCCCGAATAGACGAGCCCATGACCCGGCGGAGATACCGAGGGATGTGCCCGCGTGCAATCCCAGATTGTCCGGGGCCTGTCGGGTTCAATAGGTGGCATGCGAAATGGGCCCCTCGTCACTGAGCAGGCCGTGCAGGTCGGTCGAATGAAGGACGTGGCGGACGTCGCGGACTTTACCATCCACTACAATGCCGCGCTTGATCAGGCGAATCCCGTGGCTGTAGTCGACATAGGTATCTTTGTGGACGATCGTGAGCGGCTGAATCGGCGTGCCGTCCGTCTTGTGCCATCCGTAGATCGCGACGCGATTGGACTTCTCCCCGAGCCGGTTTGAAATCACGACGTCTTTCTTTTGCCCGGCAACCAGCCCGGCCGGGCCCTTGGCATCCAACTGCTTCTGGATCAAGTCGTTGTGTCGGGCGAAGGTATCGGCCGCCTCGCGCTTCTCAGTGAGCGGGATCGGCTCGAGGCGCAGTGACGCGGATGCGAACACTTGATCGACAAGCGTCCGCGTCGGCAGCGTGCAGCCGAACGCGTCGGCAACCCGCTGGGCGGTGGCCGGCGTGAGGGGGACGCGGACGAAGTCGCCGTCCGAGCCGATTGCCAGGTAATCCGGCATCACCTCGTACGCGGCCTCGTGCTCTCTTCCGGCTCGATCTTTGGCCCGAACCGTAACGGTGTGGAACTTTCTCAGGAAGTCAGGGACGTTCCCGCGCAGCACCTCGGCCGCGAAGACCTCCTCTCGGGCCGACGGCGAGAGCCCGGCGACCTTCTTCATCACTTCAACTCCGCCCGGTGCATCAACCGGGCGAGGCGGGATGACCGGCGCCGGTTGAACCCACTTCAAATATGCTTGGGGACCACCCAAAGTCCCCCAGTCCGGTGCCTTGTGGTCGCCGGTCGTAATCGCGTGCAGCAGCCCGTTCATCTCCCCGACCAGGGCCGTGTGCAGGATTCGGGTCTTGGGGTTCGAGTGGACGTGAAATACGGCTCGACCGTCGATGCCGGTGTGGATTACGAATTCGCCCGCGGTTGACTCGGTAAGTGGTCCATCCTCCTTGAAACGGGCGAGCATCCGCTGCGTTGCCCGGAACGTGCCGCCGTCGGGGCCGACCACCCGTTTGCCGTCGAGCATCACCTCGCGGTCGTCGTACGCGAGGACGACGAGTCGTCGCTCGTCACCCCCCTTCAGCCACGTGAGCAGCTTGTCCCCGTGTCTGAAGGCGTCGGCGTAGGCGTAGTTCGCGTCGAGGAACGCGATGCGCTCAACGTAACCCGGGATGGCATCGGCCGCGTCGAGCAGACCGAAGATGAAGCTAC
This sequence comes from Gemmataceae bacterium, assembly GCA_035258765.1. Classification (GTDB taxonomy): domain Bacteria; phylum Planctomycetota; class Planctomycetia; order Gemmatales; family Gemmataceae; genus SIAJ01. The sequence continues at coordinate 3,537 of DATFWZ010000642.1, forward strand.
CTCCTTCGCTGTGGCCACAGAGGATAACCTTTGCCTCCGTCGCGGCGAAGCGGTCGCGTATTGTGGTCAAAATCCGAATGATGCGGGCCGAGGCGTCCTGGTGAGTCTTCCGCCACGCCGGCCAGCTGAGTCCGTCGGCTTCCACGCACGCGATGACGATTTCCTCCTTTGGCAGGACCTCCCGCAGCCGGCGGACTTGCGCCGCAACGTGCTGGATGTCGAAGTGCCAGTCCAGTCCGTCGACCTTGGCGCAGCCGAGGGTTTGTTCGATGGTATTTCCGTTCGGCGTCGCGTAGATAATGAGCCGAGTACGCTCCCGGGGGTCCATCGCGCGCGGCGCGTTCAACAGGACGCGGACATCCCCTTCCAGCCATTCCTCGCGCACCTGCTCGCCGAACCACGGGCTTCGACGCATGCCCGCGAGCATGGGCTCCGGGTCGCCCGCACAGCACAGTCCGAGCACGAGCATTGGCAGGACGTTCATGGGCTTCCTTGGCCTGGCCGATTGACTGGGTGACAAATGACTGCGGCCCGACTGGCTTCCAGTGTGCCAGACGGGCCGCAATCAACGGAGAGGGCGGGATTCGAACCCGCGGAGGGGCTTTTGGCCCCTCGCCGCTTTAGCAAAGCGGTGCTTTCGACCACTCAGCCACCTCTCCGATAACGACTTACGTCAATCCACGTTTCTCATTGACACCCACTGACACCCGGAAATCACTCTCAGGAATGGGTCGGGTGGTTGCGACACCGGACCCGCACACACTGACACCTGTCGCGGAGGTCTCAGCATGTTCGAGCATTCTACATCCCCTCCCCCGACCGTCAAATCAGAGCGCCCCCAGGGGTCGCCGCTCTTCTCGCTTGCCAGCGGGTGCTGGGCGAAGAAGATCCGCCGCAAGCTCGAGTACTTTGGTCGGGGCTCACACGACGACGCCCTCGCCGACTACAACCGTCGCGCACCTGATGTTCACGCCGGACGTCGGCCTCGCGATGAGGAGCCCGCCCCTCTGATCGTGTACACGTGGTGTGCCAATTTTCTGAGCGCCAAGCTCGACCAGCGCGACAAGGGCGACTTGTCCGAGCGCATGTTCGCCGAGTACGGTGACGTTTGCAAGCGCCTGATCAAGGTTTTCGGCAAGGGCCGGCCCGTCAGCGACCTGGGACCGGATGCCTTTGCTCGCCTTCGGAAGATGATGGCGAAGACCTGGGGGCCGGTTCGACTCGCGGGAGCCGAAGTTGAGTGACTACGACGCCTTCATGGAGACGCGCCGCCGAACCCCCCGTTGCACTCGTCCCGCCGCGGCGGTAGGCTCAACCGCGGCTCAAGGTTTAGTTGCCGCCGCGGGCGGGTGAATCATACGTTCGGCCGCGGGGAGAAATCAGGCCTTCCCAACGACTGCCGACCTTTGCGAACGGAGAGGAATCGTGGCTCATCCGACCGACTTTGATCGTCGCGAGTTCCTGGCCGGCGCCGCGGTTGTGGGAGCCGCCGCCGGAGTGGCGTCCGTCGCCGCCGCGGCCGACCCGGCCAAGGTGCGGGTCGGAGTGATCGGCTGCGGCAGTGTGTCCCACCAGTACCTGCCGCACTTGGCGAAGTGCCGCCACGTCGAACTGGTCAGTACCTGCGACATCATCCCCGAGCGGGCGAAGGCCCAGGCCGAGAACTTCAAGATCCCCAACCACTACCCGCACATCGACAAGATGCTCGCCGGGGCCGCGTTCGACCTGATGGTCAACCTGACGGACATGCAGGAGCACGAGCACCTGAACCGGCAGGCCGTCGAGGCCGGCAAGCACGTCTGGAGCGAGAAGCCGATGGCCAACTCGCTCGACGCCGGCCAAGAACTCCTGGAGGCGGCCAAGAAGAAGGGGGTCCGGATCTGGGGCGCCCCGGCGATGGTGGTGAGCCCGCAGTTCGCGTTCATGGCCAAGGCGGTGGCGGCCGGCAAGCTCGGGAAGCCGGCCGCCGCTCACGCCGAGTACGGCCACTCCGGGCCAGACTGGTCGGCGTTCTTCTACGAGAAGGGGGGCGGCAGCCTGCCGGACCTGGCGGTCTACAACCTGACCACGCTGACCGGCGTGCTCGGCCCGGCCAAGGCGGTGACCGCCATGACCAGTGTCGTCACCCCGACCCGGCGGGTGCGCAACAAGGGCGAGATCAAGGTCATTGCCGAGGACAACGCGATGGTCCTCATGGACCACGGCAACGCCCTGATCTCTCACGTCCAGTCCGGGTTCAACTACTTCAACCCGCACGGGCACGACGGGAGCAAGGAGAAGCGGCACACCGTCTCCATCTACGGCACCGCCGGGTTCCTGGGGCTAGTGGGCTACGACTGGGACCCGCGCGGGGTGGACCTGGCCACAAAGGACGAGCCGGCCCCCAAGCGGTACGCCACTGACAAGGGTGACTTCGTCTGGCAGATGGGGGCGTCGCTGGCGGCCGAGTCCCTGGCGACGGCGAAAGAGCTCCTCATCACCCCCGAGCACGCGCTGCACGTGCTGGAGATCATCCAGGCCACCCGCGAGTCGCAGGAGACCGGCCGGCGGGTGCCCCTGCGGTCCACATTCAAGTGGCCGGTGGTCACGTGAGTGGCAACGGCCGGGGCAGCTTAACCCCCGGATGCTGAGCTGTATTATTGCAAACGTTTCAATCTGATCGCAGATATGGAATGAGTGCGCTGAATTTACTCGGGGTGCTGTTTCTGGGCCTTGGTGGGATTCTCTTATTCTGGACTCTACGCGCGCTGGTGCGGCGACAGGCGCTCCTCAGGAATCCAGTCAGGGTCGACGGGTTGGTTATCCACGTTCGCACCGTGGCAAGCAGCAGCGACAATACGACCGCGTTGACCCGCTCCAAGTTCTACCCGACCGTGCGCTACGAAACCAATGAAGGCAAGACGATTGACCGCGAGCTGCCCCCGACGAGGGAGTCAAGCGAGTGCCGAGTCGGCGCAGTCATCCGCCTGGTGTACCAGCGCGGCAATCCGGCCAACGTCGTGTATGCGGACTTGCGATGGGGGGATCTCGTTTCCACACTGATCGGCAGTCTGATTGTCCTGGGAATTGGCGCGCTCCTGTGCTTCTGCGTGGAGGGAACGCGGAAGAAACCAGCGAACGGCGCCACGTCCACACTCGGATCGGGAGCCGGTGAGCGGCCAGGCGGAACGCAAGACGAAGGCCCCCGCGGAGAAATGCGGTCGGAGGCGGCTGGCCGCCATCTCCATCGTCGCACATGAGTGCGTTCATGAGTTGCCAGGAGCTGAGTAGACCGACTAGCTATTGCCGAACAAACTGTTGCACTTCACCGGGTCGGACTCGGCCTTGTGCGTCGGCGGCACCAGTTCGCCCCGGCGGTCGGTGTCCGGGGCTCTGACGGATTCCTGTCCGATTCATCATGCCGCGTCCGCTTTTCCTTGTGGGTGGCGTGCCCTCCGCACCCGTCCGCCGGCCCCCGTGGCGCCCCGCACGAACCACCGCGCGGCCCGTGCGACGACCGGACCGCCGTGGCCGGCCGGCGCGGCTGCCGATGCCCATCAAGGTTGCCCCCGGCCGTGCGGGACGACGGCGCTGTGCCCGGCCAGGCTCGGGCGTATCGGAGGAAATGCGGCATGGCCAATACCTACTACTGGTCCACGTCCTGGGTCTCCACCGAGGGCGGCGACATGGCCCCCGGTGACGAACACTACTGGTGGGCGAACCCGTTCGACTACGGGGACGCGATCTCGGTGACCGCCTACCCGGTCACCGGAAACCCAGAGGACCTGCACCGCCAGCTTGAGGTCAAGGATGTGCGGATCGACCGGGTGCCGGACGGCGGCACCACCCTGCTGTGGACGGTGAAGAACGTCGGGACCACGTACATCCCGGGCTACGCCGTGGGCTCCAGTGTCACGAACCAGTAAGGGAGAGGCCATGAGAGTCTTTGCACATCACGACTCCGCCGGAGCGATCCGGGCCGTCGTCACGGTCACCGGGCCGAAGGCCATGACCGCCATGGTGATGCCGAAGCCCGGACTGTCCGTGGCGGAGGTCGAAGGCTTGCCTATCGGTGGCGGGCCGATCGACGTAGCCGCCGTGCGCCGGACCGTCAAGGGCCTGAAGGTCCCGGTGTCGGCGCCCCGCCCCCTGGTTGGCGGGAAAGGCTAGTCCGTCGTCGCGGCGGGGCATTCGGTGCGGAGAAGTTTGGGCGCGGAGGGCGTCTCGCGGGGCGTCGTGCCGGTCAAGGCCCCTAGTCGGGCAGCGGCAACGGACGTTGCCGGATCGGGGTCGGGGCGGGGGCCGCCTGCTCGCTGAGCATTCGGAGTTCGTGCTCGGCGGCATCGAGGCGGCGGGCAAGTGACTCGGCTGCCCCAAGACTTGCGACGGCACAGGCGATCAGGATCGCGTTGAGAACTTTCTGGCGGTTCACGACGGACGCTCCGAAGGGCTGGTGAGTAGTTCGATCAGGCCGGTGGCTGGATTTTTCTGAATCCGGGGGTGTCCGGGACGCCGGCCAAATATTCAGTGGGTGCCCACTCTGGGGAGTGCCCGCCACGCCCGACGAAAAACCCGGCAGCCAGCCGCCCGAAGTGCTCGCCTACTTCGACAAAAACTCAAGCCGCCGCCCCTGTCAGGCCCGAAGGCGGAAAAGCCCGTGGAGGATGTGAAAGAAGTTGACCCGGATGAGACGGCCGATCAGAATTCATCGGGCCGGTGAGTCTCAATGCATTGGCGGGGCCAGCGGTGCAGTGCTCCTAGCGGGCATCACCCCCGAAACCGGGCGCGCGAGTGGGGACGGTGCCCGGCTTTTCCTCAAGCTGTCAGACCGCGTTCGCTGTCGCCTACGCAAGTCGACGTGCGGACGCACGCCCAGGGCGCCATCCCAAGGGTTCGGATACGCCTGCTACTGGCGGCCGAAATCCTGGACCGAAATTAGCGGCGGGAATTGCACCCCGATTCCCATCAGGGCGCACTAGACCCGGCACAATGCTCCCGAGTCCGGGAGGGTGAGCACCCTATGACCGCTCGGCCGGCGACTGACCATACCAAGTTCTGATCTATTGCCATTTCGGTCGAATGCGTGGCCCGTCCGGCCCCCAGGCGCAATTCAGCCGCCGGAAACAAACGTCGTCCCTTGCATAGCGCTGGCGCCTCGCTGTGCCATTGGGCGGGCAGTGAGCAAAACGAAAGAGGCCGCCGGTCGCGACCGGCGGTCCCGAGAGAGAGTGAGGGTGTGCGCGCTTCCGGCTCAGCTGCCGCCGACGGCCGGGGCGGCCTTCTGGGCGACGCTAGAGAACGTGTTGTTCGCGTTGCTGCCGAGGGTCGTGATGGCGGCGATGCACACCACGATGATCAGGGCCAGCATGACCGCGTACTCGACCGCCGTCGGGCCGTCTTCCTTCTTCAGGAACTTAACGAATTCTTTGGCGAAATGTCGCATGGGGTGCTCCGAATTGAGCCGGGGCCACGTCGAGGGTCTGAGCGCCGCCCCGGACAACAAAGACTACCTCGGAGACCGGACCGACTTGTGACTTAATGCCGCTGATCGGAGCGCCTGTCAGTCGCGGCGGCGGAAAACTGAAACCGGAAGCGGAATTGCGCCTCCCTGCGGGCGGAGCCGGATTCGGGTCGGCACCTACTATTTAATTTTGGGTCGCCCGCGCGCGGTGTTACGGCCACGATCCTGCTCCCGGTGGTTCGAGAACCGCTGGTAGCCTTCGGGGCGACAAGTCGCGTCCCGGCCAATCAGCGGTTAGCCCCAAATTACTTTCACGACCAGGGCGTCAGCGACACACCGGCCGCGCTGGCTCAGTCGCACCGCGGCCCCGTCGCTTTCGAACAGCCCCTCGGCAACCAAAGGTTCTGCTCGCCCGCGAGTCAACTCGTCGAATTCGAACCCGGTCTGCTCGCGGAACCGGCTTCGGATTACGCCCGCGGACCGGCGCAGCTGAACGGCTGCGGTCTCCCGGGCGGAGTCTTCCGGCGACAACTGCTCGCTCTGAAATGTCGGCGACTCGCCCGCCAGGACCCGGCGGATGTAGTCCTCGGTGTTACGGCAGTTCACTTCGCGTCGGCCCATCACGAACCGTGCCGCGCCGACGCCGAAACCGAAGTAAGCCTCGTTGGCCCAATATGTCTCGTTGTGCCGGCAGCGCCGCCCAGGACGGGCGAAATTCGACACCTCGTACTGCTCGAAGCCGGCTGCGGACAGCCGATCCATCGCGCCTACGTACATGGCCAGTTCGTCGTCCTCACTGACTGCCCGGACCTCGCCACGCTCCCGGCGCTTCCAGAGTGGCGTGCCCTTCTCGTAGGTCAAGCCGTACGTCGAAATGTGATTCGGTTCGAGTCTGAGGGCGGCGGTCAAGTCTGCGTCCCATTCGCCCGGCGTTTGTCCGGGCACGGCGAAGATAAGATCGAGGGACACGTTGTCGATGCGGGCGCGAATTCGTTCGACGGCTGGCTGGACATGTTCCGGGCCGTGCCCACGGTCCAACCTGCTCAGGAATTCCTCGTGGAACGATTGGACGCCCAGGCTTACGCGATTGACGCCATGATCGGCGAGCACGACGACCTTTTCCGGCGTTAGCCCGTCGGGGTTTGCCTCGACGGAGAATTCGCCGTCGCGCCGCAGCGGCAGCTGACTGTTGACTAATGCGAGCAGTCGTTCGAGCTGGCGGGGCGATAGATGCGTCGGGGTTCCGCCACCGATGAACACGGTATCCACCGCCGCGGGCCCGTCCAGCCGGGCCAGCTCATCGCCCAGCGCCTCCAGGTAAAGGTCGATCAGGTAGTCCTGCCCGGCGGCGACCGCGAAATCGCAATACCCGCAGTGTTGGGCACAGAACGGGACGTGGACGTACGCGGCTCGGGGCCAAAGCCAGGGTGGGGGATCAGGGCCGAACAGCATATCGCCATATTACGGGCGCGTGACTCCGGACTCCGCGGCGCGCAAGAAAAACGGGCCCTTCCCAGAGTGTCGTGGGGAGGGCCGTCGCAGTGAGTGGGTGAATTCGCGCGTTGAATGGGGCCTGGTCCGTGTCGCCGACGTGACGGTCACGGGCTGAAATACGTCTGTCCCGATCCAGTAGCGCCGTACGGGTCCGTGACCGTCACGGTCACGAACCCACTCGCCGTCGGGGCGAGGGTCAAGGTAATACTGTAGGTGCCGTTCGCCAGGACGATCGCGGTCTGACCGTTGACGCCGGCCGGACCGCTGAAGACGACGGTCAGCCCGGCGGGGGCCTCGTCGCCGACCGTACCGCTGAACGTCCACGCATTGTTCGGACCTTGGACCGCCCGGACATTGACCGTGGGGGCGTTGTTCGTGAGCGTCTTGGTCACCGGGTCGGAGTTCTGCGACCCGTCGTTCGCAACCGCTGTGACCACGCCGAGGGTCTGGACGTCAAACGTGCCGTCGAACTGGCCGGAGGAGTTGCACATGGCAACGCC
>DATFWZ010000643.1:0-3860 GCA_035258765.1 Gemmataceae bacterium
ACTTCGAGGATCGGCTCGGGACACTCGAACTCTCCCCCGCCAGTTACGTGACCCCCGAGGAACAGGCGTTCGACCAGATTCGGTCGAAGGTGATCACGGCCGAGCCGGTCCCGTCCAACGGGCCGGCCGCGTCCGACGTCCGGATGTGGGGGAACTCGTTCGGGCTCGCCGCGTTCGACGGCCGCGTCAACCTCATCTACCCGGGCAACCTGGACATCGCCGGAACCCAGCTGCGCACCCAGGACATTGAAATCTCCAGCGGTTTGCGGGTCGTCGGCGGCGACATGGGCCCCATCCTCGGCGACGCGAGCGCTACCCGGCTCGTCTGGCAGAATCACACGGGGGGGGTGCCGGGCAACCCTCTATTCCAACCGGGCAAGACCGTGCCCGGGACCCCCATCCCCTACAACCTGGCGGCCGGCAGCGACGGGCGGAACCAGTTCACCGCCTTCGTCGTCACCTTCGACCGGGTGATCGACCCGACCAGCTTCGGCCTTGGCGACGTCAAGGTCCTCTTCCGCGGGCCAAACGACGACCCGACCGGCGCGGGCAGCGACGTCCAAGTCCTTTCTGTCACCCCGCTCGACGACATCCGCGACCCGGTGGACGACAAGCCGTTCGGGTCCAAGCGGTTCCTGGTCCGGCTGCTGAATCCGCAGAACGCGGTCGGCACCTACAGCTACCTGATCGGGTCGCACACGGACAGCGCCCCGTCTTTGATCCGGGACCGCGTGCGCGGGCCGATTCTTGGTTACGCCAACAGCGGAGCCCCGAAGACACTGACTTACACCGGGGCCCCCGACCAGATCGTCGACTTCAGCGGCGCGACCACCCCGCTCACCACCTCGATCACTGTGCCTCCCCCTCCCCCACCCGCCGGCTTCCCGGCCGGGGTCGTGGTCGGAAAGGTGACCGTCCGCGTCAACATCACCCACTCGAACGTCGCGGACCTGCGGCTCGAGCTACTCTCGCCGGCAGGCCAGGTCATCACGCTGGCCGCACCGCTCGATGCCAACGTCGGCGCCAACTACCAGAACACCACCTTCGACGACCAGGCGCCCAACACCCTGCAGAGCGCTGTCCCGCCATACGCCAACATTTCCGTGCGCCCAACCCAGCGGCTCTCCCAGCTCTTCGCCGCCAACCCGGCCGGCACCTGGCAGCTCCGCATTACCGACGAAGCGGCCGGCGACGTCGGCGTCCTCAACTCGTGGTCCCTGATCATCCAGGGCGTGACGCCCACCTTCACGACCTCGAACAACAACTTCATTGACCAGAACGCTAACGGCGTTGAGAACGAGACGCCGTCCGTGATCGGCCCCGGCGACGTGCAAGCCCCGGACGGATTCGCCATCCCTGCCCCGAAGTCGGATGCCTTCCAGCTCCCGTACGCGACCGCATCGCTCCCGATCGTGATTCCGGGCCCGCGCCTGATCGCGTCCCGCGTCGCCGGCCAGCCGCAGACCACCGACAACCTGGTCAAGGACACCACCGCGAACTCGATCGACGTTCAGTTCGACCGCGTCATCAACTCCACGACATTCAGCTCCGCCGACGTCCTGCGGATCATCGGCCCGCTCGGGGACATCGCCCTCAATGGGGTAACGGTCGTGCCGATCACCGGCCTCAACGGCACGGTGACGAGCGGAAACTCGCAGTTCTTCCGGATCACGTTCGCCCAGCAGAAGCTGAGCGGGACCTACTCCATCCAGCTCTCCAGCCAGATCGCGGATACCGACGGCAACCTCCTCGATACGAACACCAACGCCGGCGTCGCGAACCTGCTCGGCACCGTGACCGACGCGGACGTCACGCCGAAGTTCTACCCGAGCCAGATCGTCACCCCGGTGGCCATCCCGGCCAAGTCGACGGTGTCCGCGATCCTGAACGTGACTGAGGCCTACCAGCTCAAGCGGGCTCTCGCGCACATCACCATTTCGAGCCAGGATCCACTCAACCCGATCCACACCCGCGACCTGGAAGGACGGCTGGTGGCCCCGGACGGGACGACCGTCCTGTTGTTCGCCGACGCCCCGCGGACCGGCGACGACACGCTCGGCTTCAGCACCACGACCTTCGACGACGCCGCGGTCTCCCCGGTTCAGGAGGGCGGCAGCGGATTCTCCGGGTCGTTTAACCCGGTCCAGCCCCTGGCCCAGCTGATCGATCACGGGTCGAAGGGTGCGTGGAAGTTGGTCATTACCAATAACGGAAACACGCTCGGCCAGGTCGATTCATTCGCGCTGACGTTTGACAAGCCGGTACTCGGCACCGGGCTCGGCGAAGAGATCGCCGACCGGACCATGGTCTCGCTTCGCATCTCCCAGACCGACCCGACGTCCGCGGTCGCCAAGGGGAACTGGACGCCGGTCGGCCCGGCGCCGCAGATCTACGATTTTGGCACGGACAGCACTGCCGGCCGGGTCGGGGCGATCGCGGTCGATCCGAGCGACCCCTCGGGCAACACGGTCTACGCGGCCGGGGCTTCCGGCGGCGTCTGGCGGACAACCAACTTCATGACCCGCGACGTGGACGGCCCGACCTGGGTCCCACTCACCGATTTCGGCCCGAACAACGCCATCAACATCGGCTCCCTGGCCGTTTACAACACGTCCGGCGACCCGAACACCTCGATCCTTGTGGTTGGGACCGGGTCCCAGGACCTGAACGAAGTGGCCAAGTCGGAATTCCGCCGCAGCCCGGGCGACCCGAACGCCACCGGCCAACAGGAGCACCATTTCGACGGCGTCGGCTTCCTCCTGTCTGAGGACGCCGGCAAGACGTGGCAAGTGCTGGACAGCACCAACAACTTCGACTCCGTCACGAACATCTATCGGCCGGTCTCGGACGGGGCGCGTGACCACCTGTTCGTCGGCGCCGACGTCAACCGCATCGTCATCGAGCCGCTCCGCGACCAGTTCTCGCAGCGTCCAATCATTTACGCCACAGTCGGTCGCGGGGCCCTGACCGGGGCCGCCGGTGATGCCGCTGCCGGTCTATGGCGGAGCCGCGACGGCGGCCGGACGTGGACCAAGATTATCGTCACCGACCGCACCGGAAACGTCGCCACGGGGGATGTGACCGACTTCCTGTTCGGCCAGGGTAGCGAGGTGTTCAACAGCGACGGCCGCCCGACCTACGCGTACGTGGCAGTTCGCGGGTTTGGCGTCTACTTCACGTCCAACCTGGACAGTGCGGACCCGGCGTTTGAGCTCATGGACCGAGCTGCAGGCCGGCCGTTCATGCTGAACCTCGATCCGCCTCCGGGTCCGACCGGTCCGGTGCCGGTGGACCCCCCGACCGACACGCCGAACGGGGCCAAGGGCCGAATCGTCCTGGCCGCGCCGGCCCTGGTGCCAGGCGACGCCCTGGCCAACAACTACTACCAGCGCTGGCTGTACGCGGCCGTTGCCAAGCCGGACGGCACGTTCGACGGCCTCTACATGACCAAGGACCGCGGGTACAACTGGACCAAGGTCAAGTTGACCCAGAGCGGCGGGTTCAGCGACGCCGGGATCGACATCGACCCGACGTTCCACGACGAGGTCACCCCGTCGAACCGGTACGCGGGCGGCAACCACTCGCTGACTCTCGCGGTTGACCCGAACGACCCGAACATCGTCTACCTGGCATCGGACCAGCTGATCAAGGTGGACACCACCCTGATCGACGACCCGTACAACCTGACGATGTACAACTACGGTCAGGCGGACGGCGGAGCCCAGCGGCCGGATACGATCGGCGGCGTCGCGGACAACGGCGCCGTCGGCATCGGTCTGGACGCCTTCGATCCGGCCCGCCGAGTCAACAGCCGCATTCCGAGTACGGGCGCATTCGAGGCGAATCTGGACGCCACAGTC
>DATFWZ010000644.1:0-6720 GCA_035258765.1 Gemmataceae bacterium
TGAGCGGGAGCGGTATCTCGGGGAGCCGCTGACCCATCGCGAACGGCCGCCGCCACACCGCGAGGAACCGACCACATGACGGGGCCGGCTCCCCGACCCGGTACGCCACGCCGGTCGGGGTTGGGAGTGGTGCCTGCGCCAAGTTCAGTTCCGCGGACAGGGCGTCCGCGAAGGAAAAACCGGCGGGCCGCGGATGCACGTCCGCAAGCACCAAGTGGACCCCGTCGTTCAGATAATGTAAGTAACGCGCGAGATACGCCGCTCGAGAAGCGGGGCGATCCTTGTTTCGGGGCGAGACGAGTTCGACAGCCGCGACCAGCCGCCCTGCGGTCGTCACATAGAGTGCCTTGTCCGGGTCCAGCGTCAAAGTTGCTACTTCGACGTCCGGCTCGGTCCTGCGAACAGACGATGCAGGCCCATTCGGACCATTTCCGTCGGGCCAGTGACGGACACTCACATCGGGCTTCTCGCTGGTCCCAATTCCGAGTGTCGGGCTCGACCCGATATGCGCACGATAGCCAGCCGGTAGCTGAGGCTTTACACAGCGTAGGAGTTCTACAATCCAAATGTCGTGGACACCTTCCCACCCGGCGAGGTCCGACCAGTCGTGCAGAGGCATAGTTTGCTCACGTGTAGCCGCCGTCTCGTGTAGCCATTGGATTGTACCCGTCCCTGGCTCACGTCGTGTAGTCCGCGTTCAGCCGCACGTATTCGGTTGTCAGGTCGCATGTGTAGAATCGGCACTTCCCACTTCCGAGCGTGAACACCAGCCGTAGGTTCACCTCGCAGTTGTCCTTTAGGTAGGCGCTCGCGGCCTTCGGTTCGAACGGGAGCGGTGCCCCGGTCCGGTAGAGTTCGAACGGACCCATCCATAAGCTCAAGTCGGTTTCCGCGAATTCGACGCCCGCGTACCCGGCGGCCGAGACAAACCGGCCCCAGTTCGGATCCGCCCCGTAGATGGCCGTTTTCACCAGCGGGCTATCCGCGACAGTCTTTGCGATCGTGCGGGCCTCGGCATCGGTCCGACACCCCTCCACGTCGATCACGACCAGGTGGCTTGCCCCCTCGGCGTCGGCCGCGATGGCCTGGGCGAGGTCGGCGCACACGTCCTTCACGGCGCTCGCAAACTCGTTCAGATCCGCTCCGGATAGTGGCGCACCCGTTCCGCTCGCGAGGAGGAGCACCGTATCGTTCGTGCTCGTGTGTCCCTCGACGCTGATGCAGTTGAACGTGTCGGCGACGGCCTCCCGCAACACACGCTGAAGGTCGGCGGGCCGCGCGGGGGCGTCGGTCAGGATGAACCCGAGCATGGTCGCCATGTTCGGCCCGATCATGGCCGCCCCCTTGGCGAACCCGGCCACGACGTGCGGCCCGACCCGCCGCGAGGCGGTCTTGATGCGCGTGTCGGTCGTCAGGATGGCGGTGGCGGCGGCCTCGAAGCTCGCGGCATTGGTCCCGAGGCGCTTTGCCGCCGCGGGGATGCCGGTCTCGAACACGCCCATTGGCAACAGCCGGCCAATGACGCCGGTCGAGGCCACGAGGAACTGCTCGGCCGGACATCCCACTTGCTTCGCGGCCAGCTCCGCCATCCGCCGGGCGTCGGCCAGGCCCTGATCGCCCGTGCAGGCGTTGGCGTTCCCGGAGCAGACGACGAACCCGCGGGCGTCGGCACGCGGCAGGCGCTCGCGGCACAGGTGTACCGGGGCGGCGACGACGCGGTTCTGCGTAAACACCCCCGCGGCCGCGGCCGGCAGATCGCTGACGACCAAGGCCAGGTCGAGTCGCTCGGGCTCGGAGGCCCGCAATCCGCTGTGGACACCGGCAAACCGGTAGCCCTTCGGGAGAAGCATGAGTGGTGCGGAGTCTGGAGTGTGGCGTGCGAAATGACCGGACCGCCCGGCCCGCGCGGGGATGACTTAGCGAACCGGCGGGGGGAATCAATCGGAAGGCAGGACTCTATCGCGGATGCGGTCCAACGGATCGATCCGACAATTGCCGGTCCCCTCTCCCAAAATTGGAGAGGGGACCGGCTTGACAGGTTCAAATCACTTCTTCCGCTTGAACGTAATCGTGAACATCGACTCCTTGGAGTCGCCCATGAACATGTCCATCACCATGGTGTCGTCGTCCTTCTGCACGGTCACCATCGTGTGCTTGGCCGGCTTACCGTCGGGCCCGGGGCCCTCGCCGGTCATCGTCAGCGCCTTCTTCTCCGCGTCGTAGGTCCCCTCCGACACCATCGGGGACGTGGACATGGAGTCGGCCCAGATGCCGATATACTTCTTCTTCCCGGCGTCGTACGTGTCGAGCCCCTTGCCGAAGAACTTCGTGCCCAGGACCTCGCCCTCGAACGCGCTGGTCAGCCACAGCCCGCCCAGGTCCATCTTGTAGACCATCGTCCCCTTGGACTCCATCCCTCCCATCTTCATCGTGGCGTCCCAGGTGCCTTCCATTTTCTTGAGCATGTCATGCTCGGGGCCCGGCTTCGGGGGCTGCTGCGCCCGAGCGACCGGCGCCAGCACCAGCCCGGCCACGACGACTGCACACCACCATCGCACCGTGTTCATGACCACCCTCCGGAACAGAAATGCGAGACTGTCCCCACGACATGAGCCCCGGCCCTGAGCCGGAGCGTATATGTTTGTACACACGGCCCCCGGTCAGCGGCAGCGCCAAAATTTGGACTTCTCGAAAAACTTTTCCCTCACTCGTCGGCGTGTCCGGCCCCGGGTAACCTGGGGGTGACAACCGCTCCCCTTCGTAAGGACTCCCGATGACCCTCTCGCGCCGATCGTTCCTGCGCGCCGCGGCGGCCTCCGTGTCCGTTGGCGGCGTGACCTACTTCCTTCCGCCTTTCCCGAAGGGTCGTGCGGCCGATACGCCCAGGCCGTCCGAGCAGATCCGCACGGCGGCCATTGGCGTCGGCAATCAGGGCGGGCCGAGGAACAACTTGAAGTTCCACGCCAGGAATTGTGTGGCCGTCTGCGACGTGGACAAGAAGTACCTGACGGCTGGGGCCGCCTTCGTGGAAAAGGAGTCCGGCAAGGCTCCCGCGACCGCGGGCGATTACCGCAGAATCTTGGACCGCAAGGACGTCGATGCCGTCGTCATTACCGTCCCGGACCACTGGCACGCATTGATCGCCGTCGATGCGTGCAACGCTGGCAAGGACGTCTACGTCGAGAAGCCACTGACCCTGGTCATCGCCGAGGGGCGGGCGATCGTCGAGGCCGCAACTCGGAACAACCGCATCCTCCAGACCGGCAGCCAGCAGCGGTCGGACGAGCGGTTCCGCCGGGCGTGCGAGTATGTGCGCTCTGGCCGGCTCGGGAAGATCAAAGAAGTCCGCGTCGGCATCCCGGGGCCGAACTGGATCGAGCGGGCCAAGAAGCCGGTCCCGGACTCGGACGCGCCGGCCGACCTCGACTACGACATGTGGCTCGGGCCGGCCCCGAAGCGGGCCTACAACCAGAACCGCGTCCATTACCTGTTCCGGTTCTACTGGGACTACTCGGGCGGCCAGCTGACCAACTTCGGGGCCCACCACCTCGACATCGCCCAGTGGGGCCTCGGGATGGACGACACCGGGCCAGTCTCCATCGAAGGAACGGCCGCGTACCAGAAGGACGGCTGGTACGAGACCCCGGACAAGTGCACGATTACTTACACCTACGCGAACGGCGTCAAAGTCATCTGCGGGATGGGCGAGAAGGGCGGCTGCACCTTCGTCGGCGACAAGGGGACGATTCACGTCACCCGGGGCAAGATCGAGTCGAACCCGAAGGAACTCCTCGAACATGAGTTGAAGGACACCGACGTGCACCTGTTCGCGAGCAAGAACCACCACCAGAACTGGTTCGAGTGCATCAGGAGCCGCAAGGCGCCGATCTGCCCGGCGGAGATCGGCCACCGGTCGGCGACCGTGTGCCACCTGGGGAACATCGCGGTCCGCACCGGCCGCAAGATTACCTGGGATCCGGCCAAGGAGCAAATCGTCGGCGACAAGGAAGCGGCCGCAATGGCCACGAAGGAATACCGGTCGCCGTGGAAGCTGGTGGTGAAGGGGTAAGAGGACTAGCCAAACGAAGAGACCCCCGGCATGCGCGTGTTCGTGACCGGCGGGACGGGGTTGGTTGGGCGGCGAGTAGTCGCGCGGCTGCGGGAGCGCGGGGATGAGGCCGTCGTCCTGTCCCGGTCAGCCCGGCCGGACGTGATCAGGGGCGACCCGACAATCCCGGGGCCGTGGCTCGACACACTCGCGAGATGTGACGGAGTTATCCATCTGGCCGGGGAGCCGATCGCCGGCCATCGGTGGACCGCCGAATTCAAGCAAAAAGTCCGCGACAGCCGGGTGAACAGCACCCGCCTCATCGCCGAGGCGCTGGCGAAGTCACCCACGAGGTCGGATGGCTCCCCACGCGTCCTGGTGAACGCGTCGGCCGTCGGCCACTACGGGATGTACCAGGACAACCCGACCGAGTTCGTCGAGGACGACCAGCCCGGGAGCGGGTTCCTGGCGGACGTGTGCGTGGCCTGGGAAGGAGCGACGGAGCCGGCCGCAGCCGCCGGCGCGCGCGTGGCAATGGTCCGGATTGGGATGGTGCTCGCCCGCGACGGAGGGGCGTTACCGCAGCTGGTCAAACCATTCCGCTGGTTCGTCGGCGGGCCGGTCGCGTCCGGCCGGCAATGGGTGAGCTGGATTCACGTCAATGACCTGGCCGGCTTGTTCGTGCTCGCGCTGGATCGGTCGGACGCCCGCGGCCCCATCAACGGGGCGGCCCCGGAGCCGGTGACGAATTGGGGGTTTTGCCAGACTCTCGCGAAGGTGCTGCGCCGGCCGTGCTGGCTGCCGGCGCCGCGGCCGGCCCTGCGATTGCTGATGGGCGAGATGGCCGAGCTCGCCACGCACGGCCAGCGCGTCATCCCCGCGAAGGCCAAGGCCCTCGGGTTCGAGTTTCGCTTCCCCCTCCTGGAACCGGCTCTGCGGGACGTCCTCGGGCGCGCGTAACCCGGGCCCCTTCAATCCACCACCAGTCGGAACGTGTGGAACACCTCCTGCCCGGTCGCGTCGCTCACGGTCAGGATTATGCTCACGTCCCTCTCGGTGAAGTCCCTCGGCACTTCCCAGGTGAGCACGCCCTCGGCGTCAACCTTCATGCCCGGCGTCCCGGCGTCGAGCTTGATCTTGACCCCGCCCCGGCGCGCCTTGACCGCGATGGGGTAGGTGAACGACTTGCCGCGGGTTGCCGACGCGGGCGCGGTGCTCGTTACCACCAGATAGTCGGTGTCCGACTTCTCCAGGGCGGCCTCAATGTCCAGCTTGTACACGACCAGCTTGTCCCGGGCCGGAGTGAGCGTGACGAGCATCTTCGCGTCCGGGACGAAGTGGAACCACTGGTCCGGCCCGTGCTGGATTCCGGCCTCCGGCAAGTCCAGCCCCTTCAGGTCCCGGAAACTGGCCAGTGGTCGGTCGGCCCCTTGCAGGTGCAAGTCAAGTGCAACCTCCAGGGGGGCATCGGACGGCGCGCCCCGACGACGGCCGCGTTGGATCGCGAGATACCACCGGCCGTTCGCGGCGGGCAGGTAGTACGTACCCCCGTCCGAGTTGGACTTGGCCTCCGGCCCGGCGGGCTTCATCTCCGTTGACAACACCCGGCCGGGGGTGAACACGGCATCCCCGCCCGGGCCGGGCAGGGCGTACCCGTTCTGCCCGCCGTCGAACGGGCCCTTCAGTCGATTGCCCTCGATGACCATCGAGTACTGGCCGCTGGACAAGCCCGGCAGCCACCAGGTCAAGATCCGCCCGTCGGCGCTCAGTCGGGAGACGACGGTGGTATCGTTGAACCCGATGTTCCGGTCCCGGTCCGGGCCGTCGCCTTGCCAGTCGTACACGAGTTCCTTGAGCGTCTTCGGGTCGAAGAAGACGTACGTCGAGGACGCCCGCTCGCGGGTCATTCCGGACATCCCGATCAGGACGGGGCCGTTGGTCGCCGACCCCATGAGGACCGCGTGCAGTTTGCCGGCGTACGGCAGCGGCGCGGTCACTTCCTTTTCCAAGGTGTTCAGGCTGTAGCGCTCGATCACCCCGGCATTCGGCGCGACGACGATCAGCGCGTCCCGCCCGGCCGCGAACTTCGCGCCCTCCTCGACGAGTGGCAGGTATTTCACGACCCGGGCCGTGGCGGCGTCGAACACGCCCAACTTTCGTACCTTCGGAATGCCCAGGATCAGGTATCGCCCGGCCCCGCCGGCGCAGATGTCCCCGGCTGCTTCCGGGAGGGTGCGCTCCTCCCGGTCTTCCGACAGGGGTGAAGGGAGCCCGCCGTCCTTGGGATTGACCCGGACCGGGGCCGGCTCGACCACCACCGGCGGCCCGGCCGGCTCCGATCCCTTCGGCGCCGGAGACGCCTTTTCCGGTTCAGGTTCCTTCTCCTTGCGTTCATCGCCCGGATCCTCGAGCCGGTCCTTCGGCCGGGAGGCGTCGGTCGGGCCGCCCATGTCGTTCGATGTGTTGTCCGGCTCGGACCCTTTCGGCCACAGGAAATACGCGAGCGTCGCGCCACCTCCGAGTAGCAGGAGCAAACCTGCCAGCCCAGCGAGAATCAACTGGACCGAAGTTCGACGGGGGCGGCGCGGCGGCAGGGCTTCGGGCTCGTCGGGGTCCTCGTCCGCGAAGGTCGGGCGCGGCAGAGGCGGCGGAGTCGCGGGCGGCCGCCGGGG
>DATFWZ010000645.1:0-2905 GCA_035258765.1 Gemmataceae bacterium
TCGCCTGGCTGGGGCGGTACCGGCGGCTGAGCAAGGACTACGAGGCCAACCCCCAGAGCAGTGAGGGCTGGATCTATATCGCCATGATCCACCGAATGGCACGCGTATCAGTGCCAACATAGGTTTCTAGACCCGCTCTTAGGACGACACACCCGGAGAGCGGCCGAGGTTCCTCCCATGACTCAACACGAGACACCCCCCGACAGGCGGCCGAGCAGTCTCCTCTGGGCAATTGCGATCGGCCTCCTGTTCGCGGCCGTGTGCGGCGTCGGCGTCCAGGCTTCTGGCGGCGCCGCGGTCAACGAGTCCAGGTCAGTCACGACCGTGCGCTTGACGTACGCTCCCGACGTCGGGCTGATCGGCGCCCTCGTTGGTGTACCGCTTGGTTGCTTGATCGCAGCGCTCTGGGGCCGCGGACGGATCGCACATGGCGTTGCATTCGCGTTGGTCATGCTCGTCGGCGGTCTGGCCGGCCTGATGATCGCGGCCGTGCTCGGCACAGAGACCAAGACCACCGTTTCCGGCAACGCGGTCCAGGTGGACCACGAGGCATCGGCGGCACTGATGGTCGGCGGCGCGGTGTCGGGTCTGATACTCACCGGCCTGGCGGCGTGGGCATCCGTCCGGCTGTCGAAATCGTGCTGCGCGTGGGCCGTTGCCGTCCTGCCCATCGTCTTCGCGGCAATCGGAGTGGTCCTCATTCTTGTGAGTGTGCTGTCGGGAGGTACGACGAGCGAATTGACGGCGCGATCCAATTGAGGCGGAGACGACGCTAAACTACTGGCGCGGCACCCACCCATGACCACCTCGACCACCCCGCACCCGCCTCGCTACCGGCTGGCCGCCTTCAACCGCGGGGCCCTGCCGCCGGGGGACCGCGCCGAGGTCGAGGCCCACGTCGCCGAGTGCGACGCGTGCTGCTCCGCCCTGGCCACGATGAGCGACGACCGGCTCGTCGATCTCGCCCGGCAGGCGGCCGCCACGTCCTCCCAGACGACGGAGTTGCCCGCGACCGAGGTGCCGCCCGAGCTGGCCGATCATCCGCGCTACCGCGTGCTGGCCCCGGTCGGGGCGGGCGGGATGGGCGTCGTCTACAAGGCCGAGCAGCGGATGATGGGCCGAGTTGTCGCGCTCAAGGTCATGGCCCGGCGGTACACGGCCAACCCGGAGGCGGTCGCCCGGTTCCGCCGCGAGGTTCACGCCGCGGCCCGGCTCAATCACCCAAACATCGTTACCGCCCACGACGCGGACGAGGCCGAGGGACTCCACTTCCTGGTCATGGAGTACGTCGAGGGAACGAGCTTGGACCGGCTGGTCCGCCGGCGCGGGCCGCTGTCGGTGGTGACGGCCTGCCGATGCATCCGCCAGGCGGCCCTCGGCCTCCAACACGCCCACGAGCAGGGCATGGTGCACCGGGACATCAAGCCGCACAACTTGATGGTCACCCGCAAGGGGCAGGTGAAGGTCCTCGACTTCGGGCTGGCGCGCCTCGTCGCGGAGGTGGATGCCCCGGGCTGGTCCGGCCGCGAGCCGACGCCCGGGCCGACCGTGGCGGTCACCACGCCGAGCCTGGTGATGGGCACTCCGGACTACCTGGCCCCGGAGCAGGCACGGAACGCCTCCGCGGTGGACATCCGCGCCGACATCTACTCGCTCGGGTGCGTCCTCTACTTCCTCCTCACCGGCCGGCCGCCATTTGCCGGGTCGGGCACCGTGCTGGAGAAGATGGTCGCCCATTCCCAGGACGAGCCGGCGTCGGTGCGGGCCGCCAAGCCGGAAGTGCCCGAGGCGCTGGCCGCCGTGGTGGCGAGGATGCTGGCCAAGGACCCGGCCGGGCGATTCGCGACGCCTGGGGAAGTGGCGACGGCGCTGAAGCCATTCACGCGGACGCCGGAGCCGATCGACGGCCCGGAGGTCGTGGACGATGTGCTCGTCCTCGAAGCGGCGACCCCGGCCCCGGTGTCGGGCATTCCGACGGCCGACGCGGGTCTCGATGTGACCGAGCCGGCGCCGCGCCGTCGCGTTCTGCGTCAGTCAATCCAGACAGAGTCACGACCGACGCGGCAGGCGTGGGTGATCGCCATTGCCGTGTTGGTCGCGGCCGTCACGATCGGCGAAATCGTCCTCGTGGTGACGAACCGTGACAGCCAAGGCGCCGGGCGAGTTGCGAGCGGTCCGGGCACGGCCGGGCTTATCACGCGGCCGGGCGCCCGTCCGGGACCGGCGGCCGCCCACAAGGTATTGTTCGTAATCCCGAACAACGGCCTGGAGGTGCCGGAGTATGTGCGAACCAAGGAGCGGCTGGCCGAGTTCGGGTGCGAGTTGGTAACGGCCTCGACGTCCCTGAAGGAATGCCGGGTCGCGGGGCGCCAGGTGGGAAGTGGCATTCGAGCGGACCGATTGGTGGCGGACGTGAAGGGGCTAGACTTCGCGGCCGTCATCTTCTGCGGCGCCAATGTTCACGAGTACATCGACGACCCTTCGTCACCCGGGTGGCAAGGCGCCCAGCGGATCATCGCCGAGATGAAGGTAGTCCAAAAGGTGGTGGGTGCGATCGGCTCCGGGCAGCACATCCTGCTCAAGCTGGAGGGAATGGGTGGAAAGCCCATGGCCCGCTGTCCGGCCATTGACTTGAGGGAATACGAACGGATGGGGGCGAAGTCGGTGGACCAGCGGGTGGTCGCGTCGGGCAAGGTGGTGACCGCGGCGACCGCGGACGACGCGATCCCGTTCGCGGACGCGATCCTGGCGGCGCTGGATCGTTAGCCCGGAACGCCAGCGAGGGATGCCACGGCAATAACGGTTCGCGATCGCGTTGAATCCGTCGCAGGCGGTTCTTGAGGATGCGCACTCCTGACGTGGACCGGCTTCTCAGTCCCGTTCACGGGGCTTGCCGCGAAGCGGT
>DATFWZ010000646.1:0-11502 GCA_035258765.1 Gemmataceae bacterium
TCGCCTGGCTGGGGCGGTACCGGCGGCTGAGCAAGGACTACGAGGCCAACCCCCAGAGCAGTGAGGGCTGGATCTATATCGCCATGATCCACCGAATGGCACGCGTATCAGTGCCAACATAGGTTTCTAGACCCGCTCTTAAGCGCGGTTGACATGAGTCGGGCGTAGTATCCCTGTGGACCCATCGGATGCGTACTCCTGCCGGGGAACCCGGCCGACTCCCGCGGGGAGTACGATCCGCGACAGCCGGGCGAGTCGGACCGGTAGCTACTCCGGCCGCCCCGTCACAGCTGTTTTAGCCATCGCGTCAAGGGGTCAAACCGCGTTCTGAAACAGTACCTCTATCGTCCATGCGTGGTCGGTCAACCCGGCCGCGACCGCCGGAGTCGTCTTCAACGTCGTGTGCTTGCGGACGAAGTTGTAGTACGCGAAGTACAGACCTAGCGCCGCGTAGTGGTTGCCCCACTTCTTGCTGCGGGCGTTCGTCAATCGCGTTAGTCGCCGGAGCGTCATCCGCATGGTGAGATTGGCCCTCTCCGCATGGCTCGTGCAAATGCGGTCTTCGTCCGGCTCGCCAATGCACCCCGGAGCACTTGCAACATATCTGGCGGGCCGTGAACGAGGTCCCGGGTCGGCTACCGCTTGGGGTTACCGCCAGCGGCCTCGGCCGCGGCGGCGGCCTTCTCGTCCCGCTCGGCCAAGGCGTCCTGGCCCAGTCCCCGGTACGCCGCCGCCCGGTCGCGGTACGCCATCGCGTAGTCCGCCTTGAGCCGGATCGCCTCGGTCAAGTCCGCGACTGCCTCGCGGTACATCCGCTTGTTCAGGTGCGCGCCGCCGCGCTGGTAGTAGGCCTCCTCCGAGCTCGGTTTCAGTTGGAGCGCCCGGTTCGCGTGGGCGAGGGCCGCGTCGTGGTCGCCCAACTCGTGGTACGCCCAGGCCAGATCGACCTCCGGCTGGTGATCGCCCGGTGCCAGTGTCGCCGCCCGGTCCAGGTCGGCGATGGCGGCGCGGACCTCCATTTTCTGTAGCCGCGCGTTCGCCCGACAGAGGAGCGCCTTCACGCACTGGTCGTCGAGCGCCAGGGCCCGGGTACTGTGGTCGATCGCCCCGTCCAGGTTGCCGCCGTCGTTGAAGGCCCACGCCCGGTCGGCCAGGGCGTCGGCGGCTTGCGGGTCGCGCGCGGCCGGGGCCGGCGGATCCCCGCCCGTCGCACCCGACTTCCACGGCCGCCAGACCAACACGCCCCCGGCCAGCAGCACTACGAGTACGGCTGGCGCGACGAGGGCCCGGTAATTTGGCCGCCGTCGCCGGGCCGAAGCCGGCCTGCCGGCGAGCCACCCGTCCAGGGCCGAGGCGAAAGCGTCCATCGACGGGTAGCGGTCGGCCGGCGATTTCGCCAGGGCCGTCAGGCAGATCGCCGACAGCCGCGAATCGACCTCGGGGCGCCGGCGGGACGGCGGCTCCGGGTCGTCCGTGGTGATCCGGGCCAGGACCGTACCGAGCGGCCCGTCGAACGGCCGGGCCCCGGTCAGCAGCTCGTAGAGCACCACCCCCAGGGCGTAAATGTCCACGGCCGGCCCGCCAGCCCCGGGGTCGCCGTTCACCTGCTCCGGGGCCATGTAGTTCGGCGTCCCGACGATCTGGCGGCCGCTCTGCGAGTCCCCGCTCGTCGCCATCAGGTTGCGGGCCAGCCCGAAGTCGGTAATGACCGGCTGGCCCTTGGCGTTGTGCAGGACGTTGGCCGGCTTCAGGTCGCGGTGCACGATCCCCGCCCGGTGGGCCCCGTCCAGGGCCTCGGCCATTGTCCGGACCAGTCGGACGGCCTCGGCCACGGGCAGCGGCCCGCGTCGGACGCGGGCCGATAGCGGCTCGCCTTCGAGGTAGGCCATGGTGAGGAAGGGCCGGCCGTCGATCTCCCCGGCGTCGTAGACCGGGCAGATGTTCGGGTGCTGGAGGGCGGCGGCCGCCCGGGCCTCGCGGACGAACTGGCGGGCGCTGCCCGGGTCCGAGTCGAGCAGGGGCACCTTCAGGGCGACCAGCCGGTTGAGCTGTGTGTCGTGGGCCAGGTACACCGTCCCCATCCCGCCCCGGCCCAGGGGCCGCCGGATTTCGTACCGGCCGAACCTGGCCGGAAGCGGGTCGTCATCGGCCGGGGCGGGGCGGGCGGCCAGGGCCCGGTGCAGGTCCACCTGCACGCGCAGGGCCGGGGCCAGGTCGGGGAACCGGGCGGACAGGTCGGCGTCGGCGGCAGACCCGTCGCCCTCGCGCATCAGGACCTCGGCGTACACCAGGTCCAGGGCCAGCGCCGGGTCGGACCGGAGCCGGGGGAAGCGCTGGAAGTAGGCCTCAACGCGGACCCGGTCGCCGGCCCGCCACCGCTCGCGCTGGTCGGTGCACACCAGATCGGCCAGTTGGCGGGCGCTAAGCGGACCGGCCGAGGCCAGGAACGCGTCCAGGTCGGGCCGATTCCCGCTGTGCCAGAGGACCGAGTACCTGTCGGCCGGGTCGGTGGAGTCAGCCATCGCCGTCCCCCAGCCCGAGTTCCCGTTCGACCCGCTCGACGGCCCTTGCCAGCTGCATCCGCCGGCCCTGGGCGGTGCCGCCGAGCCGGCCGGCGATATCCGCCCACGCGACCCCGTCCGCCCGCAGGCCGGCGATGGCCCGCTCCTCGTCCGTGAGCCGGGCCCGAAACTGGTCGAGCAACTCCCGCCCGGCCACCTGCCGGCTGGGGCTCGGGAGGTCGTCGGCCGCCCGGTCCACGGCCCCGCCATCGGCCGCCGTCCGCCGGGCGTCGCGCTGCTGCCGGTACTGCCGGCGGGCGGCCGACGCCAGCTTGTTCCGGGCCATGGTCACCAGCAGGCCGAGGAGTTGCTGGGGGTCGTCCAGGTCGTAGGCCCCGGCCGCGGTCCGGACGAAAAAGCTGGCCAGGACCGACTGGCAGACGTCCATCGAGTCGAATACCCGGTTGAGCCGCCGGTCCTGCAGGCTCATGCGGACCTCCCGGCGAATGAACGGCTCGTACTGCCGCACCAATTCGGCGGCTGCCGACTCATCCCCGGCCCGGATGCGGGCCACGAACGCGGCGAACGGCGACTCGGGCACGGCCGGCCCCCGCAGGTCCTCAGACGGTTGTTGCCGTTGTACCCCCGCCGGCAAAGCGGCCGAATTTTTTTGACCGAATTGTGTGCGTTCGGATGTCCCGCGGCGATTGGGGTGCGACGACAAAACTAACCCCAAAACCGAGACCCCCAATGAAACGCACCCTCGCCAAGCTGTTCGCCCGCAAGACGTCGTCCGCCCGGCGCCGCCCCGCCCGCCCCGCCCGGCACCTCTCTCTGGAGTCCCTGGGGGACCGGACCCTGATGGCCGCCAGCCTGACGGCCAGCCTGAACACGGCCGACGGCGTCCTTCATGTGGAAGGCACCTATGGCAACGATCAGATTCATATCCGCCACGGCATCGGCGCGCTCACCATCGACCGCGTCAAGATTTCGGTGACGGACGGAGCCAATACGACGCAAGCAGCCTCGGTGCCGTGGAATCGCGTGACGAGAATCGAAGTCGCCGCGCTGGACGGCGACGACCTGGTGCAAATGCACGACGTTGTCAGAGCGACCGAGCCGCCCATTCCGATGGTGGTACACGGCGCCAGCGGCAACGACACGTTGATTGGCGGGTTGGGGTCCGACACGATCTTCGGCGAATCCGGGGAGGATTCCATCCTGGGCGGCGGCGGCGGTGATTTTCTCTACGGCGACGCGAATCCGGACGCCGCACAAATCGTGCAGCAGTACGGCATTCACGTCGAAGACTACTACTACAACTGGCTCGGCAAGAACGAAAAATGGCTGCTGCACAAGGCAAACGCTGGGTTTGACGACGCTTTGGAATTCTACATCACCCCGGACGGCGGCCTGTATCAGTGGGCCACCTACGTCGATGGCGTCCGGATAATTACCAACAACCTCGTGGAACAGTTCGACCCGACGCATTATCAGGACATCCGCAGCCTGGAGGCAGAGCGCGGCCTGTATCACTACGACTTTTTCTACAACTGGGGCCAGCGCAACGAGAAATGGTTCATGGGCAACGGCGATCCCGCGTCAGATGGCCAGTACTTCATAACGCCAACCGGCGAACTCTATCGCTGGGACGGGAACCCCGATTGGACAGTTCCTTCGACAGGCACGTTGATCGCCAAGCTGGACCCATCGTATTTTGCTGACCCTTACGAGTTGGTCAGGGCCGCGACCGACGGCGGCGACGACGACCTGCTCAACGGCCAGAACGGCGACGACTTCATCGACGGCGGGGCCGGCAATGACTTTCTCAAGGGCGTGCAGGGCAACGACACCCTGGCAGGGGGCGACGGCGAAGACGTCCTGGCCGGGTTCACCGGCAGCGACTCGATGGACGGCGGGGCCGGGGTCGATTCCCTCTGGGGCGAGGACGGCGACGACACCTTGTCCGGGGGCGCCGGGGCGGACGACTTGCACGGCGGCAATAACAACGACATCATCCGCGGTGGCGTCGGCAGCGACAACGACACGCTCACCGGCGGGGACGGCAACGACCTGCTCTACGGCGGGGACGGCGACGACTTCATGGTCGGACAGAACGGGAACGATTACCTTCAGGGCGACGGCGGGGCCGACACCCTGATCGGCTGCCAGTACCTGTGGGCCGGGGAGACGGGGGGGTCCAACGACACGATCTGGGGCGGGGAGGGCAGCGACAGCCTGTACGGCGGCGACGGCAAGGACTTCATGGTCGGGGAGGACGGGAACGACCTTCTGTGGGGCGACGGCGGAGATGACACACTCATCGGCTGCAACTACCTGTGGGCCGGGGAGACCGGCTTCACGGACGACACCCTGCACGGAGGGGACGGTAACGATTCGCTGTACGGCGGCGACGGCGCCGACCAGATGTTCGGCGAGGCCGGCAACGATCTGCTCTGGGGGGACAACGGGAACAACTGGGAGTCCGGCGGCAAAGGTAACGACTCCCTCGTGGGCGGGGCGGACAACGACGTCCTGTGGGGTGGGGTCGATCGCGACGCCACCCTGTACTTCACCGGCGACGCCGACACCCTATTGGGCGGGGCCGGGGCCGACTGGCTGCTCGGCGGCGGGGACCGCGATCTGCTCGTCGGCGCGGCCGGGAACGACACCGCCCGCGGCAGCTTCGGGAACGACACGATCGACGGCGGGGACGACGCCGACAACCTGGCGGGAGGGCCGGACAACGACACCGTGCGGGGCGGTGGAGGCGACGACGCGGCGTTCGGCGACGAGGGCATGGACGTCTTGGCCGGCGACGCTGGCAACGACGAGTTGCACGGCGGCGACCTGAACGACACTCTGGACGGCGGAGCCGGCCGCGACACCCTGGACGGCGGGGCCTGGTGGGACACGTACCGGGACAACGTGGACCTGTCGAGCCCGTTCGGCCTGGGGCAGTCGATCACCGACGTCAACCAGGAGGCGTCGCCAACGTGTCAAACCCTATGCAGCATCGCGGCGGCACTCCGACAGGGGCACGACTTCACCAAACAAATCACCAGTCTCGGCAACAACTGGTACCGCGTACGACTGTTCCCGAACGGATCGCCGACGGACGTGAACGTGTTCTTCGACGGTACCTGGACCGACAACGACGCGTGGACCGGCGACGCCCTCGGGGGCGACGTCGGCGACTACTGGGTGATCCTGCTCCAGCGGGCCCGCCTCCAGCGCTTCGGCATTAACTGGAACACCCCGATGTACGGGGACTTGAGTTGGGACGTCGTCAACGACCGGCGTGGCGGCCGGCTGTTCGACGCGGGGGACGCCCTGCAGACGCTGACCGGACGGACCGCGACCGACCACGCCATCGCCCAGGTATCGTGGGAGAACGTCCGGGACTGGCTGGCGTCCGGAGTCATGCTGGACGCCTCGACGCCGGGCATGGTCCCGCCCGGCTCGCCCCTCGTCGTCAGCCACTGCTACGCGGTCACGGACGCGTACAGACAGGCGTTCACCGGTCGGCAGATGGTGACCGTGTACAACCCGTGGGGCAGCTACGTCGAGGTGTCGTGGGAAGACTTCGCGGCCGGCTTTGGGGGCTTGGTTTCCGCGTAGTGGCCGGTTGCGGCAAGTCGGAGTCCGGTCACGGAGTGACCGGACTCGACCTGCGCCCGGGAGGGTCGTCGTCCCTGAGCCCGAGCCCCGTCCAGTCGCATCCCGGCCGGCACGTCGCCCTGCACGACACCGGGTGACGATGGAGGTTCCGGCGGGGAGGTCGTGGCCCGTCGATAGCGGATTCGGCGGCGCCGGCTTGCGAGCGCGGCCCCGGCCTCGACCTCAAGCCGAAATCGGGCGAGATCTGCCGGGCTGGCGACGTGACGGGACCGGATCAGTTTGACAGCCTCCAGCCGCTTCAGCCGTGGGTGCCACGCCCGGTAGACCGCTCCCATCCCGCCGTGAGCAACCAACTCCAAGCATTCATAGTCTCCGAAGGAGGCGAGGAACCGAGTATCGGTGCCGTCCGGGAGAGGCAACGGAAGCCCTGACACGGGCCCACTGGATGGCGGGACGTAGGCGGAGGTAACCGCAGGATCCGACACCAAATACCCTCCGAATTCTTTGGCCGAACGACACCGTTCACCTGCCGCGGCGGCTGGTGAGACGTTGAACCCTGAAAAGCCGTAATGCCGCCGCGGTCAGGTGCAACGGCTGGTTCGCCGCGGCTCACTCACGCTCCTCGGAACCGCGGCGGATTCTTCGTTGCCGTGGTTCCTCGGTAACCCATTCCGATTCGTCATCGACAATTCTCCCGTCCTTAAATGGCACATAGGTTCTCGGGCCAAAGAAGTTGTGCTTCATGACCAACCAGAAGTCCCCTGACAATTTCTCGTTCACCGGTTCGGTTTTCGCCTTTGTCAAGGTCAGCGGATAGCGGTATGACATCAACTCGAGTTCACCGTCCGAATCCAGTTGAAATGTCGCGGTATAGCCTCGCCAAAGTGCGGAACATCGGGGCACATCCTTGGGCGGCTGCGGTGGCTTGAGGAACTCGTAGCGCTGTCCCCAACCGTTATTCGCGCGGATGTCGCCACGAACGACGCCGTACAGATGTAGGCCGCGCAGCTTGACCCGCGGGTGCTTGTTCATCAGCCGATCTGGAACCTGTGCGGTCATGGCACTCTGACGGCGAACGCACAAGCTAACTTGCCGGGGCCCCTCCAAGTATTACATGCCGCGCGAAAACGCAATGCGGCCCCGGTCAAATTCAGCGACTGGTTCGCCGGCCTACCACAGCCATGCTACCCGGTGCCTGCGCCGCCAACAAGGACGACGGGACCAGCCACTTTATCTATATGCAAGGCGAATGGTGCGTTACGTTGGAAATAATCCGGCACGTCCCCCTGTCTCCAGGAACTATATAGGTGGAGGACGGCTTCGGTCGAAGGGAACCGCGTGATGGTCAAGACCGTGTCGAACCCGATCTTGCAACTCATCCGCCGGGCGGGTGAAGACCGTCGTGTGCGCGAACTCCCTGACCACGAACTCCTCCAGCGGTTCCATGCCCACCAAGACCAGGCCGCCTTCCATGCCCTGCTGTGCCGCCACGGGCCAATGGTCCTGGACGTCTGCGGCGGTGTGCTGGCCAACGAGGCTGATGCCGAGGACGCCTTCCAGGCCGCCTTCCTCATCCTGGCCCGCAAGGCCGGTTCGATCCGCAAGACGGCATCGCTGGGGAGCTGGCTGCACGGCGTCGCCTACCGCACCGCCCTCAAGGCGCGGGCGCAGTCTGCCGCGCGGCGGAAGCACGAGGCTCGCGTACCGGTACGACAAGCCGCCGAGCCGGACGACCTGAGCTGGCGGGAGGTGCGGCAAGTGCTGCACGAAGAATTGAGCGGACTACCCGAGCGCTATCGCGCCCCCTTGGTGCTGTGCTACCTGGAGAGTGCCACGCAACAGGCAGCCGCTGTCCAGCTGCGGCTGGCGAAGAGCACGCTGCGCGAACGCCTGGAGCGTGGTCGAGCGCTACTTCGGACACGATTAAGGCGCGGCGGTCTGGGGCCGGCGGCGCTGCTCGTCGCTGCCGCCTGGCCGGCGGCGGTGGAGTCCGCGGCTGTGCCGGCTTCGCTCGTGGCGTCCACGGTCAAAGCCGCCTGCTTGTTCGCGGCGGGGCAGACTTTGCCCGACGGTGCTGTTCCCGCCCAGGCCATTAGCCTGGCGAAAGGAGCGTTACAGACCACGGCCGCGAAAAAGCTGCTAGCTATGCTCGTACTGACGTCTGCCATCGGAATGGTTGGCCTCGCCGCCGCACTCGGACTCGGCCCGGGGCGGCCGGAAGCGGGCGCTGCGCACGCAGAAGAACCTTCGGGTCCTGATCGTCCTGGACATGCCAGCGATGCTCACGGCGATCCGCTGCCGGCCGGCGCCCTGGCCCGGAGCGGGTCGGTGCGTTTCCAGCATGCGGGGCCGGTGAATTCCCTGGCCTACCTGGGCCAGGGCAAAATCCTGGCCAGCGCCGGCTTCGTCGGCCGGGGGACCGGGGACCACACTACCCAGGGCAATATTCGCCTCTGGGAGGTAGAAACAGGGAAGGAACTTCGTCAGTTCCAGCTCCAAGGCTACGCGCAGGCGGCGGCTTCACCCGACGGCAAGATCCTGGCCGGGGCCGGTTCTTTCGACAGCACGGTGTTCCTCTGGGATGCAGCCACCGGCCAGGAGATCCGCCGCCTCAAGGCAGGCCCTGAGAACCACAGCGGGCGCGGGGACATTGCTTTCTCCCCCGACAGTAAAACCCTCGCCGTCAGCGGCCCCGATCCTTCCGTGCGCCTGTGGGACGTGGCCACGGGCAACCTGCTCCGCGCTGAACGCGCCGTTGGACCGGTCGATCAAGTCGCCTTCTCCCCCGACGGCAAGATCGTGGCCTTTACCTCCTCGGACCCAAATGCCTTGCGGCTCTTTGAAGTAGACGGGTGGAAAGAGCTCTTCCTGGTAAAGCACGAGCGCCGCTCATCCTTGGGCTATTTCTTTGCCTTTGCCCCGGACAGCAAGACGCTGGCCGTTAGCCTGGATTTGTTTGGGCGCGCAGACGATCAGGATCGTCCCTGGATCAAGCAATATGAGCTTGCCACAGGCAAGGAGATTCGTCAGTTCCAGGGGCATCGCGGACAGATTCATGGGGTGGCGTTTTCCCCGGATGGCAAGACCCTCGCGTCGGCCGGCTCCGACAAGACTATCCGTCTCTGGGAGGTGGCGACCGGGAAAGAACGCCGGGCGTTGTCGGGGGATCAATACTGGGCGCGCACCCTGGCCTTTGCACCCGATGGGAAGACTCTGGCCTCGGCCAGCTTCGACGGCCTCATCCGGGTCTGGGACCTGGCAACCGGTAAGAACCTCAGTCCCCGCGACGGGCACCAGGGCATGATCTCTTCCGTGGCGTTGTCTGCCGACGGCAAGACTCTGTTCTCGGCAGGCTCCGACGGGACCATCCGCACGTGGGAAACGTTGACGGGCAAGGAACTTCGCCGCCTTGAGGGGCACCAGGGGCCGGTCGTCTCGGTCGTGCTCTCGCCGGACGGCAAGACTCTGGCCTCGGGCAGCTCGGACCAGACCGTCCGCCTCTGGGAAGTGGCCGGCGGCAAAGAAGTCCGCCGATTTCCAGGTTCTATTTTAGACTTTTCTCCGGTCAGCTTTTCCGCCGACGGCACGACGCTGGCCGCGTCGGTGTTTCCCGGAGGGAAGCTCTGCCTTTGGGATGTGGCGACCGGGAAAGACCGCCGCCTGGGGAGTTATAGTGGCGTCTCCTCCCTGGCTTTTTCCCCGGACGGCAAAACCGTTGCCGCGGGCGGTCTGGGGTACCCTTCCTTTGGACTTTGGGACATGACGACCGGCGAGCACAGGCAGTGGCCGATCGACAAAGAGACCCACCAGGGGGCGGTGACGTGCGCCGCCTTCTCACCGGACGGCAAAACCCTCTTCACCGGGAGCTGGAGCGACCGGAATATCCGCCTCTGGGAAATCGCCACCGGCAAAGAACTCCGACGATTCCTCGGGGATGAAGCGGAACTCATCTGCCTGGCTCCCTCCCCGGACGGCCGGACCCTGGCCTCGGCGGGCTGTGACCGGATCATCCGGCTTTGGGAAGTTACGACCGGGAAGGAGCGGCGCCGCTTCGTTGGACATCGAGGCAGGGTGACCTCGCTCGCATGGTCGGCCGACGGCAAAACCCTGGCCTCCGGCAGCGCCGACGGCACCGCGCTGGTCTGGGATGTCAGCGACCTTGGCAAGGACGGGAAGTAGGCCGATAGAGTTCGATCAATCGACGGTCTGGCAGAAACCGAGGCGACTGCTATCATTCATGCCCGCGCTGCTGCTGGTTCCCCAGGTCTGGGTGTCGGACACCCGGCACCCGGCGACCGGCTCGTAGGTTGTGGCGCTCGGTTTCACGACGATGAGCTGGCCCACGTTGCTGAGGCCAGCCAACGCGGCGCCGCTGCCTGGGCCGGCGAACTATAAGGTCACCGGCACGGGCCGCTCGGGGACCGCCAGCAATCCTAACCAATCTGGCGGCCCGTGTCCGGTGCACCGTCGGGATACTTCTCATGGCGTCAATGGTGACGGGCCGGAGCCTGTCGCCAATGGTAAGAGGGATCGCGGGATTGCTCCCGGTCCCAACGTGGATCTTTCCGGGAAGCGTGTATCTTCCCAACCACGAAGCGGGATCAGGACGGCCCGTCACCACGGAGGCATGAGATGCGTTGCTACTCCGGCCAGCACCGATTCTACGTCGGCGTCGATTTGCACGCCAGGACCATGTACATCCACGTCCTCGACCACACCGGCAAGACGGTGTTCGACAAGAACCTGCCGGCGGACCCGCAGGCCTTCCTCGAGGCCATCGCGCCCTTCCGCCCCAACCTGGTCGTCGGCTGCGAGTGCAAGTTCGCCTGGTACTGGCTGGCCGCCCTGTGCGAGCAAGAGGGCATCCCCTTCGCCCTGGGCCACGCCCTGGCCATGCGGCACATCCACCAGAGCAAGTCGAAGAGCGACCGGATCGACGCCGCCAACCTGGCCGCCCTCCTGCGCGGCGGCCACAAACGGCCCGAGCGCGTGGCGGTTCGACCGCATCTGTTCCTCCGTCCCCGGTGCACTCAGCGCCCGGCGGCTCGACACAAATCCCGAAAACTCTCATCGCGATGGGGCGAAGTAGCTCGTAGTGGTCGCGTTTCGGGGCGACCTCGGTGACTGGATATTCCTCATGACCACCGCCCTTCGGGTCACTGGTGCGTACAAGCGCTTCGGTACAATCCAGGCGCTTGACGGCGCCGAACTCAAGCTCGAACGCGGCCAACTGTTACTGCTCCTCGGTCCCAACGGAGCCGGGAAGACCACGCTGGTCCGGGCTGTCGCCAGTCGGGTGCGATTGGACCGGGGGAAAATCGAGTTGCTGGGACAGAAACTTGACGGAGCAAACCCAACAGCGCGGCGATCGCTCGGCGTC
>DATFWZ010000647.1:0-2832 GCA_035258765.1 Gemmataceae bacterium
TCCCGGCTCGCCGAGTCACGCCGCGTACGCTTGCCAACTTCGCCGGAGACCCCATGACCCCCGTCCTCTACCTCAAACTCCTCCGCGACGTCCGCCTGCCGCTGGTCGCGGTTTGCCTGCTCCTGGCCGGGTTCGGCGGCCTTTGGGTCAAGGTGACCGAGCGCGTCACCACCCAGATCACGCCCCTGCTCACGACGGTCGCGCAGATGCAGCACATGCCGGGATCGTTCTTCCACGACATTTTCTTCCGCGGCCCGGGCAAGCTCATCCAGACCTTCCTCGGCGGTGAAGACGTCAAGTTCGTCGACCCGCAGGACACCCTGGCCGTCGGCCCCATGCACCCGATGGTGGTCGCGATCCTGTGTATCTGGGCGGTCGGCCGGGCGGCTGGCGCGATTGCCGGCGAGATCGATCGCGGGACAATGGAGCTATTGCTCGCCCAGCCCGCGGCGCGAAAGAAAGTCATCCTCGCCCACCTGCTGGTGGACGCGACGGTGATCCCGATATTGTGCTTTGCATTCTTCGCGGGGATCTACGTCGGGACGGAGGTCGTGGGCGAGTTCACGGTAAAGCCCGGGGTGTATCACGAGCTGAAGATGACCCCGCCCGACCCGCTGCCGTCGTACAAGGTGAACCCGTGGGGGTTGCTGCCCGGGATGTGGAACATGGTGGCGCTGTTGTTCGCGGTCTCCGGATACACGATGTGGATCTCGTCCGCGGGCAGCTCGCGAAACAAGGTGCTCGGGCTGGCGATCCTGATCACACTGGTGCAATTCCTGGTGAACGTGTTTGGCCAGCTCTGGGAGGGGATCGCGTTCCTTCGCCCGTTCACGGTCTTCTACTATTACCAGCCGCAGACGATCAACTCGAAGGGCCGGTGGACCGCAGACCCGGGCCTGGCGTGGACCGGGGAGTCGCTGATCAGTCTGCCGGTGATCGCGGTGCTGGTCGCGGTCGGCGTGATCGGGTACGCGATGGCGCTAAGGACGTTCGTGCGCCGGGACATCCCGGCGCCGCTGTGACCTTTCCGGCGGCGGGCGGCCGGCGTACCGTGGCTATCAGAATCTCGCTAACGGACGCGTATGACGACGCGCGCAGGAGACGAATCATGACCCGGAAACCGCTCATCGCAGTCTCAGTGGCCCTCGCGTTCTGCTGGATGTCGTGGGCGAAAGACGAGCCGAAGCGGCAATCCGACGCGGAGTTAATCCAGGGCCAATGGCGGATTGTTTACTTCGAAGAAGAGGGAAGCGTCGAACCGCCCGAGTCACTCAAATCCATCACCTACGTCTTCGCGGATGGGAAATTGACAATTAGAGACGGCGACAAGGTCCTGAAGACACCCTGTAAGTTCACACTGGATTCGTCAAAGGATCCGAAGACAATCGATTTCAAGGCCGAGGGCGAGGAGGATGGGCCCGGCATCTATCAATTCGATGGGGATCGTCTATCGATTTGTGCGCCGCGAGGTCCGGGCTCAGCGGGTCGGCCGACCACGTTCAAGGCCGGAGAGAAATCGGGCTTGATGCTGATCCGGCTGGAGCGGGTAAAGAAATAGTCCCGCGGACTAGTGCATTTCACTCGCCCTAGCGGCGCGTTATCCTGGCGTCCCTCCCCCCCAGGTGCCGCCATGGCTGCCCTCCGACTCATCGCGCTCGCGCTATGCCTGCCGATTCTTCTCGTCCTGAATGTCCCCACCGCCGCCCAGCCCAAGGCGAAGGCCAAGGTTGGATTCCCGCTCGTCGCCGAGCCGGCCGATCTGCCCAAGCCCGGCGATCCGCTCAGCATTCGCACACCCGTCCAGCGGCCCGGGCCGTTGAAGGGCGTCCGCTCGTGGACCATTGAGACCAAGCGGCACCGCTGGCTCCCGACCAAGATCGCCGTCAGCCCGGACGGCAAGCGCCTCGCCACCGGCGGATACGACGGGATCATCCGCATCTGGAACACCGCGACCGGCGAGTTCGAGCGGGCCCTCGTCGGGCACGACTCGTATGTCTACGGGCTCGACTGGTCCCCGGACGGCAACTACCTCGCGTCCGCCGGCAGCTTCAACAACACCGCCCGCGTCTGGGACATGAAGACCGGCCAGCCGGTCCGCGTGCTCAAGAATCACAAGGGCTACGTCAGCCACGTCGCCTGGTCGCCGGACGGCACCCGGTTGCTCGCGGCCGGCGGGACGAGCGGGTTCGTCACCCTCTGGGACGTGGCCGCGGCCAAGCAGCTCCAGACCGTCGAGTATGGCAACCCCATCTATTGCATCGCGTTCGCCCGGAGCGGCGATCATATCGCCACGTCCGCGGCCAAGGCCGGCACGTATATCGCCGACGCGAACACGCTCAAGACGCTTCACTCACTTAAGGAGTCACTCGACGACGCGACTGCGGTCGCCTTTTCCCCGGACTCGAAGCGCCTGGCCGCGGGCAGCTCCAAGCAAACCATCGTCTATGACGTCGAGTCCGGCAAGATGACCCGGAAGCTTGAGCTGGCGGGGGCCTCGGTCCTGTGGACGCCCAACGGCGGGCTGCTGGTCGCTCCGAGCGGCGGGGCCGTCGTCCCGCATGCCCCTGGCGACCTCTTACCGGGGAATGCGCTTGGCGTCGCGGCGTCCGCCCTGTCCCTGGCCGCGGATGGGTCCGACCTGTTCGCCCTGCTCGGCGGGCAGGTGACGCACTGGAGCCTCGCAAAGAACGCGATCGTACGGACGATCACCGTCGGCGAGTCGCAGCAGCTCTCCTGGGGCCCGCACCACCCGCTGCTGACCGGGATCGGCTCCGCGATCTCGCCGGCCCTCTGGGACCCGGCGACGGGCAAGTTGCTGGCGAAGCTCGAAGG
>DATFWZ010000648.1:0-14253 GCA_035258765.1 Gemmataceae bacterium
GCCGGCTCGTTCAGATTGTTGAACACCAGGTCCGGCTTGCCGTCGTTGTCGAGGTCGGCGACGGCCATCCCGCGGCCGTTGTGCCGGGCCCGGAAATACGAACCGCCGCGACTCGAAATGCCCACGAACTTGCCCTTCTTATTGAGAAGCAGCTTTGGAAATTGGGACCGGCCCGCGGCCGCGACCGGGAAGCGGATCGCGTGGCCATGGGTGATGACCAGATCTTCCCAGCCGTCGCGGTCCAGGTCCAGGAAGGCGGTACCCCAACCGACCATGAGCCGGCCGACGTCTTGCAGTCCATTGCGGTGTGACTCGAAGTCAAAGAGCAGGATCTCGGACCGATCTTTCGGGTCGCGGGTCGTCTGGTTCACGTAGAGGGCGTGAAGCTCCCCCTCGTAGTTGGTCACGAAGATGGCCGGCCGCCCCGTCCGGACCGGGTCGCCGGCGTCCAGCCCCATGCTCCCATTGGCCTGCGCCCGGTTGTCGCGGGCGACGCCCGCAAGGCCGCCGAGCTCCTCGAACGCGAGCGGGCCGCCGGGCCTGGTGCGATTCAGGTAGAGGAAGTTGTCGTCCGTGTCGTTGGCCACATAGAGGTCCGGCTTGCCGTCCGCGTTCACGTCCACGATGAGGACACCGAGCCCCTTGCCGTCGGTGCGGAGCTTCAGCTCCTTCGACACGTCGGTGAACGTCCCGTCGCGATTGTTGCGGTAGACGGTGTGCGGGAGGGGCTTGAACTTCTTCGGCGGACAGACGTCGCGGGTCTTGCCGTCGTACATGCAGTCCAGCGGGTGGTTCGTGTCGAACCCCCAGTCGCCGTAGTGGCAGACGTACAGGTCGGGGTAGCCGTCGCCGTCCAGGTCCGCGAACGCCGCCCCCGAACTCCACATTCTCTGCGTCAGTTTGGCCTGCTCGGTGACGTCCACGAACTTTCGGCCGCCTCCCTCGGCCGGGACGTTGAGATACAAAGTCAACCGATCGTAGCCGGTGACGAGGAGGTCCGGGAAGCCGTCGCGATTGATGTCGGCGACGGCGACTCCGTGAGTGAACTGCACGCCACGGTCGAGCCCGACTTCTTGCGTGACGTCCTTGAACTTCCAATTGCCGAGGTTCTTGTACATCCGCCCCGGGTGGCCGCGGACGTTCTTGCCCTCGTAGTACCCGCCGCCGGTGAAGTACAGGTCGATGAGGCCGTCGCCGTCGTAGTCGAACGCGGCCACCCCGCCGCCGAGCGACTCGATGATGGCCATGTGGTTGGCTTCCTCGCCGTTCTTGTAGGTGAAGTTGATCCCGCTCGCGGCGGTGACATCCTCGAACCACGCCGGGCCGTCGTACGGGTCCTCGTTGTCGTGGTGGATCGTCGGCGACTCCGGACCCACCACGGGGACCGAGTTCGTGGACGACTTCCGGTCACAACTGGCGGCGAGGACGGACGTGATCGCGACGACCACGGCCCACGCGGACGGGCGCAACGATGTGTGCATGGCGAATCGGCGCCGCGGCGCCGCGATGGATCGGATGGAACAGGGATGATCGCGGACTCGTAGCGATTCTAGAGCGCGGTTCTGGAGGGTGTAGCGGGTGGGCGGAGCCCGAAGCGCAGCGAGGGCGACGCCGTCCGGCCCGGTGTCGCCCTCGCTGCGCTTCGGGCTCCGCCCACCCGCCAAATGTCCATGAAATCCGCGCTAAGACGATTGTGGACAGGTCGCAACTCAAGTGGATAGCGCGATCACCACCCCAATTTCGCCCGCAGCTCCTCCAGCCCACCTGTCAGGGCCGCCTCCGGCTTCGGATACACTTTGCCGTCATCGAGCCGCCTGCCGTTATTTGTTTGAATCACCGAACACGTGTACTGTCCCTTCGCCGGAAGGAGATCCAGACGATATTGTGGCTCCCCGGCAATCGTGACGAGCCACGTCCGGTCGGTCAATCCCTTCGTGAGCCCGCCATTGCGGGCCGTCAACCAGTCGGGTGCGGTCATCGGGCGCGATTACTCCGGGAGCGGCTTATCCTTGGTTTCGGGCAGGAACGGGAGGACCGCCAGCCCGATCAAAAAGACCGCACACATGGTAATGCCCGCGTACCGGTACGGCCACGGGTGGTCGAAGCCCGCGTACACCTGGCTGGTCAACAGGCCGAGGGCTGCGGGGCCGACGGCGGCGACCAGCCGGCCGACGTTGTAGCAGAAGGAGGTCCCCGTGCTCCGCAGCCGGGTCGGGAAGAGTTCGGGGAAGTAGATGGCGTAACCCCCAAACAGGGCCAGTTGGCAGATGCCCATGAGGGGGATCATCCAAAACACGTCGTTGAATTCGGACAGCTTCCAGAACACCAGGATCGTGCTCGCCGCGGCGGCCACGAACGCCAGGGCGAACGTCCAGCGCCGGCCGAAGTACGGCGTCAGCCACGCGAAGGCGAAGATCCCGAACGCGGCACCGATGTTCAAGAGGAGCGAGGTCCAGCCGGACCAGATCGAGATGCGCCCGGACACGTACCCGGCCGCGGCCGGGCCGGAGAGGCCTTTCTCGGCGGCCTCGTGCTGAAACACCGGGCGGAAGACGTAGGCCTGCAAATCCGGAGTGAAGAAGCCAATCCCCCACAGGCCGACCACGCCGGCGAACGCCAAGAGGACTCCGAGGATCGCCCGCGAGCGCCACCGGCCGTCCCCGAACAACTCCTGGAACGAACCGAGCTGTTTCCCCACGCCAGTCCGATGATCCTCCCGGGCCTGGGTCCAGGCCTCCGGCTCCCTGAGCCGGCGCTGGATCAGCACGATCAAGAGTGCCGGGACGATCCCGATCAGGAACATGATCTTCCACGGCTTGTAATCGCCGAGCTGGCCGCTGATCTGCATGTACCCAAGCAGGATGGACACGGAGGCCGCGGCGATGTTGCCGAACGCGGACGACATCTGGAGCAGCCCGAGGGCATACGGGCGGGCGGCCGTGGGCACCGACTCCGCGACCAGAGAGACCGCGACCGCGAACACCGCCCCCACCCCAAGCCCCGTCAGGAAGCGATAGATGCCGAAGTCGTACACGGATGTAGAAATGGCGCTCAGGCCGGTGAACACCGAGTAGAGCAGGATCGTGAGCATGAGCGTACGGACGCGGCCGAGCCGGTCGCCCATGATCCCGAACCCGATCCCGCCGACGGCCCAGCCGATCAGGAAGACGGAGGTCGCGAGTGCGGCCCCGTGGGCGACGTCCGCGTCGAACTGGGCCGCGATCACTTTTTCCGCCGTCGGCGGCGGCTCCCCCTTCTTCTCGCTCTCCTCGGTGAGCTTCGAGGCCAGCTCCGGCAGTCGCGGGTCGTCCGGCTGCACCTGCGGGACGAGGTCGCGCATTGCCGGCCGGCGGGCGACGTTGAACAACTGTTGGTCCATGCAGTCGAGGTCCCACGCGAGGCAGGCGACCACGAACACGAACCATTGGTAGCTGGTGAGTTGTCGGAGGGAGCCCCAGCCGGCTTTGGACGGCGGGGCGTCGGGGAGGAGGGCCATTCGGGTCTCGGAGAGCGCGGAGGGTGCGGGTGGGCGTTGCTTGGAAAAAGATACCGCCCGCGACGGAATTGTGCCAGTCGGAACACCGTTAGCCGCGACGCGGAGGCTTGGCGGAGCGGAGCGCGTCACCTGGACGTGTCGGACCGCTAAGTCGAGGTCCCCCGGCGGCCCACGTTACGCGCTCCGCTTCGCCGAGCCTCCGCGTCGCGGCTAACGAGCCATCTCTCACTGCTTCGGCGGCGGCACCGTCCCCAACACGCGGTTCGGGTCCTCGACGACCGGCGTCCGCGGCTTCGCGGCAGCGGCATGCTCGAACGGGTCGGGCAGGTTGATGCGGACAAATCCCGCAGGCTCGGTCCGCAGCGGCAGACTCGGGCTGATCACGCTCCGGGCCGTGAACTCGAGCGTCGGATCGGTGAGCGGGGCCCGGTCGGCGACGGGCCTGGGGCTCAGGATCGGCGCCTCGAGCGGTCTGGTGACGTCCGGTCCTTCGCGACGAGTCAGCGGACCAGTGGGCAGTTCGGCGCGCTCGGGTAAACTTGGAAACACTCCGCCGAGGTGCGACGGTACGCGATCGGGAAGGGCCGTGGGCCGCAAACCGTTGGAACCCGGTAAGGACAATCGCGGCACCGGAGCGCCTGGGTCCGTCGATTGTAGCCGCGAGACGTCAAGCAAGCCGGGCACCTTTCGCTCGCGCGGGCGAGCCGGTTCATCCGGCGGCAGCTTGGGCGGGGCCGGCGGAGCCAGCATTTGGGCCAGCGCCTTGCCGCCGGAATCGTCCGGGAACCGGAACGTCCCGCCACTCGGAGTCGTCGCCTGCTCCGCCCTCGGGACGCTCGCGGACTCGGCCGAAACCTCCTTCTGCAGTTCACGTCTCTCCTCACCGGCGACAACTTCGGCCGGTGCGACGGCAACCGCAGGCCCGGGCGTGGGCGAATGCCCGCACCCCGCGGTGGCAACCAGGCCGGCCGCGAGCGTTGATCGGAGGAGTCGAAGGTAAGAAGGCGTCACTGGTTCGCTGCCTCCGCGTACTTACTTGGCCGGCTCGATGATCAGTTTCACGGGCGTTCCCACCTTCGGGAGCACGGCCGTGTCCGTTTCCAGCTTCAGGTACTTCTCTTCCTTCATGGTCAGCGTCGTCTGGCAAACGGTCTCGTCGGTCACCGGGTAGATGGCGATCAACGTCCCGGACAGGTCGGCCCCGTAGACCTCGTCGGACTTGGTCGGGTCGGGTTTGGACCGGATCGACCCGGTGAACCGGAACTTGACGTCCCGCGGGAACGGCTGTTTCGTCTTGGGGTCGAGCAGGAAGCGGTGAATCGATAGTTTCTTCGTCCCCCCGCCGTCGGGGATTTCCAGCGAGACCTTGACCTCCGGCCCTTCCGCGACCTTGTCCTCGCCGACCGCGGGCTTACCGGGCTTGAGCCCGAGCGACTCCAAGGCCTTGTGGACGTCGCTCGGCTTGACGTCGATGGTGACGACCGTCTCGTGCGCCTTCTTCCCCTTCGGGTCGGGCCAGCACGCGACGACCTCGACCGGGTAGATCTGGTCGTATTTTTCAAGCTTACGCGGGGCGACCTTGGCGTCGATGATGACGGCCTTCTTGTCCTTATCGACCTTGATCCCCTCGGGGTCGCCGGCCCACGCGGAGCCCGCAAGCACGCCGAGAACACCCACGACGTATAAGCGCCTCATGATGCGTTCCTCGCAAGTCCCATGTCATTTCCCGCCGATACACACCACCGCCGTCGATTGCCCCGCAAACGGGCCGTCGCGGTTGAACGTGGCCAGGTACAGCCTGCCGCCATGGACTGTGATTCCGCCGTAATTCATGCCCGGCAGCTTCAACGGCTCTTTGCCGAGGTCGAACGTCCAGGCCGCGTTGCCGGTCTTCAAGTCGATGGCGTGAACGACGCCGTTCAGGTCGGCGACATAAGCCGTGTCGCCGACGACAGCGGGCGGGGCGAAGAACGGGGCCTTCGCGTCGTAAATGATCTTCCGCGAGCCATCCGCGAGGGCGAACGCCCGCACCTTGCCGTCGGTACAAGTGAACACAGCCGCGTCGTTGGTCGCGGCGGCACAGCCGAGTACGCCACCCGGGACCAACTTCTTCCATTTCTCCTTGCCGGTTGCCAGGTCGAGAGCCACGACCTCGCCCTTGGCCTGCTCGACGTCCGTCATCTTGTAAGCGATGCTGCTGGTCGTGACGATCACCGTTTCGCCGGCAAGAGTCGGCCCACCCCACGGGTTGTATGTGAGCGACGCCCGCCACAATTCCTTGCCGCTTCCGGCATCAAGGCAGTAGACTGCCCGGTCACCTTCCTTCTCCTTGTCCAGGAACGCGGACGCGGCCAGCACCTTGTCCCCGGCGACGAGTACCGGCGCGTCCACGTGCCACCGCTTCTCCCCCTGCATCCAGATTGTCTTCGGGGCCGGTCGCCACAGCTGATCTTCGCCCGGCGCGATTGCGAATTCCGGATCCTTTTTCTTTTCCACCTCGTACTTCGCCTGAAGCTCCTTGAGACGCGCGGACTGGGCGGCCGGGACGTCCTTGACCGACATCTCCTTGCCGTTCAGCGTCACCGTGTTCAGGTCCACACAGACGACACCGGCCGCGCCGCCGCCGGTGTATACGCGCCCGTTGGCCACGGTCGGCGACGCCTCCATGTGCATCAGGGGTCCCTTCATCTGCAGTACCCAAAGCAGGCAACTGCCATCAGTCGGGTAGCAGTAGAGGGCGGCCCCGGGGGAATCGTGCATGCCGCCGCCGAAGGTAACCTTGCCGTCACTCACGGCGGGCGAACTGACAGTCGGCAGTCCGAGGAGTTGACCGCCTTTGACCCAGGTGGGTGTGATGTTCTTAGGATCCTTCGGGTTGATCGGCAGACTGCTGACAACTCCCTCGTTGAACCCGCTGAGTCCGGGCAGCAAGATATCGGCCCCGTTGGGCACGGGCGCGGCGACGAAGTGCTTGGTGTCCTTGATGACCCAAATCACCTCCGGCCTTGCCGGGCCGGCGATGCCGTCCGTGTTGCCCGATCGCCGGACGTTACCGCGGTAGGTGGACCACGGGGCCTCGTCGCCGATCGCGGGGACGGTCGCGACGAGGAACAGTCCGAGAACGCAAGTCGATCGGCGCATGGTCATCACTTCTTCGGCGGCGTGGGCT
Organism: Gemmataceae bacterium; assembly: GCA_035258765.1. Classification (GTDB taxonomy): domain Bacteria; phylum Planctomycetota; class Planctomycetia; order Gemmatales; family Gemmataceae; genus SIAJ01. Next base: position 6,666 of record DATFWZ010000648.1, read on the forward strand.
TTTCGTCAAACCGCAATTTCACTGGATCGGCCGCGACGGTCACATCGCGCGTCTGCGCCCGACCGGTCGAGTCGCGGACCTCGACCTGATAAGTGCCGGGTTGCAGTACGAACCGGGGGGCCAGGTTCGGTTGCCCGCGGCCGTCGCCGGCGGACACGGCCCGGGCGTGGCGCACGTCCTTCCCGGTCACGCGGACCGTGCAGCCCAGTGCGACCGATTCAACGGGCACGTGGACCACAAGCGGGCTCGCCTTGTTCGGCAGCTCCTTGTTCCCGAACAGGACGGCCGACTCCTGGCCCTCGTTGGCCATGACCAGGTCGAGCTTGCCGTCATTGTTCAGGTCCGCAAGGGCGACGGCCTGGCTGTTGAACACACGCATCGTCAGGCCGATCTCCGCGGTCTTGTCGGTGAACGTCCCGTCGCCGTTGTTCTGGAAGTAGCGGTTCGGCCCGCGGAGGCAGCCGATCACGACGTCGAGGTGTTCGTCGTTATTGAAGTCCCCCCACGCGGCCGAAGTGGCCCCCGGGATGGACTTCGCGAGGTCACCACATTTGTCGATGACGTCGGTGAAATGGCCCATCCCGTCATTGCGGAACAGCTTGCACTTGCCGGCCTGTGGGACGAACAGGTCCGGGTGGCCGTCGCCGTCAAAATCCACGAATGTCGGGCCGCACTTGCTCGCATCGAAGCTCAGGCCGGAGTCGGGGACCAACTCAAATCGCCGGCCGGTGTTGACGAACAGCATCCCGGTGCCGGCGCCGAACAGGAAGTCCGGGCGCCCGTCGCCGTTGACGTCGGCGACTGCGAGTGTTTCCCCGCGAGCCTCGCCTGCGAGTCCGTCCGGGCCGAGGCCCCACGCCGCCGAGACGTCGTCGAACCGGCCGACCGCGGCCACGGACGGTTGGCCGGCGGAATAGCAGAAAGCCCATTCCCCGGCCCACTGCGTGATCTTGAGCACGAGGTTGTTCTTGCCCGGCTTCAAGCGGATGGTCACTCGATTCTGGTCCGGGGCGCAGGCCCGCTGGGCGTTCTCGGCGAGCACGCGCTCGCCGTTGACGAAGACCGCGAGACCGTCGTCGCTGCCGAGCGAGAGCGACAATTCGGTCGCCGCGGTGGCCTCAATCACGCGGGCGACGTAGCAGACCGCGTCGTTGTTCAGCTCCGGCTTGCCGAAGACGGCCAGGTTGTTGATCGCCCCGTCCTTGAAATCGGCCTTCCGCCACGCGACCTTTCCCCCCTTGCCGTCGTACTGCTTGGCGAAGTCGACTTCCTTTTCCGGCGGGTAAACGGTCTCGAATCCGGCGCCGTTGTTGTTCGGGAAGGGGCCGATCAGCATCCAGTCGCCGGCCTTGGGCGGCGCGAGCCGGGCCGCAGCGTCGGCCGGGCGGTTGTTGCGGTAGAGGCGCAGGCCGTTGAACGCGGTGGCGACAAGGACGTCCGGTTTGCCGTCGCCGTCGGCATCGATCCAGGCGACCGCGGTGGCCGCACCGCAGGCGCGGGGGAGCATCGCGGTGTCGTCGCGGAACTGGCCCCCGCCGAGGTTCGTGTACAGCTTCGGCCCCTCGGCCGTGGCCAGGAGCAGATCGGGTCTGCCGTCGCCGTCGTGGTCGCCCCAGGCGGCGGCCCGGGCCCCGCCGCGGAGGCCCGGGAGCGACACCTCGCTGTACGAGTCGCCCTGGTTCTGGAACAGACGAACGCTGCTCGTCGAGACGACGCAGATGTCGAGCTTGCCGTCCCCGTCGAAGTCGATGACGGAGACGCTGCGGGCCTCGGCGTCGATCTTGCCGAGCGGGCCGAGGTGGCTGAAGCCGGTGCCGCCGGCGATGCGGCGGATGTCCTCCCCGCCCCACCCGGCGAAGTCGCGTTTCGGGTCGTAGGTGACGATCTTGAGAGAGGATTTGAGTCGCCAGACCTTGCCCGCCCGCCTGTGCAAGAGGTCCTTGTTGTCCTCCATGGCCGGGACCAGGACTTCCTTGCCCTCGAGCATCGCGCGGACGAGCGGGGCCAGCCGCTCGGCCTTGCCCGCGTACGAGCGCAAGAGGAACGGCTCGCCGTGGCTCATCCCGTAGAGGTCTTCGCCGTTCTTGTAGGTCTGGTACCAGTAGGTGTCGATGCACGTCTCGCACGCGCCGTCCTTGGCGAAGAAGATGGCGGTCTTGCCCGGCTCGGCCCAGTCGAGGACGGTCTTGATCTCCCCTTCGCGGAGCTGCCCGGTGATCACGTGCCGGGCGATGGCGGTGGGGAACTTACCTTTGATGTCCTCGACCTTGTCGTAGACGATCAGGTTCTTCGACTTGTCCACGCGCGAGACACGGAGAATGGTGACGAGCTGGGACTGGTTGATGACGTCCCCGATGGTCATCGGGGCCTCGATGTAGGCGCGCGACGAGGCATTGACGGTGAGGAGGAGGATCGACGCGAGGGTGAAGCGGATCGGCGTCGAATTTCGCATCCGGGGTCTCCGTCGAGTTTCGGCCGCGAAGGTGGTTCGGCCGTCGCCGCCTACTGCTTCGTCAACTTCTCCAAGCGCTCGCGGGCGGCTTTCGCGAACGGGCTGCTCGCGTAGTCCTTGATCACCTTCTTGAGCAAACGCTCGGCCTGCTCCGGCTTCTTGTCCTCGACGAGCGCTCGAGCCGCCTCGCAGAGGGCCGACGCGCTCAGGTCGGGGTAGTCGAATGTGTACGGGACGATCAGGAGGGCCGCGACGGCGTCGCCGTAGCGCTTCTGTTCCAGGCGGCAGAGGCCGATTTGTAAATGGGCCTTCGCGGCCAGCTCCGTTGCGGTCGCGGCGATCACCTGGCCATACCAGTTGACCGCGTTGTCGAACTGGCCTGCATTCTGGAGGGCCCAGCCGACCCCGTACCTGGCTTCGTTGACCCACAGGCTGCCGCCGAACCGGGCAACGAGCAGCTCATACGCTTGCCGCGAGGCGTCCCATTTCTTGTCGAGCCCAAGCGCGAAGCCGAGACGCAGGAGGGCGCGGTCCGTGACCCCGGGGACGTTCTGGAGTTCTCCTCGATCGCGGAATGGAGTCAGCTTCTCGATCGCTTTCGCCGTCTCGCCCTTGGCCAGAAGCACCTCGCCGGCCCGGTAGAGGCCCTGGGCGACGAGGGGGGATTTCGGATTGTTGCCGACCGCGTCGAAGTAGCCGAGGGCCGCGTCCAGGTCCTTCTTGGCGGCGAGACACGCGCCAAGACGAATGCGAATCTTGTCCACCAGCTCGGGCGAGGGCAGCTTGTCGCCCCGCGGCTCGACGTCGTTGGCCTCCTTGAGCATCTTGACGGCCGAATCGAAGTCTTCGCGCTCGCAGTACATCTCCGCGGCTTCGAACCGGGCGTCGACGGACAGCAGGCTGTCGGCGAATTGTTCGATGAGCTTCTGGTACGCGGCCCGGGCTCGCTTCTCGGCGGGTTGCTCCGGGACCTCCGCCCGCGCGACGTCCGGGAGCGGCACCGTCGCGGCCTTCGTTCCCGGGGCCTTCTTGTCCGCCTCGGCTTGCAGTTTCTGTTGGCGCTCCTGCTGAATCTTCAACCGCGCGGCCGCGATCTCGAGTTCCGACAGGGTTCGGAACGCCCAGGCGGCCTCGTAGTACATGCGCTCGCGGGCGTCGTTGGTCGGCAGCGCGGCCTTCAGGTCGTCCGCCTTGCCTTCGAGTAGCTGACCGGCCTCGGTGATTGCGGCCTTTCCTTGGTTGAGCAGGTTCTCCGCCGGCCCACGCTGTTCCGGTTTCAGGCCGGGATTCGCGAGTTGCTGGCCGGCCGTTTCGATGAGCTTCCGCCCCTCGGCGAACCGGCACTGGCCGTTCCGCAGGAACGCCTCGGCCGTGATCGGCTTGTTCGGAACGAGTTGCGGGATACCGTCCAGCGCCTGCCGGGCCTCGCCGAACTTGCCGTACTCCAGCAGCGCCACGCCGTGGTGGTAGCGCAAGAGTGCTAGTCGTTCCGGGTCCTTCTGGAGGGTCGGCTCGTGCTTTTGTCGGGCGGCCGCCAGGACCTTCGTCGCCTCCTCGAACTGGTTCTGCTCGCGGAGGAGGGTCGCGAGCGCCATGACCGCGAAGGGGGCCGCGGGGGTGTTCTGCCACGGGTCTTGCGTGAACTGGCGCAGCTCGTTCGTCGCCCCGCCCTTGTCGCCGCCGAGGGCCAGGCACTTGGCGTTTTCCATCTTCGCCTGTGCCGCCTGCGGTTCCTTCGGGAATTGCTGGGTCAACCGCTGGAACGTTTGCCGGGCCGCCTGGAGGATCGGCGCGCGCTCTTGTGGAACGGCGATCAGGGCCCCCTGTCGCATCTGACAGGTGCCGAGCTTGAGCAGCGCATCGGCCACTTCCGGGGCCTTGGGGTTCGCATTGATGAACCCGTCGAGAAGGCCCGCGGCCTGTTCCAGTGATTCGAGCACCTTGCGGGTTTCTCCGGCCCCGCTGACTGACGCCGGGGCCTGGCGCAACATGCAGTCCGCGAGCAGGAATGGGACGTAACTCAGATCCCCGGTGCGGTCGGCGTTGGGAATCAGGTCGAGGACGTCCCTCGCCTTGTCGAAGTCTCCCTTCTTGAAGTGGCACATCGCGAGGCCGTAACGGGCCAGGCTGAGCCGGTCGAACTCCGCGCCCTTGTCGATCACGGCCTGGTACCGCTTGCCGGCCTCGTCGAAGAGCCGGATTAGCTCCGGAGCTCGGTTCGGCAGGTCCGGGCGCTTCTCTGCGGCCAGCCCGGCGAAGTAGGCGTTCTCCGCCAGACGGAACAGCACCGGTACCCGCAATGTGCTTTCCGGAAATTGTTGCAGGAACTGGTTAGCGACCTGATCAGAGCGCCCATAGTCGCCGGCGAGGTGCAGGGCGGAAATCAGCCGTTGCGTCAATTCCTCGACGCGTCCGGGCAGCGCTTTTTCGTTGAGCACCTGTTCGTAGGTCCCGGCCGCCTCGCGGTACTGCTTGGCCAGTTGCTGCGCGTCGGCCATCTCAATCAGCATTTCGGCCCGGCGCGCCTTGGCCTCTGGATCGCTGGCCGCGAGCACATTGGCCTTGTCGGCGGCTGCCCGCATGGCGTTGATCGCGGTCTTCAACCCGTTGTCGCGCTCCGCGGATTTCGCGGGATCGGTGAGCGCCGCGGCCGCGCCGGCCTGGGCTTTCCCCAGCCAAAATTGGACCTGATCGGCAAGCCGGGGCTGCTTGTCCAGCATCGGCTGGAGGGTCGCCACCGCCTCCGGGAACATCTTCATTTGCACCTGGCAGAACCCGACGCGGAGCTGTGCCTCAGGCACGAGCGGCGACTGCGGGTACGCCTTGGCAAACTCCTGGAACTTCGCCAGCGATTCGCCGAACTTCCCCGCCTCGTAGCCGAGGCAAGCCGCGAAGAAAACGCTGGCGGCAACATGATCCGGGGGCGGGTTGCGGACGAGCGCCTCGAGCCGGGCCTTCTCGGCCGGGTTCTTGGCGAACTGCTCCGGGCGCTTCAGGGCCTCGGCCGCTTCCTTCTTCTGCTGCTCATACCCGGCCAGCACCGCCTCGAACGCCTGGGCCGCCTCCGCTTTCTGCTCAGTGACCTGGTAGACGCGGCCGAGCAGGTAGCGGGCGTGCAGGCCGGTATGCGGATCGTCGAAAGGAGCCAGAAGCGACAGGGACCGGCCGGCGACCAGGTAGTCCTGCGTCTGGAACGCGGCGAAGCCGTGGTAGTACAGGCCCAGCTTGTGGTATCGGGACTTGGAAAATTGTGCCTCCTTCGCGACGGGCTCGGCGGCCGCCTTGGCCTCCTTGAACTTGCCCAGTCGCAGCTCGATCTCCACCTGATCGCACCGCGACCGGGCAGCCCAGTCCAGCTCGGTGGCCGGCTTCTCCGGGGGTTCTTTCGGGAGCTTCGCGGTGAAGGCCGCGACGGCGCCCGCGAAACGGGAAGCGGCCTCAGTGAAGCGCTGGTCGGCACGCTGCTTGAACGCGACCGCCTCATTCGGTTTGGCCGCCGCGCCGTCGAGCTCGCGGAGGCCGAGTCCGCGGAGGCACAGCCCGGCGTGGTACAGGGCGTACGGGTGCTCCGGGAGCCCGGCATTCCCGACCAACGGGTTGAGCTGCTCGATTGCCTTGTCGTAATTGCGGTCCGGCGATTCCAGGTACGCGAGGGCGAGCTGGTAGCGGGCCGCGTTCGCCTGCGGGTGTCCGCCGAACTTCTGCAGGAATTCGCCGTACCGCTGGATCGCGAACGGGTAATTGCCCTCATTGTGCGCCTTGCGCGCACTCGTCAGGACCATGTCCGCCTGCTGGTCCGGCGGCACTTGCGAGCGGGCGAATGGAACCAGGGCGAGCGCCAACACACCGGCGAGGACACGACGCCAGGTCATGGGAAGGGGTCCTCGGGAGGGTCGCGCCGCCGGCGGGAGGTGCGGCGCCTGGGCGATGTGTAGGGTGGACACCATTCTTATCCGCCCGGCACGGCAAATCAACCGGGCGAGTGTGAATTCGACGCGATACGACCCCGGTTGGTTCCCGTCACGCCGGCCTGCGGGCCCGGTCGTTGAGCTTCTGCTGCCGGTACATGGCGAGGTCGCGCTCCAGCAGCGTCCGCTGCTCGTTCTGGATGCGCCGCAACTGCTGGCGGCCGTACAGGGCGATCGCGGAGTAGTCGGCGACGGCGAGGACAATGATGAGGAAGAGTAGCACCAAAACGACAATCCAGTAGATCGCGAGCGACTTGACGGTCTCGCGGTCCTCGTCAGTCGGCTGGACCGGCGGGTCCTGCTGGTTCAGGTGGGCGATCCGGATGAGCTCGCTCACGCCGCCGGTCAGCAGCGCGGCCGCCAACATGCCGGACAGCGCGAGCATGATCACAGCATTCAGGGTGCGCCGCTGGGCCACCCCGCGCAGGTAGCGTCGGTCGTCGCTGGCCATCGATTCCGTTCGCAGCCGCCGCCAGGTGCGCAGTTGGTACCGCAACGAGATGATCGCCAAGGCCGCAAGGAACACTGACATCAGCACCAAGGTGGCGGCCATGTGGTCCCCGGAACGGGCGCGAATCGAGTTGCTACTTCACCTTTTGCATCCAGGCCGTCAGGACCTTGGCCACGTTCGCCATGCTCTCGGCCGAGCACTTGTCCGGCGTGTCGCTCAACTTGTGCCAGTGCTCGTAGGAGAAATCGATGATGTCGATGCACGGGATCCCGGCCCGGTTAAGGGCGAGGTGATCATCCATGACCCCGCGGTCGCCTCCACGTTCGAATTTGAAATTCTTCACGCCGAGTTCGGCGGCCAGATTCCAAATGTCCTCAACCAAAGGTCCGGCCAAGAGACGCGAATTCTCCTCAACCGGGTAGACCGCGCCCTTGCCCGCGAACAGGTCGAGCAGGATGCCGGCGATGTACTTCGGACCTTCCTTTTGTGCCTTGTACTCCGCCGCGAAGTGCTCCGACCCCAGGAAGTACTTGTCCCGGTTCTTGTCGAAGATGTACTCCTCGCCGTCGAAGATGACGAAGTCCACCCCGACCTCGGTCTTCAAGTCCTTCATCTGATGGGCCAGCTCCATCATGAACGCGACGGACGACGCCCCGTCGTTGGCGCTGACGAACGGCTTGTTCCAGTCGCGGCGGTCGCGCTCCTCGTCCGCGATCG
>DATFWZ010000649.1:0-2343 GCA_035258765.1 Gemmataceae bacterium
GGGCGTCAAGCCCCAGCACGCGGAGCCGGTCGACGAACGCGACCACTCCGTTGGCGCTGGTGAACACCACGCAGTCGTACCCGCCCGACCGCAGCTGCTGGATGGCCGCGTCGGCCGGGCCCCAGTCGGCCGGCTCGCGCAGCTCGACCGCGGGCAGCAGCTCCGGGACGGCCCCGAGCAGCTCCAGCCGCCGCGCGAGCGGCGCGGCCTGGGCCTTCGGCCGCGTGACGACGACGCGCATCCCGGAAAGCGGCCGCGCCTCGAACCACGACGCGGCCGGCTTCAGGCCGACGACCGGGCCGACCAGCGTCAGCGACGGCCGGCCGACACCGGCGGCCCGGACCTTTTCCTCCAGCGTGGCCAGCGTCCCGACGATCGTCCGCTGGTCGCCGGCGGACGCCTTGTGGACCAATGCGGCCGGCGTGTCCGGGGCCATCCCGCGAGATATCAGCTCGCGGGCAATATGCCCCAGCTGCGTCACGCCCATGTAGATCGCCAGGGTGCCGGGGAACCTGGCCAGGGCGTCCCAGTCGAGCCGGGACTCGGCCTTGACGGGGTCCTCATGGCCGGTGACGAACGCGACGGCGCTCGCGCACGCCCGGTGGGTCAGCGGGATTTCGGTACTCGCGGCCGCGGCGCACGCGGCCGTCACCCCGGGGACAATCTCGTACGGGACCCCCGCCTCGCGCAGCGCCTCGGCCTCTTCGGCCCCGCGGCCGAACACCAGCGGGTCGCCCCCTTTCAGGTGGACGACCACCTTTCCCTTGCGAGCTTCCTCGATGATCTTCTGGTGGACGTGCGGCCAGCGCTGCGGGTGGGTGCCGGGGAGTTGCGTGACGCGGAAGAATTCGGCGTCCGGCCGGGCGTGCTCGAGCGTTCGCGGCGAGGTGAGGTAGTCGTAGAGGACGAAGTCGGCCTCGCGCAGGCACTCGACGGCCCGCAGGGTCAACAGCCCCGGGTCGCCGGGGCCGGCGCCGACCAGATAGACCCGCCCCATAGCAGTTTCAAGTTTCAAGTTTCAAGTTATCAGAACCCGGTCGCCGCGCGCCCAATTTCGGACGTCAACTTGAAACTTGACACTTGAAACTTGAAACTCACACGCCGACTTCCTCCTCCTCCTCGGCTGGAGCGAGCAACCCCTGTGACGGCCTCAGGTAACAGATCAGGACGCCGACCAGGTACAGCCCGAACGTCGGGATGAACAGGCTCAGCCAGGAGACGACGTCCGTGGACGGGCAGAGAAGGGCGGTCCCAAGGGCCAGGCCGAACATCGCGTACCGCCACGTCCGCTTGTGCGTCTCGTAGGTGACGATGCCTACCGTGTTGAGGAACATCATGACCAGGGGGGTCTGGAACGAGATGCCGAACACGAGCGGCATGAGCAAGGCGAAGCTGAGCCACTCGTTCAATCGAAGGTCCGGGTCCACGTCGATCCACTTGTAGAAGGCGAGCATGGCGTCCACGGCCCGCGGCATGACGAGGAACTGGCACAACAGGCAGCCGCCGAGGAACAGGCCTACGCTGTACGGCAGGTAGACGTTGACGAGCCGCTTCTCGTGCGGGTAGAGGCCGGCGCCGATGAACGCCCACATCTGGTAGAAGATCCACGGGCAGGCCAGGATGAACCCGCACAGGAGGGACATCTTGAAGTAGACCATGAAGGCCTCCATGATGCCCATACCCTGGAGGTACTTCTTGGCGTCGGAGTCCTGTTCGCCTTGGGCACTGGCCAGGTAGACGTCGGTCTCGTCCAGTACGAACGTCCCCCGGAGGTCGACCGTCCCCGGTTGGCCGGGGAACTGGTCGGTGCGGAAGGTGCCGGGCATCTCGATCTTCCGCGTGATCTTCTGGTCGCCTCCCTTTTGGCGGGCCTCGTCCAGCTTCTTCCGCGTGGCCTCGTTCCGCTCCCGGTAGAAGTCTTTGACCTGCTCCTCGACCGGATCGACGATGACCCTGAGCATCGGCCGGCCGATCCCGAGCCACGGCAGGCCGGCCCGCTCCCCGATGCCGTCGAGGACGAACCCGATGACGAGGAACAGGCCAAGCCCCTTGATGGCCCGCCACATGCGCCAGCGCAGCTCTTCGAGGTGGTCCCCGAAGGACATCCGGGTGTCCCTGAAGAAGTCCTCGTCGTAGTCGGGGTGGGGTCGGCGCTTCTTGGCCAGGAGGTTGGCGAACATTTCGGCACCGGGGGCACGGCGGGTGTTCAACCGCGGGCGGAGGTGCCGGGGGTCGGGGCGGGGAGAGTTACGGACACACGGCGGCGGCGAGGGTGCCGCGACGCGTCGCCGGATAAGGTGTAGGGAATGGTAGCACGAGGGCTACACGCGGGCAAGGCGGATG
>DATFWZ010000650.1:0-27209 GCA_035258765.1 Gemmataceae bacterium
CGGGCCGGCTGGTCCCCGCGGTGCCTTCCCCCGTCAGGTCCTTGTTCGGGTCGGTCTTTGGAGTGCGATCCTCGGCCGGCGGCGGCCCGCCCATCGGGCCCTGCTTCGGCTCCGGCTTCGCGCCGCTCGGGTCCACCTTCGCGTCCTCGTCCGGCCCGCCCTTCGGCTTCACGTCGCCAGGCTTCTTGTCCTTCTCGGCGTTCTTGATCGCTTCTTCCACCTGCCGAGTCTGATTCTCGTGCTCGGGCGTTCCCTCCGGCGGCTTCTCCGGGGTTGCGCCCGGCTCTGGCGGCTTGTCGCCCGGGCCCGTCTGCTTGCTGTCCTGTTGGCCCCCCGGCTGGGGCGTTTCCGACCGCTCCTGGTTCTCCGCCCCCTTCGGCGGCGGCTGCTGAACGTCGCGCTTGTCGGTCTGGTTCTTCGTGTCTTGTTGCTTCTCGTGCTTCTGCTGCTCCTGATCCAGTCGCTCGTTCTTCTGGTTGATCTCCTTTTGCTTCTTCGGCTCCGTGACCGGGGCAATCACCTTCACGCGCTTCGGCGGCGACACGCCCAGGTTCGGCCTCGGCTCAGTGCAGTTGTCCAACGCCTCGAGCCAGTACTCGATCTCGATACCGGGGGTCACGCGCCACTTCGGGTTCTTCTCCATCCGCAGATCGGGCAGCTTGACAAAGTCCTTGTACTCGACTCGCGTCGGCCAGGAGTTGTCGTCCTTGCGCAAGAACGACATCCCGCCGCGGTAAGGCTTCGCCACCAGGTCGCGATCTTCCGCCCCGAGGACCTTCATTCGCAGCGTCAGCCGGTCCACCCCGTGATCGTCCGTCGCCAGGCCCTTGAGGTCGAGCGTCCCGTTCGCCGGGAGTTCGATCAGGTCGGGCTGAGGCTTGTCCTCTTGCGCCCTGGGGTCGAGGAGCTGCACTTGCGGGGCCTGGTCCACAAGGGCCCGGATCGGGATCGATCGCGGGGCGCTCGGAGATTCCTCCGTCACGGACGTGAACGTGATCTTCGCCTCGCCGTCCTTGTCCAGCGGCGGCAGCTTGAACCGCGTCCACATCGGCTGATCGACCACGGGCTCGCCGACGATGGGTGCCTGGCCGGGGATCTCGAGCTTCGCGTCCTTCACCCCGCGAGTGGTCTTGGCGGTCACCACGACTTTCGTCCCGCGGAGCGCCTCGACCTGTGGCTCGCGGACGTCAGTTACCGTCATCGGCTTGAACCGCGTGTACTTCGGGTACTCGTAGTCGAGGTCGAAAGTGCGGACGATCGGCTTCGGGTCGATCACCTGCAACCGGAACCGGGCCGGGTCCTGGTTCTTGTCGCCCTCCTGGGTCGTGAACCAGACGCGGTAGGCGCCTTCCTTGACCAGGGTCAAATTGAACTGAATGGCGTCCGGCCGGCCCTCGACCAGCTGACCGTCGATCGTTCGCGGGTTTCCCTCGATCTCAATGTGCCCGTGCTTCACCTCGCGGTTGGTCGTGACGATCAAGGTCGCCTTCGTGCCGTAGGGCGCGAGCAGGTTCGCGTCGTTGCTCGTCTCGGGGGCGCGCTTGAGGTAGGCGGGATACTCGTAACTCACCTCGAAGCCGGTGAACTCCGGGATGATCTTGCAGGTGACCGTGTACTCCCGCGTCTCGGTGTTGCCGGCCAGGATCTTGTACCGGAACCCGTTGCGGACCTGCTTGGCCGGGACGACGAGGTTGAACTCCCGGCGCTCGCCTTCGGCGACGCGCATCGGCCGGTCCTCGTACGTGTCCGGGTCATCCGGGTTGTACCACATCCGCAGCCGGACCGCGTCCGCGTCGTTCGGCCCCGGGATGCGGCCGTGGACGCGGACCTGGAACGGGACGTCCTGGTTGTTGAAGACCGTGATGTCGCCCTTCCTTGGCTCCTCCAGCGTCAACTCCGTCCGCGTCGGCGGCAGGAAGCCGACGATGATGTTCGCCAGGAAGAAGACCCCCGCGGCGATGGCGAGCCAGATGATGGTGCGGTTCTCGATGGCCCGGTTGAGGTCCACGCCCTTCAAATCCTTCGCGGCCTTCTGGCCGATCGCCGAGCGGATCGACCCGGGCAGGCGCGTGTCCTCCTCGAAGTCCACCCAGGTGACCAGCGAGTTCTTGGAGTTCGGGACAGTTTGCTCGACCTGGCGGGCGGCGAAGTACGGATTGATCTGGCGGCGCGAGCGGCGGAAGAGGGTCAAGTAAAGGAAGCCGGCGGCGAGGGCGAGGTAAGCCGCGACGATGGCCCACCCCGTACCCGGGGGGGTCTCGACGTACCGATCGACGAGCTGGACCGCGAGGAAGAAGACGAGCGACAGGATTCCGAGCACGAGGCCGGTCAGGAAGAAGTCCAGGACGCGGACCCGGCGGCGGGCGGCGTTGAGCTGCTTTTCAACGAACTCCTCGACCTTGGCCGGGTTGGGGGCCTTCGGGGGGTCCAGCAGAGTGGCCATCGTCAGAACTCCTCGACCGGCGTCGTTGGCGATGCAAGGACGCGGGGGTCAATGAATTATAACTCGGGGACCACGGCCGGCCCCCCATTTCGATGATCCGGTTACACGCACAATCAGTTACAGATCGCCCGTGCCCGCTTTGTCTAATCGCAACAGGTGGTGAAGCCGCGCCGCGGAGGCTTTGCCGAGCGGAGCGCGCACATCGGACGTCGCGGGAATTCCATTTGGCTTCCGGGAGCGCCCGCCTTGCGCGCTCCGCTTCGCAGAGCCTCCGCGTCGCGGCTTCACGGCATTGCGCCAATTCCCAGTGCTTCCGTAACCCCGGCAAGTCCGCCCAATCCGAAACTCGGCCCTTCCCACGACCGATCAACGCTGGTATGAGCCCCCGATCACAGAGGGACTCGATCATGCCGCACTCCGGCCCGCCGACGCGGGGCAGGCTCGTCTTCGCGATTGGCGTCTCCGTGTCACTCCACGCGCTCATCGGGCTTGCGTGGCTGATACTCCGGGAACCCACCGTGACGGCGGATGACGGCATTTCGACCTTGGTGCAAGGCCCGGACGACCGGGAAACCGTCTTCCAGATCGTGGATCCGCCGGCGCCCCGGCCAAAACCGGCGGCGCTCGCCGAACCGACCGCCCGGCACGCTCCTCCGGCGCATTTGCCGACAGCGGTCGCGGGGCCGCCTGAAGCCGTCACTCCTCCAGGCGCAATCACCCAATCCGCTCATTCGCCGGAACAGGATGCTTCTTTGACGAAATCCGGTGGCCCTGGTCCAGTTCATGGCCGGATCAAGGCTGATCAAGCGATCGTTTACGTGTTGGACCGTTCCTCGAGCATGGGCACCGATGACCTGCTACGTGCCGCGACGGGAGCCCTGAAGGCGTCGCTGAGTCAGCTGGACGAGAAGGCGCGATTCCAGATCGTTGCCTACAACGGGGCCGCGACCCCGTTGGAGACCGAATTGCAATCCGCCACCGCGGAGAGCATCCAACACGCCACGCAATGGCTCGACGGTCTAGAAGCGGAGGGGAGAAGTGACCACGTGGCAGGTTTTCGCGAGGCCGTCTGGTTGCACCCGGACGCCATCTACCTGCTCACGGACGCCGACGACCTGGACGAGCGCGAGGTGAAGGCGATCGCGGGGCTGGTGCGGCCGTCGGTGTTCCTGAATGTCACCCTGTTCGCGCCTGGGCCGATTCGGCACACGGCAGATACACCGCTCGAGAGATTCGTGCGGCTTCGGGGTGGCCTGATTCGCTATGCTGGCGATCCAGGACCCTAAGGCGTGCGGAATTGCCTGGGGCGCAACTTGTGCGCGAGATGTTTGGCAGTCCACTTTTTGTGCAAGTCCAAATCACATAAGTTCTTCTGCCGATTCGGAGGAGCTGAGACCGCCAAGTGAGGGGGGAGTGGCGGTCTTAGCTTGGCGGTCTCAGCCTTTGCCAGGTTTGCAATGAATCCCGACTACCTACGCGACGGTAACCACCCCTGCCCTTCCTCCCTCAGAAGAGTCACCATGGCCGCGATCCACTCCGGATGGTCATTCAGGCAGCGGCACTGGTGCAATTTTTCCCCCCCGGCCTCCCGAAACTTCTGTCGGGACTCGTGACCGATCTCGTCGAGCGTCTCCAGGCAGTCAGCGGTGAAGCCGGGGGTCATGACGAAAACCCGCTTCACCCCGTCGCGCGCGAGCTGGGTCAGCACGTCGTCCGTGTACGGCCGCAGCCACTCCCCGCGACCGAAGAGCGACTGGTAAGTCAGCGTCCACCGCCCGTCAGGAAACTGCAGCCGTTGCTGCAACCCGGTCGTGGTGCCTACCACTTGGCCCGGGTAAGGATCGCCGGCCTGGGCGTACTTCACGGGCAGTCCGTGGAAGCTGTAGACGTAGTGCTCCGGCTCCCAGGTGAGCCGCTTGAGTTCCTCGCGAACAATCGCGGCCATGGCGTCCAGGTATGCCGGGTGCTCGAAGTAGGGCGGGAGGATCCGGAGTGCCGGGACCTTCCGGACTCGCATCAGCAACTGGAACAGCGCGTCGGTGGCCGAGGCGGTAGTCGTGTCCGAATACTGCGGGTACATGGGCAGCACCAACAGCCGATCCACGCCCGTCGCAATGAGGTCCTTGACCGCGTCGGCCAGCGGCGGGTTGCCGATCTGCATGCCGAAGCGGACCGGGACGTCCGGCATGGCTTGCTGGAGCAATTCGGCCTGGCGGCGGGTGTAGTGCAGGAGCGGGGAGCCCGTGACCGGGTCCCAGATGCGGGCGTACTTCGCGGCGGACTGCTGGGGTCGCGTGGTCAGGATGAACAGGTTGAGGACGAACCACCACCTCCATCGCGGGACGTCGATGACCCGCGGGTCGCTGAGGAACTGGCGGAGGTAGCGTTTGAGGGCCGGCCGCGTCGGGGCGTCCGGGGTGCCGAGCTGAATGAGCAGGATGCCGGTCATTCTTGGGAGTCAGGGATCGGCTTCGCTATAGCTCCTATAGGTCCTCTACGACCTATCGGAGCTATACTCGATCCCTCCCCTGACTTGCGACTTCTATCCTCTTCCCCGAGACTACTTCTTCTTACACTCCGGCCCTTCCTTCGGAGTCTGCTTCTCGGTGATGTGGCCGGAGTCGGCGACGGCCGCGCACTTCTCGGCGTTGAGCTGGATGTAACTCGTCCACTGCGGGGGTACATTCGCCTCAGCGAAGATCGCCTCGACCGGGCACTCAGGCACGCACGCCTCGCAATCGATGCAGTCGTTCGGGTGAATGTACAGCATCATCTCGTCCTGGTAGAAGCACTCCACCGGGCAGACGACGCAACAGTCGGTGTACTTGCAATCGTGGCAAGGGGCGGTGACGATGTGAGCCATGAGCGCGATCGGTCCTTTCATCCGAGGGGCATGCCCCTTCCCGGTCACCGCCGGAGACTCGGCGGCGGGAAGGACGGGTCGTTTCCGATTGGCATAGGATGCGCCCCGAACCCTGTCCAGGGCAAGAGTTTTTCGCCGTCCGGTGGCTCATTCATCTCCGCTGACGGCCCTACGGCCGGCCTTCCGGTGCGACTGCCGCCGCTTGGCGTCGACCCGACGCCGCTGCGACCCCTTGGTCGGCTTGGTCGGCCGCCGCACCTTCGGCCGGGCCGCCGCGGCCCGGAGCAAGGCCGCGAGCTTGGCCAGGCAGTCCTCGCGGTTGCGGCCCTGGTCGCGGGTCAGTTCCGAGGCCAGGACCAGCTCGCCTTCCGTGGTAAGTCGCGACGGGAACTTCTCGCGGAACCGGGCCTTGACGTCGTCCGGGATGCTCGGGCTCATGGCGAAGTTCCAGCGCAATACGGCCTTCGACGCGACCTTATTGACGTTCTGTCCGCCCGGCCCGCCGGATCGGGCGAATGACCACGCGAACTCGTCGAGCGGGATGCGGATCGCGGGGGTGACCTCCAGCATGACGTTCTCCTGCCCGGCTGTCGCCATTGACCCTATCATCCTCGTAGTTTAGCGTGCGGGGGCGCCGTTACCCGCCGGCCGCGCCGTTACCCGCAGCAGCCTTCGATGAACCACTCCGAACCGAGGCCCTCCCGGCGACCCGACCTGTGGCGGCTTGGCCTGGTCCTGTTGCTCGCCGCCGGCATCCGGACGTGGATGGTCGCCAACACGACCGTCCCCTCCCGCGACTGCATCGTTTTCGTCCGCTACGCCTTGCGCCTGGAACAACCTCCCGACGGCGTGGGGCCGATTGGCGTGATCCGCACCGAGGAGCACCCGCCGGGCTACCCGGTCGCCATTCTGCTGATCTCACACCTCGTGGGCCGACCTTCCGACCCGCAGTCGCTGGTCGAGGCCATGGCGCTGAGCGCTCAGTTGGTGAGTGCCATCTCCGGCGTGCTTCTGGCGCTCCCGTTCTATTTCATGACCCGGCGCGTGTTTGATCGGAACACGGCGTTCGCCGCGGCGGCTCTGTACGTAATCCTTCCGGTCTATGTCGAGGTCACGAGCGACGGCATTTCCGACGGCCTGTTCCTGCTGACAGCCGTCGCGGCGCTGTGGTTCGCCGTCCGGGCCCTGGACGCGGACGGTTCGCGGTGCGCCGCCGTCTATGGCGCCGGGGCCGGTGTCTGTTGCGGCCTCGGTTACTTGACCCGACCGGACGGGCTAATCGTCGCGGCGGCCATCGGGCTGACCTTCGCGGGGGTGGTTTTCCGCCGGGCGCGTCGCGGGCCGTGGCGGATCCCGTTCGCCGCCGGGATCACGTTGACCGCCGCCCTTGCGGTCATTGCCGGCCCATACATGGCCCTCATCGGGGGTCTCACGAACAAGCCGGCCGGAAAAGGCCTCTCGGAGACACTTCAAGGAGGGACACCGAACGAGGCATACTTCGACCGGCGGAACTCGCTCCGACCCGTCAACCTTCCCCTGGCCGCGTGGTGGGACCCGGTCGTGTCCGGTGACGAGTCCAAGCCGGTGTGGGCCGCGAGGTCGCTGTTCAAAGAGTACTTGAAAGCGGCCCATTACGTGGTCCCCGTCTTCGGGCTCATCGGCCTCGTCGCCCTGAGACAGCGTCTGATGGACGCCCGCGTGGCCCTCGTGGTCGTCTTTGCCGGGGTGCACGCGGCCGTTCTCTTCCTGCTCGCGTGGAAGATCGGGTACGTCTCGCAGCGGCACGCGCTGCCCGAAGTGCTCGTGACGTGTGTGTTCGCCGCGGCGTCGTTCCCGGTCCTCGGCGCTCGCGGCGCTCGGTGGTCGCGCCGTGGGACGCCCTGGAGATGGGGGTCGACGTGGGCCGTGATTCTCATTGCCGCGGCCCTGCCCCGAGACTTTCGCTCGCTGCACTCTGAAAGGGCTGGGCACAAGTTGGCGGGGAGGTGGTTGGCGGACTATGGGGAAGCGTACGAAGTCGTGGACCCGTTCGGGTGGGCGGACTGGTACGCGGGGCACACGCTGCGAAAGGTCCCGAATCCCGACCCGACCAAGGGGCCGTTCGTCTACGCTGTGTTCGAGCCGAACTCGCCGAGCCCGCACTCGCGACTCGAATGGTACGAAGTGGCCCGGAAGCTCAAGGACCAACCGGGCAGCGAGCGAGTCTTCCAGTACCCGAAGGACGCCCCACCCGACCTGGTCAAGGTCGCCGTCTACAAGTGCCCGCCGCTCACGCGTTGACCGAGGGGGGCCCGGCCCATGACTGAGTACCGCGGACCGTCGCGGCGCAGCTCGCTCGCCATGACTAGCACTTCGTCCACCGGCGAAATCCCGCCGTGCCAGTCCTTGTTCTTTGCCAGCGCCGCGCCCCAGTCGGCTGTGCGCTCGTCGTGGGTCAGCCGGCCGAGTGTCAGGTGCGGGGTGTATTCGCGATCCTCACGCCGGTAGCAACCGAGTTCGAGCAGCCCATCTTCCAGTTCGGCGTGCAATGCCTTGAGCGGCTTGGCCCCATCCGCGATCCCGGCCCAGAGGATCTTTGGCCGCCGCTCGTTGGGGAACGCGCCCAGTCCCGCGACCTCGAGCGTGAAGGGCTCATGCCTTCCGGCCCGCCCCTGGACCACGCGGCAAATGTCCACCACCTCCAGCTCGCCGACCTCGCCCAGGAACAGGAGGGTCAGGTGCATGTTGGGCCCTGCGACCCACTTGACCCCGGCGGAGCTGCCGCCGAGCTTGTCCTGGACGGCAATCAGGCGGTCTCTCACGCCCGCCGCCAGATCGACGGCGATAAACGTGCGCACGCGGGCCATGGGTCCCTCCTTTACGCGCCGGCCAGCGCCTGTTCCCAGTGGGTTTTCGTCCCGTGGTGCAACCGCGCGCCGACTTGCGTGATCACCTTCATGGCCAGGAAGTTCGCCGCCCGAGCCGCCTTCTCCGGCGCGATCTGGTGCGTGATCCCGTACAGGAACGCTCCCGCGAACATGTCCCCGGCCCCGGTCAGGTCCCGCGGCTCGCACGGGAAGGCCGCGACATGCGCCTCCGTGTTTCCATAACGGACGAAAGCGCCGCCCGGGCCGTCGGTCACGATCGCGGAGGGAACCAGGCCTCTGAGCCGCTCGAAAGCCTCGCCGGCGGAGCTGGCGTTCGTCACGGCGCACGCCTCCGTGGCGTTGCAAAACAGGAGGTCCGTCTGCCCGAGAGCCCGAGTGAAGGCCTCGCCGAACACCGTCGGCACGAACGCCTCCGAACAAGTTACCCCGACCTTGACGCCGTGTTTCCGGGCGACGGCCAGGGCCTCGCGGATTGCCCCCTGCCCGGTCGCGGGGTTCGCAAACACGTAACCCTCGATGAACAGCCATTCCGACTGCCGGATCCGCTCTGCGTCCACGTGCCGGTCCGACAAGTGGCTGGACACGGCCAGGCACGTGCGCATAGTCCGCTCGGCGTCCCGGGTTATGAGACACGCACACGTCCCGGTCGTCTGCCCGACGATCACCGGGTTGCCCATGTCGATCCCGAGCTGCGTGAACTCCTCCTGGTAGTGCAGCCCGTACCGGTCGTCACCGACACAACCGATGAACGCCCCCCTACCCCCGAGCTGCGACAGAGCGATGACCGAGTTCGCGACCGAGCCGCCGCTCACCAGCCGCGGGTCGCGGGCATGCAGCCGGGTCAGGAGCCCTTGTTGCTCTCCCCACTCCACCAGCCGCATTGTCCCGCGCTCGAACCCGAGGGCCGCGAATTCATCGTCGGTCACCTCGACGAAGATGTCTACGATGGCGTTACCCAGGCCGCAGACGTCGAATTCCTTCATGCCACGCTCACTCGGTGCTGGTACGCGAGGTGATGTTATAGCATGGGACCGTCCCACCCGCGGGCAGCGCCATCGTGCGACCCCTTTTTCGTCTGACGCGCGTCGACTCCGCTCGTCGCCGCGGACGAGCCGACACGCATGACCAGCCACGGTCAACGCCGACGGCTCCGAGCAGAAGACGGTGATCCCGCACAAGGTCTTCGACGAGTCGCTGCGATGGTCGCCGGACGGGACCCAGATCCTCGGGGTCAACATCACCCGACGGGAATCGGATCAGCTTCGTCCCCAAGCGGTCGGGAGCGTCAGAGCTGTACGTCATCGCGCTTAAGTGATCTTTCCGGCGGTCGCATATGGGGGCTACCAAGATTGCGTTTTGGACCTCGCGACGATACCAAGTCGTGGAATGAAAATGGCCCCGGGGCAGGCTACTGCAAGTTGCCGCACTCCGAAAAAACTCCCGGCCGGGCGGCGGGGCCCGATGACTCGGCCCACCTCACGGGTCAGGGTCAACGGACCGCGGGCAAGAACCTGCGGCGAATGTGCCGGACAAGGTAGCGTTTTCGCATCGAGGACAATACCAGATGAATGGCTGAGAAGATGCCGCGGCCCGGGCTGTATCAAAATGTCTCATCCGACAAAAATCGTGTCCTTGCCGGGCGGTGAGCGGGGTATCTCCGCGTACATGGAAGCCCGTTCGCCCAAGACCAGAGTCGCTCCAACGAATCAACGGAAAGACCACGTGACGTCATCGGCATTGGCGTGGGTCGCCCATTCGCCTTTAAGTTGAGGCTGCGACGGGACATTTGGCTTCAATTGCGGACCGGCGGGGGCCTCGGTCGTACAATATGCGAACCGTTCATGGATGGGCGGCCTCCAACTCTATGCCCCATTACGTAGGGGCTTGTAAGCGCCGGTCCTCCGAACTGTATCTCAGGACGCGAAGCATGACCGCGCCACCCCTGACACGGGCCAGCCTCCTGGTCCGTTTGCGGGATCCGAACGATGGCGATGCGTGGAAGGAGTTCGTGCGCCTTTACGCCGCCGTGATTTATGGGTTCGCCCGCAAGCGCGGGCTGCAAGACGCCGACGCGGCCGACCTGATGCAAGAGGTCCTGCGCTCGGTCGCGGCCGCCGTCGGCCGGCTGAACTACGACCCCGGCAAAGGGACTTTCCGCGGTTGGCTCTACTCCATTACCCGCAACAAGATCTACAACTTCCTGGAGGCACGGGCCCGCCACCCGCGCGGCTCGGGCGATAGCAATGCCCACCAGCGACTCGAGGAGTACCCCGGCCGCGAGTCGGACGCCGACGACTGGGACAAGGAATACGAGCGGAAGGCGTTCGCCTGGGCGGCCGACCGCGTCCGCGACGAGTTCCAGCCGAACACCTGGCAGGCTTTCTGGATGACCGCCGTGGACGGACACAACGCCAGGGACGTGGGCACGCGGCTGGGAATGTCCCCCGGGGCCGTGTACGTAGCCAAGAGCCGGGTCCTCGCCCGGCTCCGACAAGAGATTGGCCAGCTGCCCGACAACTGAGTGCGGAGCACGATGATAATTACCTGCCCGGATCGCGAACGCCTCAAAGGCGTGCTCGACAGCTCGCTGGCGGATCCCGACCAGGCCGACGTCGTTAATCACCTGGACTCGTGCACCAGCTGTCAGGCTGCGCTCGAAGAGATCGCCTCGAGCGGGTCTTCCGTGCGCGAAGCGGCCCGGGCGGCGAGAACGGAAGTTCCGCCGGCCCAGACCTCCGCGTTCTGGCCGGCCCTGCACCGCGTCGAGCGTGAAATCCAGTCGCCCGCCGCGGCGATGGACGTCACCCGAGCCGACCCGGCGGGCGACACGACTCACATCCCGGATCGCCACCTCGAATTCCTCGACCCGCCCGACGACCCGGCGCACATCGGCCAGATCAACCGGTTTGGTATTGTCGAACTGGTCGGTCGCGGCGGCATGGGGATGGTGTTCCGGGCGTACGACCATTGCCTGCAGCGGACGGTTGCCGTCAAGGTACTCGACCCGCAATACGGCAAAAACGAAATGGCCCGCACCCGGTTCATCCGGGAGGCCCGGGCCGCCGCCGCGGTTGCCCACGAGAACGTGGTCACGATCCACCACGTCGAATGCGTGGAAGAGAAGGATCTGTCGTTCTTCGTCATGCAGTTCGTGAAGGGCCGGTCGCTGCAGGACCGGTTGGACGAAGGCGGCCCGCTGCCGGTCCGCGAAGCGGTGCGCATCGCCGCCCAGACAGCCGGGGGGCTCGCGGCGGCCCACGAGAACGGCCTCATACATCGCGACATCAAGCCGGGGAACATTCTCCTGGAACAGGGCTCCGGTCGGGTGCTTCTGACAGACTTCGGCCTCGCCCGGCTGACCGAGGACGTGAAGCTCACGCAAACCGGGTTCGTCGCGGGCACGCCCCTGTACATGAGCCCCGAACAGGCCCGGGGCGAGACGGTGGACCACCGCAGCGACCTGTTCAGCCTCGGCAGCGTCCTCTACGCGATGCTGGCCGGCGTGCCGCCGTTCCAGGGATCTTCGCCGTTTACCGTTCTCAAGCAAGTCACCGACAGCCGCCACCGGCCGGTGCAGGACGTGAATTCGGCCGTCCCCGAGTCGGTGGCGGAAATCGTTGACCGGTTGATGGCCAAGGACCCGCGGCACCGGTACGCGGACGCGGCCGAGGTAGCGACCGCCCTGAACGCCGAACTTGCCAAACTCCCGCCCGACGGCGCTGCGTCATCGATTTCCCGGCGGTCGAGTCGGTCCATGCCCCGGTACGTCCGCTCCTGGTGGCGGCGCAACAGCTCGATCGGTCTGATCGCGGTCGCGGCGGCCCTGTTGCTGCTAGTCCTCTCGGAAGCGACCGGCCTGACCCGGTGGACTTTGCTCGGCCAGCGCGGGCGAGGTGTGGGAAATTACGGCGGCCAGGACGCGACCGAGCTCCCGGCCACGCCGACGAAGTTCACATTGCCCGCCATGGACGGGGCAGTCTGGGCGGTGGCATTCGACCCGAAGGGTGACTATCTCGCCTGGGCGACCGAGGGCGGAACGGTGCGCCTGTGGGACTTGAAAGCGGGGCGGATCTTCGGCGTGTTGAACACGGCCCAGTCGAAGTCCCCGGTATGGGCAATCTCGTTCACCCGGGACGGCTCCCGACTCGCAACCGGAAGCGACGACGGGTTCGTCCGCCTTTGGGGGGTGCAGACGAGAGAGCAAGTTGGCACCGAGTTCCTGAACCCATTCCCGGTCCGGAGCGTGGCCATGTCACCGGACGGGAAGAAGATGGCCAGCGGCACCCGGAACGGCGCGGTGATCCTCTGGGACGTGGAACGCGCAAAGAAGCTGCACAACACGATCGGCCACGAGAGCGGGGTGGTGAATTCACTGACCTTTTCACCAGACGGGAAGATGGTAGCCAGCGCCGGCAGTGACAAAACCGTCCGCCTGTGGAACGTTGACGACGGCAGCTTGCGGGCCAACCTTACCGGGCACACCGGCCCGGTCTACGCCGTCGCGTTCGACCCGACGAGCCAACTGGTCGCGTCCGCCGGGTGGGACCGGACGATCCGCGTGTGGGACGTCAATTCCGCGGCCGAGCGCAGCAAGTTCGACGTCAATCGGGACGACATCTGGTCGCTCGCATTTTGTCACCTGGGCAAGCACGTGCTGGCCGGCGGCCAGGACGGGACCGCCCGGTGGTTGGACATCGACACCGGGAACGTGGAGTACGTCTACCGGGGGCACACCGGCCCGGTGCATGCGGTCGCAGTGGCCAGGGACGGTCAGTTCATCGCCACCGGCAGTCGCGACGGCACGGTGCGCGTCTACGAAATGAGCAAGCCGTAGTCATGGTTCAGCGGCCTGGGTTTCACCGGCAAGGGGCCTCAGGTCCCACGCCTTGCCGACCGCGCGACTCTGCGTGATTCGGCATGCCTGTCCGTATGGGCACGTCTCGATGCAAGTCTCCGAGCGCGGGGCGAGGGGAAAAAACCCGCCGCGAATTCGGCCAACCAAAGTGGCCACCCAGTCCTCGAGCTGCCCTCGAAAGCGCGCCCACTTTCCCGGGTCGTTGAGCCACGCCAGCGACTGCTTGGATCCGGGCAACACGGGCTTGGGGCCGGAGTCCGTGACCAACCAGTATGCGAGCCCGAGCGGCCGGGCCTTGCGGCCGGGGAAGAAGACCTTTTCAACGGCCAGGGCGTAAAGGGTCAGCTGCAGTTTCTCCATCCGCTGCAATTCCGCGGCGGAGTAACTCGACGCCCGCCCGGTCTTGTAGTCGATCACCCAGAACCCGAGGCCGTCATGGAGTTCCGCCACGTCTACCCGGTCGATGCGCCCGCCGATCCGGACCTGAATGCCGCCGACGTCGATGACTAGCGCGGCATTCCCCTCAGTCGCGACGGCGGATTGCACTCGCAGGCCCGCGGACAAGCCAAAGTCGGCTTCCAAGAGCCGCGGGACCAGGACCGCTTGCTGCTTGCGCCACGGGTCGAGGAACCCCTCCCAATGACCCCGATACTTGACGGCCGACCGGTGCAGCCGCTTGCCTTCCAGCCGCCAAAGCTCGCGGGCCGCGAGACTCGGCGCTCGGGCGGCGTACTCCTCGACCGCCGCGTCGATCTCGGCGAGCAGCCCGGGGCCGATCGCGTCGGGCAACTTCGTCCGCGTCATTTCGGGGTCGCCCTCGCGCAGCTTGCGGTGCAGCCGGGCGAGGGCACGGTGGTACGCGGCCCCGCGACGCGTCTGCTCGACACCGTCCCCCGGCTCGTCCAGTTCCTCAAGGTGCAATAGATGCCCGAGAAAAAACCGGAACGGGCAGGCGACGTACGCCTCGAGGGCCGTCGGGCTGAAGACTCGGCTCGGTCCGAGCTGTTCGCGGACCTCGGCCAGGGCAGCGGGTGCGTCGAGCCGGCCGTCGTAGGCGTTGAACTCGTCCGACCGGAACCTCGCCGCGGCGACTCCGGCGGCCCAGCGCAGGTGCTCGCATAGATCGTCCGGGAGACCCGGCTGTCGCCAACGCGGGTCGCGACGATCGCGAACCGACGCGGCGAACTGCACGCGGGCCTCGGCCGGGCAAAGCGCCTCGCGGGTCGTGTAGGCCTCGATGAGCATCCGCTGACGCTCAGCAGGGATGGCGTCCGGGGGAAAGCACTCGCGAACCGCCCGCAAGAAAGTCTCGGGCAGGAGCGGCTGGCCTCTTTCGTCAACGGCCGGGTAACTGAGGACCAAGCTCTTGCATGGCAGGGCGACGAGCTGGAGGAATAGGAGCTCTTCCTTACTCAGCCGCCCGGCTGGATCGGGCAGCGGCAGGCCCGCGTCGCGAAGCGCGATGCGATCCGCGTCGTCGAGGAGCGATGTTGGCGGGCCGAGCTTGGGGAAGCTCTTCTCTCCGAGTCCCAGGACGAACAAATAATCACATTCGAGATGGCGGGCCTCCTCGGCCGCGACGACGCGGACGCGTCGGGTGCTCGGTTCTGGCCGGGGTGCGTCTCGGGACGCGGCGATGGTGAAAAGCCCGCGCAAAAACGCCGACCGCGAGACGACCGGTCCGCGCCGCTCCTGCAACTCGGCGAAAAAGGCCTCCAACGCACTTCGGTCCTCCCCATCAGTGGCCGCCTGCAGACCGATCTCGGCGGCGAACGCGGCGACCCATTCGGCGAACTCGGGCGGGGGGGCGCTCATTGCGAACCCGTCCCAGGCGCGGAAGAATCGCTCCAAGAACGGCCGGCACTCGGCCGCGAGCCGGGCCTTCCGCAGCCGCCGAGTCTCTTCGGCCTGCTCGTCCTCCAGCCCGTCCGGCGGCTGCTCGGACCACACGCGGACCGCGCGCAAATACGCCTCCCGGTCCCGCGGCTCACCGAGCAATCGCAGTAAGCTCTCCGCCCGGCGCGGGGTATCGACGCCCGCTTCCGGCCACCTGGGCCGGAAGTAAGTGGAGCGGAGCAGCGCGGTCACTCCGGCGAATGGCCAGCCCTCGTCCGGCAAGGGCACGGCTCGCAGGAGCGTGGCGACGGCCGGATTGCGGGCGAGCGGCTCGTCGCCGTCAATGTCGGACGGGATGCCGTACTCGACAAAGACCTCCGCCCACAAGTCGCGGCAGTAGGTCAGGTCGCGGGCGGTGACGACGATCGCGTCGGCTGGGACACCGTCGGCCAGGAGTGAACGAATTCGGCGCGCGACGAGCCTGACCTCGCCTAGGTCGCCCGCGGCTTCAATGAGTTGCAACCCCGAGGCATCTTTCGCGGGTGGACTGGTCGGGCCGAAGAGGTGACGACCCAGATGGGCCAATGCCGCCGGTTTCTTGCTCCCTGCGGAGTTTCGATCGCCATGAACCGAGGCGTTGGCGAGTTCCAAAAGTCGCGTGCGGCTCGCGCGGACCGTCGCGAATGCGTCTTCTCGCTCGCCCGAATCGTCGGGAAGTGAGACCCACAGATCGGCATGGCCGGACAGCCACTCGAGGAATTTCCATTCGACCGGGCTGAACTCGGCGAAGCCGTCGACAAAGATGTGTCGAACCGATTCGAAGGGCGGAGGGAATCGGTCGCCGACCAGGTCCGCCGCGAGCGCCACCGGCGACACCAGTTCGGGCCCGCGCTCGACGACCGCGGAATAGAGCTCGGCCACCGCGGCGAGCTTTTGACCTTGTCCGGTGACGGCCGCGGACAGGTCCGCCGGTGTGACCGCAGCCGATTCCATTTCCTCGATGAGTCCGGCCGCGCCATCAAGGAACCCGCGTGTCTCCACGACACGGGCGTAGTACGGGGCGCGTCCCTTGCGGCTGAGCTCGACGGCCGCCTCTTCAATCAACAATCGGCGCGCCGGTGCCGGGTTCGCGGGCACCAGCACGCCGGAACGTTGCAAGACTGTTTCAGCGAGAGTCCGGATGGTGTAGACGTTCGGCGAAAGGACCGGGCGGCGGACTCGAGCCAGCGATCGGAGTACTTCGTCGCGTGCGCGGGGCGTCGGCGCAAGCCACAGGGCTGCCCCGGGCTCACGGGCCCGGAGCAAATACTCCGCAAGGAGTCGGGCGGTAAGACCCGGCCCAAGCGGCCCCGTGAGCAGCTGGAGCTTGGCGGCCATCGCCATCTACAAAATGCCCGCGGCCGGCCCAGCCGGGCCGGCCGCCGAAGACTCCACGTTCCGTCCCGTTTGTCACTGTACGAACACGAACTCCTTGGTGTTGAGCAAGGCCCAAAGGATATTTTCGTAGGCGACTTTCTTGTTCGCCTTGTGCTTGTCGATGTGGTCGAGTGCCGCCTTCATGTCCGGCTGGGTCGGGGTCCGGGCAAACGCCCACAGGAAGAGCTCGGCCACCTTCTCCGAGTCGGGTCGCTCGTCCTTTGGGTTCGCCAGCGCGTCGGCGCGGCCGTTCGGTCGGCTCAGTTTGCTCTGGATCTCCTCCGAGTTCAACAGGTGCAGTGCCTGGGCCAGGTTGGCCTCGCTGACCCGCTCGCACTCACACGCGCTGATCCGCTGCGGCCGGCCGAACACGTCCAGGAAGTACGAGCCGAACGACTCGTCCGGGAGCATGATCGCCCGCCGCGGCGCAAACCGGTCGGCCGGCAGTCCGCCGAATTGCGACGGGCTGTCCGTCACCTGGCAGACCGCGTCCAAGAGCACCTCGGCACCCATCCGCTTGGGGTAGTAGCGGGCGTACGCCTGCTTGTCGTGCTTGTTGAACTCGGTCGGGATCGCCGACAGCTGGTACGTCCGACTCTTAGCAATGGTCTTCACCAAGGCTTTTAGACTGAACTTGTTGTCAATGAGAGTCTTCGCCAGGGCGTCGAGCAGTTCCGGGTTCGATGGCGGGTTGGTCACCCGCATGTCGTCGAGCGGGTCCACAATGCCCCGGCTGAAGAAGTGGGCCCAGTACCGGTTGGCGACGGCCTTGGCGAAGAACGGGTTCTTCGGATCGACCATCCAGTCCACGAGCCGCTGCCGCGGATCCTCGCCGCGCTCGACGTCCATCGGGTTACCGTCGAGCGGCTTGATTGCGGCCGGCTTCTGCGTCCGCTTGTTATTCACACCGCCGTCGGGGCGGCTGTACACGATCTGCGTGTTCGCCTGGCCCTGCGAGCCCGGGACGGGCACCTGCTTCTTGGCCACGCGGCCGAAGAACGCGGCCAGGCCCCAGTAGTCGTCCTGGCTCCATTTCTCGTACGGGTGGTGGTGGCACTGGGCACACGCGATCCGCAATCCAAGGAATACCTGGGCGGTGTCGTCCACGAACTGCTCCGGCTGCTGCAGGTCCTTGTACCAGACGGTCGGAGGGTTCTTCGACTCGTCCCCGGTCGCCCCGAGGATGTCGCGGACGAACTCGTCGTACGGCCTGTCGTTGGCGATCGCTTCGCGGATCCAGTTGTGGAACGCGAACGTCCCCTGGGCCCGCTGTATGGCGTTGCCCTCGCGGCCCCGCTTGACCCGCAGGATGTCTGCCCACTTGTTCGCGAAGTAGTACGCGTACTCCGGGGTCTCCACGAGCCGGTCCACCAGGGCCTCGCGCTTCTTCGGGTCCTTGTCGGACGTGAAGTCGAGCACCTGCTTCGGCGTCGGCAGCGTGCCGGTCAGGTCCAGGTAAACGCGGCGGATGAACACTTCGTCGCCTGCGACCTCCGATGGCGCAAGGCCGAGGTCTTTCCACTTCTTCGCCGTGAACGTGTCCACGACTGTCTGGGCCGGGAATTGCCAGTCCGGGGCCTTGGCGCCAAGGGGGACCGTGGCCCGGAACACGGCGACGTGACCCTGGTAACGGGCCATGACCGCCGCCTCACCGCTCAGCCCCAGGGTTCGCACCAGGGCGGCCGCGTCAACGGTCGCGATCTCCTGGTCGTTCGAGTCGTACTGCGCCCGGCGGG
Organism: Gemmataceae bacterium; assembly: GCA_035258765.1. Classification (GTDB taxonomy): domain Bacteria; phylum Planctomycetota; class Planctomycetia; order Gemmatales; family Gemmataceae; genus SIAJ01. The sequence goes on from DATFWZ010000650.1 coordinate 18,017, forward strand.
TGATGTCCTCGATAGTCCCATCGGAGTAGTGCGCGAACGCGGCGAACTGCTGCTTGTTCTGCCGGGTCATCACACGGTGTTCCGGGTAGACGGTAATCTTCGTGACCGTCGGGTCGGCGTCTTGTCCGTACGGTGTTCCGGCCGCGACCCAGCGGCGGACGAGGCGGTACTCGTCCGAGTCCCGGTCCATCTTCTTGCCGCCACCGTGCGGAACGGTGCCGGTGGCCTTCAGCAGGAGCAGGCTCGAGTCGGGCGCCGCGGGCATGAGCCGCCGCCCGCGAGCTTCTTTGACCAGCGCCGCGTAGTCGACTTCCGGCTCGTACCCGAGGAGGGAGAGCTTGAACCCGTTCTGCCCGCTGGCCTTCCCGTGGCAGCCGCCCGAGTTGCAGCCGAGCTTGGTGAACACGGGGACGACCTGGTTCGGGAAGTTGATCGGCAGGTTCTCATCCGCGTGCTTGACGGCGACCGGCAGGGTGACCGACTTGTCGCCAAACTTGGCGATCAACTCGGTACTGCCGTTGGCGAGCGGGATGACCCGCCCGGTCGGCAGGACGCGTGCCGTCTTGCCGTCGGCCACGCCGTACTCGACGTCGCCGCTCAGGTCTTGCAGCCGGCCGTCCTTGAGCATCGCGGTGACGATGAGCTGGGCCGCGTCGTCCATGCCGCGGATGGTCAGGCTGGTCGGGTAGACCGTCAACGATTGGATGTCGGTCGGCTTGGGCAGCGGTGTCGGGTCGGTCGGGGCCTGGGCCTTGCCGTACAGGTCGGCGAACGCGGGCGAGGCGGACGCGGCAACCACGGCGAGGAGGAAAAGCCAACGAGAGAAGCGGGTTGGCATCAGGTGGGTCCTCCGAGAGGGGCGAGGCAGGTGGGATAACTGGCGGGAGCTTCGGCCAAGTCACTAGTATTGTGGGCCGGAAACGGGAAGATATCAAGTACGAACCACTTCCGACAGGCCATCCCCCATCCCCGTCTGGTTTTTTCTCGGGTCCCGGGGGATACTCGCCCGAAACAAGTGACGGACCGGTGGGCTAGACGGAGGGATCCGCATGAAGCGCCAAGGATTGGCGGTCGTAATGGCGGCCTGGATATCCGGGATCGCGTTCGCCCAGTCGGCCCCGCCCGTCAAGGGCATTCCGACTTCCCTCCCCGGGCCCATCCGCGACAAACCCCCCTCTCCGGCCGACATTGCCCGGAAACGAGACGAAGACGTTAAAGGCCTCAAGGAAGACCTGCGCTCGTTCGACCCGGACGCGGTCACCGTCAAGCGCTTCGAGGGTCGGTGGTTGCTCCAGACGCGAACGGAAGTGTTGCGGGATTTCGGTCCCGACCGCGATTCCGCCATGGACGCGGCCCGCGTCATTCAGGATTTGCGCGCGAACCAGCTTGGGACCGTCCCCGGCGCGCGACCGCCGTTCGAATACTGGCTCGTGGACGGCAAAGCCCCCAAAGCGGCCAACGGCAAAATGGTCTTCTTCCCAATCGTCGCCCGGTCGATCCGGGCCGAGGCCGTCGGCGGGGCCTGGGCGCTCACCGACGGGGCCAAGGCCCTCTACGACTTCGGCACCGACGCGGACGCCGCGAGGCGGGCGGCCGTCGTGTTCTGGAAGTACGGATTCAACCAGATGGGCGTGATCGGCTCCCCGCGCCCGACCATGCTCTACCCGCTTCTCGATCCGCGGCAGGCGGCCCTCGACCGGACGGCACAGCCACCCCCCTCATCTCCCCTCGCCGTTGCCAGCGACGTGTCCAAGTCGAGCGTGTTACTACCGGGCAATGTTTACGTCGGCCCGAAATTCACGATCGACGCCGGCAAGCTGCAACTCGCCCGCAACAAGGCGGGGGAGTGGACCTTATCGCAAGGCGACGATGAATTCGCCCGGTTCGGATCGGCGGAATCGGCGGGCCGGGCCGCGATGAAGGCGATCCGCGACGCGAGGGTGAACGCTGTGGCCCGCATCGGCGAGTCCCGCGTGCCATTGTTCCTCGCGGACGAATTGCCGATCCACATCGAGCCATTCGGAGTGCCGAAGGTGTCCATTCGTCCCGACCGCTTGAAAGTGAATAAGGTGCGGGACGCGTGGTGGGTTTACGAGGACACGCGGCCACTATTTGAGGTGGGCAAGAAGGAAGACGCGGAGCTACTGGTGAAGGTGATTGTCCACTTCGAGCTCAAGGCCTTCTACACGTTCGGCCGCCCGGAGACGGGTGGGCTCCGACTGTTCACAGCCGGGAGGTAGGCGTCGTCCGGGACCCTCAACACTCTATTTCGCCCCGAAGCAATAGAGCGTCCCCTTTTCGCTCCCGACCACCACGCACCCGTCGGCGACCGCGGGCGAGCCCAGGATCGCGCTGTCCAGTTCGAAGTCTTCGACTTTCTGCCCCTTGAGGTCGAGGACGTAGAGCTTTTTGTCAAACGACCCGACGTACACCTTGTTACCCGCGACCACGGGCGAGGCGTCCACCTTGTTGTCGGTGATGAAGCTCCAGCGCTCCTTGCCGGTCTTCCGGTCGATGGCCCAGACCTTGTTGTCGCGGCTGCCGATGATGACCAGGTCATTGGTCACCGCGGCCGACCCGTAAAACGCCTGCTTCCGTTTCTGGGACTCGAACTCCCATTCCACTTTGAGCTTCTTCACGTTGACCGACAACACCTGGTTGGACATGGTGCCGACGTACAGCCGGTCGCCGAGCACCGCGGCCGCCGACCCGCACTGGCCCTTCAGGTCCACGTTCCCCAGTTCCTTCCCGTCCTTGACGTCGATGACGTGCATCAGGCTGTCGCACCCAGCCAGGAACGTGTACCCGTCGGCGACCGCGACGCCGCCGTAAATCGGCCCCTCGATCTTGAACTCCCACACCTTCTTGCCCTCCTTGCTGATCGCGTAGAGGCTCGAATTATGGGTCGGGATCAGGATCAGGTCGCCCGCGAAATTCGGCGCGGCCGTGATCTCGCCAGTCTGCATGTCGTCGTCGAACGTCCAGAGGACCGAGCCCTTGGCCGCGTCGAGGCAGTAGACCTTGCCGTCCGCGTCGCCGACGTAAATTCGGCCGTCCTTGTACCCGGCCGGCGCCTTGATGGGCGCCCCGCGCTTGGCATCGCTGAGCTGTGCCTTCCACTTCTCTAGCCCGGTCTTCAAGTCGATCGCGTAGAAGGCCTTGTCGTAGGAGCCGATGTAGACGACCCCGTCCACGATGATCGGCGTCGCCTCGATCGTGTCCTTGGTCTTGAACTCCCAGCGGACGGCGAGCTTGTCCGGCAGCTTTTCGTCCGTGACCCCCGTCTGGACGGCATTGCCGCGATGGAGCGGCCAGTCCCCGGCGGCGGTCACGGAGGCGACCATCAGGAGGAGCGATGCAAGCGTGACGAAGCGGGGGATCATGGATCGACTCCGGAGTTCGCGGTGATAGACGCAGCGGCCCGCTTGGAGATTCGTTTGCCGTTACCGACGCTCGGACGCAGGCTATTCCCCTCTCCCCCGGCTTTACGGTGGAGAGGGGTACGAGCGGCGTTTACGGAACGCGCCGCCAGACCGTCTGTTCGAGCCCGAAGGCCAGGGTCGCAAGCGCCGCGGCGAGGAGCGCCAGCCACGGGTAATACTCATGGTAACGCCGGTAGACCGGGGCCGGCATCGGGTAGCGCTCCATCGCGTCGATCTGCCGGCAGACTTCGAGCAGCTGGTGCCCATCGTTGGCGGTGAACGACTTGCCGCCGGTCATCTCGGCCACCGCCTCGTTGATGTGCCGGCCGGCCAGGCGCTGCTTGGCGACGTCCGGGTTGTCGAGCGGCGGGTCGCCGCCCGCGTCGATCGTGTAGATCGGGATTTGCAGGTTCGCGGCCAAAGACGCGGCCTGTCGCGGCTTGAGCGGCTGCCGCTCCGGGTCGGAGAGGTCGAGGTTGTGCTCCCCGTCGCTCAACATGACGAGCACCTTCTTGCGGGCGGTCACGCGATCGAGCCGATTGATCCCCTCGGCGATCGCGTCGCCGATGTTGGTCGCTGTGTCGCGGGCACCCGCCGGGCGGACGTTGTCGAGGATGGTGAGCAGGACCGAGTGATTCATGGTCGGCGGGCAGACCGGGTGGGGCCAGTTGGAGAAGGTAACGAGGCCAACGGCGTCAGTCCCGCGCTCGGTCGAGCGGCCGTCGAAGTGGGTGCCGTCCGGCCCGTCCCCGCCGGCGATGAACAAGCGGAACGCCCGCCGGGCGGCCTCGGCCCGCGTCACCGGCGGCGACCCGGGGTCCCAGACGAACGTTGTCTCCTGCATGCTCCCCGACGTGTCGAGGACGAACACGATGGCAATGCCCTCGGCCGGGATGCGTGTGCGCAGGTCCGGAGTCCGCGGTTGGGCCAGGGCCAGGACGACCGCGACGAGGGCGAGGAGTCGAAGGAGTTCGCCAGTACTCTTCGGGATGCGGGCGCGCGGTATGCCGGTGAGCAATCGGATGGACGGGTAGCGCAGGGCCGCCCGCCGGCTCCGCCGCCGCCACAGCCAGAGCAGTACCGGAACGGGCAGCAGAAGTAAAAACCAGGGCTCGGCGAATTCGAGACTCAAGATGACTTCACTTTCCCTGGTTCCAGTATATCCGCGCGTTGTGCGTGCCCCGGCCGACCGCGATGATGTCCGGCTTGCCGTCGCCGTTCAGATCGGCCACGGTCAAGTCCTCGACCGCGACGCCGCCGTCCTCGATGATCTCCCGCGCCCACTTCTTGCCGACTCCGTCGGTGGCCTTGTAGATGCGAATGCCGCACTTCTCGGTGAAGGTGTCCCCCTTCCCGGGGTTGTCGCGGACGCCGATGACAATTTGCTCGTCGCCGTCGCCATCCAAGTCGGCGCACCAGACGGCGTGGCCCCAGCGGAGGTGGTCGTCGACGACTATGCGATTCCACAGGCCATTTTCCTGGGCCGGTGATGTGTAGACGACGACTTCATTCCCATGCCAAGGTTCGACGGTGGCGACGTAAGGCTTGGAGATTTTCAGGGCTCCGTGTTTGACCTCGCTGCTGCCTCTATTCCCCTTGGGATTTGCTTGATTGCCCTCGCCAACTCGCTTGGTTGTCCAAGTTGCTTTCTCCAATGTTACCGTTGACACGCCTTCGTAACTTGCGGCCAAGATCGTCTGTGGTCCCGAGGCAGTCGGCTGCGACATCGGCACAATGTTGTGCACCACGTGCAACTCCTCAGACAGCACTACCGGCTTCCACGGCCCCTTCATCGGGTCCTTCGGGATTGGGAACGCCAAGATGCGCACCGGCCTGCCGTCCATCCAATTCCCCTTCGCCGACGAGTCGCGGCCCATCAGCGGGGCCAGGATGATCGCCGGCTTGCCGCTGCCGTCAATCTCCGCCATCCGCACCCGGTGGACCGTCGGCTCCTCCGCGATCGGGTACACCGTCCACTCCTCGTCCAACGTCTTCCCGCGCTTAAGCCACTGCAACGTCCCCCCCTCCTTGGTGTTGAATGGCTTCCAGTCCGCCCCGAGGACGAGGTCCAGGTGCCCGTCCCCATCGATATCGTGGACTGCGATGCAGACGTTGTCCTTCTTGGTCTTTCCCTTCGAAATGATCGTGCGCACCTTCCAGGTTGGATTTTCATACCAGACGACGCGCTCGCTATCGACCACGACGATGTCCGGCTTGCCGTCCTCGTTGATGTCCGCGACGACGACCGCGTAGCCGACCGTCAAGTCGGTCGCGATCTCCTGGACCTTGAACTTGGGAAAGGCCGGCTCGGCAGCGAACGTCGCGGCCGCGGAGGCGAGCAGGATGAAAATGTGTCGCATGGCGGGAATTTTCCAGGGGCACGGGTCGGGCGACGGGTATCAAGTGTAACCGCGACTTCCGATTACTTCACCTGGATCACCTGTTGACGGCAAAACATACTTGCACCGGGTTGACGATCCTTCAAGAATAGTACCGATCGTCTTTTCGTCCCGGGCGCGAGACCCGCCGCGGGGCCGAAGGGCGAGGGCCGCCCGACTCGCGAGACCCCGCCGCATGTCGATTACCCCGTCGCAAAAGCCGCATCGTGAGTGGCTTTGGCTGGTTCTGGCCCTGGTCCTGGTCGGCGGCATCGCGGTTCCGCTCTGGCACTGGGCCGCCCCACCGGAAAACTCCCCGCAATACTGGGAACGCTGGACCCCGCAGCGCCTCGCGAAGCTCCTGCTCGGCCCGGAGCAGATCGCCTGTTACCTCTGCTTCACCTGGGCCGGGTTCATGCTCCTGAACCGCTACCGCGAGGTGCTCCGGCAGCGGGCCGCGTTTCAGCTCGACTTGCTCCCGACCGACGAGGGGGCCCGCATCCTCCCCGAGGACGCCCGCCCACTGGCCCGAAAAATCGACGCCACGACTCGCCAGCGGCCCTACATCCTGTCGAAGATGATTCAGATGGCGCTAACCAAGTTCGCGGTCAGCCGCAAGGCCGTGGACGTCGGCGAGGTGGTGCGCAATCAAGCGGATGTCGAGCAGAACCGGCTCGTCACCAGCATGAGCACGATCACCTACCTGGCGTGGGCGATCCCGGCCATCGGGTTCCTGGGCACGGTCCGCGGGCTGGCCGGGGGTATGAGCAAGGCCGGCAACCAGCGCGACGCGGACTTCATCCAGCAGGTGTCCGACCAGCTCGGCATCGCGTTCGACTGCACCTTTGTCGCCCTGGCCCTGAGCGTCGTCCTCATGTTCCTCCTGCACGCGGTGCAGCGGGCGGAAGAGTTGCTCATCATCGACAGCCAGGCGTACTGCCAGGAGCACCTGCTCCTGCGGTTGTACGACCCGGAGCCGGAAACCGCGTACCTGCAGAACGACTGACCCGGACCCGCCCCACGGACCGAATGAGGGACACCATGGCCTGGGTGAACTGGAGCCGGAAGTCAACGGAGGTGAGTGTGGACCACGGCCCGTTGGGCGTGGACCTGAACGCCGGCCGGGCCCGGGCCGCGCACGGGAAGGTCACGCGGAACAAGCTGTTCCCGCTCGACGACCCGCACACCGACCTGGTGCTCGCCGTTTCGCTGGAGAAGCGGGCCCCCGAGATCGGCCGCGGGGCCTACGCGGTCAGCCGAAAACTGCCGCACGCCCTCTGCGCCGGCTACCTGCCCTACCTGGGCCAGCCGCAGGAGTGGAAGGCCGGCCGCTACTCGCTGACCGCGGACGCGGCCGTCGCCCTCGCCTTCGACCGCCTCCGCGCCGCCTGCCAGGGGCACGATGGGCTATCTCTCGCGGTGCCCACCTACCTGAGCCTCGCGCAAGTGAACAAACTCGTCGGGCTGGCGGAAAAAGCGAAACTCAAGGTTCGCGGGACCGCGACGACGCCGCTCGCCCTCGCCGCCGAGCGGGCGACGCACTACCTCTACGGCCAGCGCGAGGACCCGTCCGAGTCGGCGCGCCCCGGGCGATCGATCTCGACCACCTCCGTCCTGATCGTGGACGCCGACGAGCACGCGATGACCGCCACCGCCGTCCGCATCTCCGAGGACGAGGTGCGAACCACCGCGACCGCCGTCCTGCCGCGCCTCAGCGTGCGGCAATGGCGGGAGCGGTTGCTCGACGCGCTTTCGGACCGGTGCGTGCGCCTCTGCCGCCGCGACCCGCGGGACAACGCCGAAGTGGAACAGATGCTGTTCGACCAGATCGAGGACGCCATCGACCGGGCCCGCACCGGGCAGCGGGTATCGATCAGCGTCCGCTCCACGCACTGGTTCCAGGACCTCGTCCACGCCCCGGCCGATCTGGACGCGTTCTGCAGCCCCCTCTCCCGCCTGGCCGCGGACGAGATGCGAAAGCTCTTGTGTCCGCAAGGCGACAATGATCCCCCACGGGCCGCGTGGCTGACGCACGACGCCGGCCGGCTGCCCGGTCTGGCCGCTGCCCTCCACCAGAACATGGCCGAGCGGTCGAGCGTCCGCGTGCTGCATCCGGAAGCGGCAGCCGCCGCCGCGGTAAATCTCGTCGAACGCTGGTCAGCCGGGGAGCTCCCGCGGACCCACCTGGACACGACCATCCCCCTGCCGCCCCGGCCGGACACCCGGCTGTTCCCAAATCGCTCGCAACATACCCTGCAGTAAGCTCGCCTCCGGCTCGCCGCGAAACGACAGGGGACTCACCGATGCGCCGCAACCGTCCGCCGACCCTGGTCACGATGTGGATGCTCGACGTGTTCTGCTGCGCGCTCGGGTGCGTCACACTCCTGTGGCTGCTCAAGACCCGCGAGGCGGGGATCATCTCTGACGAGGCGGCCAATGCGACCACACTCCTGACCGAGACTCGTGGAAAGCTCGACGAGTCGGAGAAGCTCGCGGCCTTGCGCCTCGCCAACGCCGAAAAGCTCGCTGCGACGATCGACGAACTCAACAACAGACTGGCCCTGATGCGACAGGAGCGGGACAAGGATGCGAAGCACCTGGCCCTCGTCGAGGAGGACTTGAGCAAGTCGAAGGAGGATCTGGCGGTCGCCATGACCCGGGCGGACACGCTCGACAAGACGATCAAGGGGCTTACCAACAAGCTCACCGCGACCGACGCCGAGCTGGTCAAGAAGCGGGGCGAGATGTCGGACCTCAACCAGCAGCTCGAACTGGCCAAGAAGCTGGTCAACGACCTCGACGTGCTCGTGCGAAACAAGGAGAAGGCCCGCACCGAGTTCGAGAGCAAGCTGAAGGAGTCCGAGAAGAAGCTCGACGAGGTGACGCGGTCGGTCGGGGACATGTCGAAGATGCAGGCCCGGATCGATCAGCTGGAAAAGGACGTCAAGGCCGAGCGGACGAAGCTCGACGAGGCCAACGTCACCATCGTCGACCTGCAAGGGACGAAGGCCAAGCTCGCGGACAAGGTGAACAAGCTGCAGATCGAGACCGAGAACAAGTTCGCCGGCATCGCCATGACCGGGAAGAACGTGGTCTTCCTGATCGACATGTCCGGGAGCATGGAGCGGGTGGACGAGAACACCACGGCCCCGGACAAGTGGCCCGGCGTCCGCGACACGGTGTGCAAGGTGATGCGATCGCTGCCGGATCTCGAAAAGTTCCAAATGATCGTTTTTTCGAGCAAAGCGCAACACCTTTTCGAGACGATGGACTGGATCCCGTACGAGAAGGACAAGAGCATCGACCGGGTGCACAAGGCCATCACCGCGATCAAGCCGACCGGGGATACGAACCTGTACTCCGGGCTGGAGGAGGCCTTCAAGTACCGCGACA